>JAEXCA010000151.1 GCA_023393755.1 Actinomycetes bacterium | reverse complement strand
GGGCGCGGGTGGGCGGACGCCGCCCGCGGGGCCGCCGCGCTGGCCCCGTGGGCCAGCCGGGAGCGCTACCTGAACTTCGACGACAACGCCGTCGAGGTGGCCGCCGGCTACCCGACGCAGTCGTGGTGGCGGCTGCAGGCGGTACGCGACCTCGTCGACCCGGACCGCCGGCTGCTGGCCAACCACCCGCACTGACCCGGGCGGCCGGCCGCCGGCCGGGCGAGGTGTGGCAGGGTGAGCGGGTGACCATCCATCCTGTCGCGCCGGGCGAACCCAGGCGGCCGTCCGGGCCGCGCGATCCCGGCGACGCCTGGGTGGAGGCTCCGGACGGCACCCGGTACTGGGGACGGTTCGGCGCGGCAGGGCTGCTCGCGGTCGATCCGGCGCGGGGCGTCCTGCTGCAGCACCGGGTGTCGTGGAGCCACTTCGGCGACACCTGGGGCGTACCCGGCGGAGCGCTGCACCAGGGGGAGCCGGCGGTGGCCGGAGCGCTACGGGAGGCGGCCGAGGAGGCCGGGGTGCCGCAGGGCGGCATCCGTCCGTGGCTGGTGAGCCTGCTCGATCTCGGGTACTGGTCGTACACCACGCTGGTCGGCGAGGTGGTCGAACCGTTCGAGCCGACGATCAGCGACCCGGAGAGCCACGCCCTGGAATGGGTGCCGGTCGACCTGGTCGCCGACCGTCCACTGCATCCGGGGTTCGCGGCGGCCTGGGAGCACCTGCGGCCCGCGCTGGCCGTGCGGCCGGCGGTCGTGGTGGACGCGGCGAACGTGGTGGGCTCGGTGCCGGACGGCTGGTGGCGGGACAGGGTCGGCGCCACCCAGCGGCTGCTGGGCCGGATCGCCGGACTCGCCGGACGGGGTGTGCCGGCGGCCGCCCTGGAGCTCGCCGAGCAGGTCTGGTTCCCAGGATGGACCGTCGTGGTCGAGGGCAGGGCCCGCGGGGCGGCCGATCAGCCTGGGATCGCGGTGATCCGAGCGGAGGGCGCGGGGGACGACACCATCGCGGCGGAGGCGGAGCGGCTGTGCGACGCCGGGCGAACGGTGCTGGTGGTGACCAGCGACCGCGGCCTGGCCGGCCGGGTGGCGGAAGCCGGCGCGGCGGTACGACCGGCCGGCTGGTTGCTCGACCTGCTCGGGCCGGTGGCCTGAGCCGACCTCAGCCGAGCTCGAGTTCGACGATGGCCAGCTGCGGCTTGGGGCGGGCCACCTCGCGGAAGCCGGCGGCCAGGAAGACCGACAGGACGCCGTGGAAGAGGTCGTTCGAGCGCTGCTTGCCCACCGTGGTGTCGATCGGATAGGCCTCGATCGTCCGGGCGCCGTACCGTCTGGCATGCTCCACCGCGGCGGCCAGCAGGCGGGCGTTCAGTCCCTGGTTGCGGTGTTCCCGGCGGACGACGAAGCAGCTCACCGTCCAGACCGCCGGGTCGTCCCAGGGCTCGGGGGAGTGCGGGGCGATCGTCCGGGTGCGGGCGAGCCGGAGGTGGCCGGTCCGGGGACCGACCCGGACGAACCCCACGGCCTCGCCGTCGGCGTAGGCGAGCAGGGCGGGCGCCGGGCCGTCAGCGAGCTCCGTCCGGAGCAGCTCCCGCCGCTGCGGCTGGCTGGTGCGCTCCCACTCGGCGTTGGTGATCATCCACCACTGGCACTGGCAGCCTCGGCCGTCGCCGCCGCCGGAGAGGGCGTGCTGCACGTCCTCGAAGCGCTCGGTGGTGGCCGGTTCGATCGTGATCGTGGTCATCACCCGACGGTACGCCGTCCCGCTGACAGTCGCACCGTGGCCCTCAGCGCAGGGACGTGTGGTTCCTGAGCGACCGCAGCGTCCAGACGACGTAGACCGGCAGCGTGGCGAGCAGCATCGGCAGCCAGCCGAGCGGGACGAAGGACGGATCCGTGCCTTCGAACGCCGCCGGCAGCTCGGCCAGGAAGCTGGCGAAGACCAGGTGGCTGAAGTCGAGGCTGATGCCGAGCGGGATCGCCACCATGGCCAGCAGGGCCAGCACCTGCAGGACCGCGTAGCTGAGGAACCAGACCAGGACCGGCCCGCCCAGGCCGAGGGAACGGAAGCGCTCCTCCATGCCGAAGGTGACGATCCAGCCGACCTGGGCGACATAGATCACGATGCCGACCAGGGAGCATCCCACGAAGAACACCACCGGCCCGGCCGGAACGCCGGCCAGCGCCCCGGTGAGGACTGACCAGCCGTCCGCCACCGTGCCGCCGCCGGCGACGGCCTGGGTCAGGACGAAGCCGAGGGCCATCCCCAGCACCCCCACGATCGACCCCAGCCAGACCGCCAGGGCCCAGCTGAACTTGGCCGCGTAGAGCGTGGTGTGCCTGGCCGGGATGGCGTGGGTCAGGTAGCCCTCGCGGCCGTACATCGAGGCGTAGTACCGCTGCACCAGCAGGGCCGGGACGCTGATCGCCAGCAGCAGGCAGGCGACCACCGCGACCACGCTGCCCACGCTGGAGAGCACCGGGAGGTTCAGCAGCATCAGGACGAGGCCGCTGGCGTAGACCGCGAGCGAGACCCCCAGGAAGGAGGCGAGGGCGCGGGTCTGGAGCCGGGCTTCGTGCTTGAGTAGGGCGGCGTACATGGTCAGCTCCTGACGGGGGTCTGATAGGCGGAACGGAACAGCTTGTCGAGGCTCATGCCGTGCTGGGCGCGCAGGTCGTCGGCGTCGCCGGCCAGCAGGACCCGCCCGGCCCGGAGGAAGACCGCGGCATCTGCAACCGGCTCGATGTCGGCGATCAGGTGGGTCGAGATGACCACCAGCGCCTCGGGGTCGTACTGGGTGAGGATGGTGCTCAGGATGGTCTCCCGGGCGGCCGGGTCGACGCCGGAGATCGGCTCGTCCAGCAGGTAGAGACGGGCCCGGCGGCTCATCGCCAGGGCCAGCTGCACCTTCTCCCGTTGGCCCTTGGACAGCGACTTGAGCGGACGCTCCGGATCGATCTCGAAGCCGGCGATCAGCGCGCTGGCCCGTCCGGCGTCGAAGTCGGCGAAGAAGTCGTCGAACATGGTCACCGCGCCCCGGCTGGAGAGCGCGTCGGGCAGGAAGCTCTCATCGGGCAGGAAGGAGACCATCGCCTTGGTCGCCGGGCCGGGCGGCCGGCCGTGGATCAGGACCTCGCCGGTGTACTCGGCCAGCAGACCGGCGACGATCTTCAGCAGGGTGGTCTTGCCCGAGCCGTTCTCGCCGAACAGGGCGACGATCCGGCCGGCGTCCAGGGTGAGGCTGAGATCCTCCAGGGCCGGGACGGTGCCGTAGCGGCGGCTGAGCCTGCGGATCTCCAGGGCGGTGCTCATCGGTTCTCTCCAATAGCGGTGACGGGGTAGGTGGGGGAGCCCAGCGGCCAGCGCCGGGCGACCAGGGCGAGGGCTGCGTCCTGGTCGAGTCGCAGCCCGCGGGCGGCGGCGACGTAGCTGTCGGTCGCCGCCTGGGCGAGATCGAGCTGGGCGGCGGTGATCAGGGAGGTGTCGGTGGTGACGAAGCGGCCGGCGGTGCGTTCGGCGACGGCCAGCCGGGTGCGTTCCAGTTCGGCGAGCGCGCGCTGGACGGTGTTGGGATTGACGCCGAGTTCGGCGGCCAGGTCACGGACGCTGGGCACCCGCTGCCCGGCCGGCCACTCGCCGGTGGCGATCCGGCGGGTGAACTCGCGAACCAACTGGAGCCAGATCGGCTGGCCCGGATCGAAGTCCATGGTGTGCCCCCCTGTATTAAGACACTAATACAGTAGCACAGCTGGGGTCGGCCAGGCGAGACCGCAGGCCGGTGGAACCGGCGAGCCGCGATGATGGGTGGCCGAGGAGGACGCCATGGCTACCTACACCCACGGTCATCACGAGTCGGTGCTGCGTTCGCACCGCTGGCGCACCGCGGTCAACTCGGCCGGCTATCTGCTGCCGCACCTGGATCGCGGCCTGACGCTGCTGGACGTGGGCGCCGGGCCCGGCACGATCACCGCCGATCTCGCCGAACTGGTCGGCTCGGTCACCGCGACCGAGATCAGCGAGGAGGTGCTGGCGCTGTCCCGGCAGGAGATCGCCGGACGCGGACTGACGAACGTGAACTTCGACGTCCAGGACGTCCATCGGCTCGGCTACCCGGACGGTTCGTTCGACGTGGTGCATGCCCACCAGGTGCTGCAGCACGTGGCCGACCCGGTGCTGGCGCTGACCGAACTACGGCGGGTGGCCAGCCCGGGCGGCATCGTCGCGGTGCGGGACAGCGACTACGCCGGGTTCGCCTGGTACCCCCGGTTGCCGGAACTGGATCGCTGGCTGGAGCTCTACCGGACGATCGCCCGCGCCAACGGCGGCGAACCCGATGCCGGACGACGGCTGCTCGCCTGGGCGCACCAGGCGGGGTTCACCGGGATCACCGCGTCCTCGAGCACCTGGTGCTACGCCACCCCGGAGGACCGGCGGTGGTGGGGCGAACTATGGGCCGAGCGGATGACCACCTCGGCGATCGCCCGGCAACTGGTGGCGGCCGGCCTGGCGTCCACCGCCGACCTCGACGAGATCGCGCGGGGCTGGCTGGCCTGGGCGGCCGAGCCGGACGGCTGGTTCTCGGTGCTGCACGGCGAGATCCTCTGCCGGGTCCGCGACCAGTGACGGGCCCACAGTTAAGCCGGGCGGGCTAGGGGTTGGCTCCCAGCCGGTGGGAGGCCTCCAGCATGCCGCGGAGCACGTCCAGATCGATGTCGGTGAGCTTGTTCGCGTAGAGGCAGGAGACGCTGGTGCTGTGCTTGCCCAGCGTCTCCAGCTGCTCGGCGTAGCGGTCGAAGCCCTCGGAGAAGTAGATGGTCAGCCTGGCCTTGCGCGGGCTGAAGCCGAGCAGCGGCATGTCGCCCTCGCGCCCGCTGTCGTAGCGGTAGTGCTGGGAGCCGAAGCCGATGATGCTCGGCCCCCAGAGCACCGGCTCGAGGCCCGAGATCCCGCGCATCAGGTCGATCAGGGTGTCGGCCTCCGCGCGGCGGGCCGGGGTGAGGCCGGCTAGGAAGTCGGACACGCTGGCAGTGGTGGGCTGGGTCTTGTTCTCCGCCATGCCAGCAGGGTACGGCAGCAGGCCTCGACAAGGGGAGAGCCCGGATCAGACCGCGACGGCAGCCCCCGCCTCGAAGGCGGCGCCGATCAGGCCGCTGTCGTTGCCCATCTCGGCGCGGACCACCGGGGCATCGAGCTGCAGCAGCGGGAGGAACCGGTCGGCGTCCTGGCTGATCCCACCGCCGATGATGATCAGGTCGGGCCAGAGCAGGCTCTCGGCGTAGCCCAGGTATTCCTGCAGCCGGGAGACCCACTGCGCCCAGGAGAGGTTCTCCCGCACCCGGGCGGCGGCGGAGGCCCAGGGGCAGCAGTCGAAGCCGTCGATGGTGAGGTGGCCCAGTTCGGTGTTCGGCACCAGGTGCCCGCCGGAGAACAGCGCCGAGCCGATCCCGGTGCCGAGGGTGATCACCAGCACCACCCCGTTATGGCCGCGACCGGCGCCGAGTCTCATCTCGGCCAGCCCGGCGGCGTCGGCGTCGTTCAACAGGGCCGCCGGACGGCCCAGCGCATCGCGGAACAGGCGGTCGCCGTCGGTGCCGATCCAGGCGGAGTCGATGTTGGCGGCCGTCCGGACGATCCCGCCGCGCACCACGGCCGGAATGGTCACCCCGATCGGGGCCTCGGCCGGCACCGCGGAGAAGTGCTCGCGCATCTGCCGCACGGCGGCGGCGACCGCGGCCGGGGTCGCCGGCTGCGGCGTGGCGATGTAGTGGCGCTCGGTGGTCAGCCGCCCGGTGGCCAGTTCGACCGGGGCGCCCTTGATCCCGGTGCCGCCGATGTCGATGCCGATCGCCACGGCACCGTCGGGCTCCGGGGTCGGCACGGGCGGTTCGCCGGGGGGCTGGGTCGACATTCCGGGGGAGTCCTTCCTCAGTGAAGTGCATCAGGCCTTGTCAACCGGCAACCGCCGGGCCGGATGGGTTCAGTCGAAAGTATAGGGAGGCCGGCCGCGTGCCCGCTGGGGGTTGGGTCAGGTCGGTCACAGGCGGGCCCGGACGCCCTGCTCGCACAGCACCCGCTGGAAGTCGGCCAGATCCTCGTCGTGCAAGGCGGGGACGCCGTCCATCCGGTACTCCCAGCCGAGCAGCTCGTACTTGCGCTCGCCGAACTGGTGGAAGGGGAGAAGCTGGACCTCCCTCACCCCCAGCGGGCCGAGCAGCCCGGCGAAGGCCGCCGCATCGTCCAGGGAGTCGTTGACGCCCGGGATCACCGGGATCCGGACCAGGACCGGGCCGCCGGCCTCGATCGCGGTGGCCAGGTTGCGGAGCGGCAGCTCGTTGCTCACCGTCGTCCACTGCTGATGGAGCCGGCGGTCGTGGTGCTTCACGTCGATGATCAGCAGATCGGCCTGGTCGAGCACCCTCCGGAAGATCGCGGGCGCGGCGTAGCCGGTGGTCTCGATCGCGGTGTGGACGCCCTTGGCCTTCAGCTCGCGCAGCAGCCGGGTGGTGAAGCGGTGCTGCACCAGCGCCTCGCCGCCGGAGAGGGTGACGCCGCCGCCGGATTCCTCGTAGAAGGGGAGATCCTGCAGGCAGATCCGGATCACCTCGTCGAGGGTGTAGTCGCGGCTGTCGGGGACGAGGACGGCCGGGTCGTTCGCGTCCCGCAGCTGCAGCACCTGGAGCTTGCGCGAGTTCGGGTTGGAGCACCAGGCGCAGCCCATCGGGCAGCCCTTGAGGAAGACCACCGTGCGGATCCCGGGGCCGTCGTGCAGGGAGAACTTCTGGATGTCGAAGACCCGTCCGACCTCCTCGCCCATCCCATTCCTGCTTTCGATCCATAGTCATTGGAGTTTCATACGTAAGATTACTATGATTCGTTATCGAGTCAACGCGGATCGGAAGAAGGTGCCTGCGATGGCCGACCGGCGGTCGAGGATGCTGGAGTACGTGATCGACAACGAGCGGGTCGACGTCAGCGAGCTGGCGGGCAGGTTCGCGGTCTCCCAGGTGACCGTCCGCAAGGATCTCGATCAACTGGAGAAGCGCGGACTGATCCGCCGCGAGCACGGCCATGCCGTGGCGATCGCGCCGGACAACCTGCACAGCCGGCTGGCGTTCCACTACGACGTCAAGCGCCGGATCGCCGCCGCCGCGGCGGAGCTGGTGCCCAACGGAGCCACCGTGATGATCGAGTCGGGTTCCTGTTGCGCCCTGCTGGCCGATGCGCTGGGACGGACCAGGCGAGGGGTGACCATCGTGACCAACTCGGCGTTCATCGCCGACTACGTCCGAACCGCGCCGGGGCTCTCGGTCGTCCTGCTGGGCGGCGACTACCAGGTCGAATCCCAGGTGACGGTGGGTCCGCTGGTGGAGGAGTGTCTGCAGAACTTCCACGTCGAGCAGCTGTTCATCGGGATCGACGGCTACACCGCCGAGGCGGGCTTTACCGCCCGCAACCACCTGCGGGCCGCGGTGGTGAAGGCGATGGCCAGGCGGGCCGACGAGGTGATCGTGCTGACCGAGTCGCTGAAGTTCCCGCGGCAGGGCGCCGTCCCGCTGCTGCCGGTGGGCGCAGTGGGCCGGCTGGTCACCGACAGCAACCTGCCGATCCCGCTGCAGGAGCAGCTGAGCGGCGCCGGTGTCACCATCGACCAGGTCCAGGCGGGCTGAGCGTCGCCACCCGTGGGTGTGGCCACCCATCCACCCAAATACCTGCACTTTCGTTCGAAACTGTTCTAGTATTCATACGTAGCGTCGAGGAGGATACCCAATGAGCTCGCTGATGGAATCGCCCGTGATCGTCGAGGAGCCGCATTTCGGCCGGCTCACCCCGCGGATGGCGGCCTGGCGCGAGGAGCTGATGGAGACGCCGCAGTCGGTCTGCGTCGAGCGGGCGGTGCTCACCACCCAGACCTACCGGCAGCACCAGGACGAGCCGATGGTGCTGCGCCGGGCACTGATGGTGAAGAACGTGCTGGAGAACATGTCGATCTTCATCGAGCCGGCCACCCTGATCGCCGGCAACCAGGCCTCGGCGAACCGGGCCGCGCCGATCATGCCCGAGTACGCGATGGACTGGGTGATCGCCGAACTGGACGAGTTCGACTCCCGCCCCGGCGACCGGTTCGCCATCACCGAACAGGCCAAGCAGCAGCTGCGGGAAATCGCCCCGTTCTGGGAGCACAACACGCTGAAGGATCGCGGCCTGGCGCTGATGCCGCCGGCCAGCCGGCAGTTCTACGACCTGGGGATCATCCACCCCGAGGGCAACATCACCTCCGGCGACGCGCACATCGCGGTCTACTACGAGCGCGTCCTGAAGGAGGGACTGGCCGGGTACCGCGCCCGCACCGAGAAGCTGCTGGCCGGGCTGGACCTGACCGACGCCGAGCAGCTGAGGAAGTCGTTCTTCTACCGCGCGGTGCTGATCACCCTGGACGCCGTGGTGGCCTTCGCCCACCGCTACGCCGCCCTGGCCGCGGAGCTGGCGTCCACCGAGCCGGACGACGCCCGCCGCGCCGAACTGCTCGAGATGAGCCGCATCCTGACCAAGGTGCCCGAGCAGCCCGCCGAGACCTTCCATGAGGCGGTCCAGGCGGTCTGGTTGATCCAGCTCAGTCTGCAGATCGAGTCGAACGGTCACAGCCTCTCCTATGGCCGGCTCGACCAGTTCGTCCACCCGTACTACGCGGCCGACCTGGCCGCCGGCCGGATCACTGAGGAGTCGGCCACCGAACTGCTGACCAACCTGTGGCTGAAGACCATCACGCTGGCCAAGATCCGCAGCTGGTCGCACACCCGGTTCAGCGCCGGCGGCCCGCTCTACCAGAACGTCACGGTGGGTGGTCAAACCCCCGATGGCCAGGACGCGGTGAACCCGCTGTCCTACCTGGTGCTGCGCTCGGTCGCGCAGACCAGGCTGCCGCAGCCCAACCTGACCGTGCGCTACCACCGTGGCCTCTCCGAGGAGTTCATGATGGAGTGCATCGAGGTGATGCGGCTGGGCTTCGGCATGCCGGCCTTCAACAGCGACGAGATCATCATTCCGTCGATGATCGAGAAGGGTGTGGCGAAGGAGGACGCCTACAACTACTCGGCGATTGGCTGCGTCGAGGTGGCGGTGCCGGGCAAGTGGGGCTACCGCTGCACCGGGATGAGCTTCCTGAACTTCCCCAAGGCGCTGCTCACCGCGATGAACAACGGGGTCGACCCCAGGTCGGGCGAGCGGATCGCGACCCCGGTGGGGCACTTCACCGAGATGACCGACTTCGACCAGCTGATGGAGGCCTGGGACGTCACCGTCCGGGAGTTCCAGCGGCACGCGGTGATCCTCGACTCGGCCGCCGACCTCGCGCTGGAGGAGAACGTCGCCGACATCCTGTGCTCGGCGCTGGTGGAGGACTGCCTGGGCCGCGGCAGGCCGATCAAGGAGGGCGGTGCGGTCTACGACTTCGTCTCCGGCCTGCAGGTCGGCATCGCCAACCTGGGTGACTCGCTGGCCGCGATCAGGAAGTGCGTCTTCGAGGATCGCACCATCACCACCGAAGAACTCTGGGACGCGCTACTGAACGACTTCGAGGGGCTGCGCGGCCAGGAGATCCAGGCCGCGCTGGCGAACGCGCCGAAGTACGGCAATGACGACGACTACGTCGACCAGCTGCTGGTCCGCGCCTACGACACCTGCATCGACGAGATCTTCGCCCACCACAACACCCGCTACGGCCGCGGCCCGATCGGCGGCGGCTACTACGCCGGCACCTCGTCCATCTCGGCGAACGTGCCGCAGGGTGCCTCCACCATGGCCACCCCGGACGGCCGCAACGCCGGCCAGCCGCTGGCCGAGGGCTGCTCGCCCAGCCACGGCGCCGACACCCACGGGCCGACAGCGGTGTTCAAGTCGGTCTCCAAGCTCGACACCGGACGGATCACCGGCGGCGTCCTGCTCAACCAGAAGGTCACTCCGCAGGTGCTCCGCAAGGAGGAGGATCGCAGGAAGCTGATCCTGCTGCTGCGCACCTTCTTCAACCGGCTGGACGGCTTCCACGTGCAGTACAACGTGGTCGACCGGGCCACCCTGCTGGACGCCCAGGCCCACCCCGAGCGGCACCGCGACCTGATCGTCCGGGTGGCCGGGTACAGCGCCTTCTTCAACGTGCTGTCCAAGGCGACCCAGGACGACATCATCGCCCGGACCGAGCAGACCCTGTAACCGGACGGCGAGCGGCGCCGGTCGGTGACGGAACTACACTCGGCGCTCGTGACGAAGCCGACGTGGCGGGACGCCGGGGCATGAGCCATCGGTCGGCGCCGGAACTGCTGGCGCTGCACGGCGTCCGGGTGCTGGGCGGGCCGTCGGTGGCGGCGATCGCCGAGCGGTTCGGAATGCCGGCGGCGGAGGTGCGCGAGCACCTGCTGGACGCCCAGGCGTTCGGCTGGGTGACCCGGTACGACTACTTCGGCGAGACCTGGTCGCTGACCGAACGCGGACGACAGGTCGGCGAACAGAAGCTCGCCGACGAGCTGGTCGCCACCGGCACGCTCGATCTGGTCCGCCGGGTGCACCAGGACTTCCTGCCGCTGAACGTCCGGCACGGCATCGCGTCGACCAACTGGCAGCTCCGGCCGACCCGATGGGATCCGCGGGCGTTCAATGACCACACCGACCCGGTCTGGGATCACGAGGTGCTGACCGAGTTCGAAGCGATCGACGCCGGGTTCAACGCGCTCGTCGGGCCGTTGGCCGAGGCGCTGCAGCGCTTCGACGGCTACGCGCAACTCCACTCCGCCGCGGTGGCCAGGGCGAGGGCCGGGCAGCACGCCTGGCTGGACGCCCCGGACCGGGCCTCCTGCCAGCTGGTCTGGATCCAGTTCCACGAGGATCTGCTGGCCAGCTTGGGGATCCCGCGGGGCACGGACGGCTGAACCCCGGCCCAGCCGTTCTCCGGACTTTCCGGACCGAACGTGGCTGAACCGGGGCTCAGGACGGAGGGACTACAGCTCCTCGCCGTTGGAGGCGACCACCTGGCGGTACCAGTCGTAGCTGTCCTTGGGCGTCCGCTTGCCGGTGCCCTGGCCGTAGTCGTCCAGGTCGACGTGGATGAAGCCGTAGCGCTTGCTCATCTCCGAGGAGGAACAGCTGACGATGTCGATCGGCCCCCACGGGAAGTAGCCGATCATCTCGACGCCGTCCCTGATCGCCTCCCGCATCGCCCGGACGTGCTCGCGGTAGTAGGCGATCCGGTAGTCGTCGTGCACCCGGCCGTTCTCGTCCGGCTCGTCGAACGCGCCCAGCCCGTTCTCCGCGATCATCAGCGGCACCTGGTAGCGATCCCAGTACTGGTTGAGCGCCACCCGCAACCCGACCGGGTTGATCGACCACCCCCACGGGCTGGCCTCCAGGTGCGGGTTGTCGAGCCCGTTGCTCTTGCCCGCCGCCCAGCTGGCCTGGTCGATGATCCGGGTGTAGTAGTACGAGAAGGCCAGGAAGTCGGCGGTGCCGGCTGCCAGATCGGCCTCGTCGTCCGGCCCCAGCTCCAGCCGGATCCCACGATCGGCGAAGTACCGCAGCGCGAACCCGGGGTAGCGGCCGCGCAGCGCCACGTCGGAGAAGTAGTACTCCATCTGGTTCTGCTGCAGCCCGGCCAGGATGTCCTCCGGCTTGCACGAGGCCGGGTCGGTGTTGCTGTGGCACAACATGACGCCGATCTCGAGTTCCGGATGACGCTCGTGCGCCAGCCTGGTGGCCCGCGCGCAGGCCACCAGCTCGTTGTGCACCGCCTGGTACTTCGCCTCGTCCAGGTTCTCCACCTTGTCGGCCGCCACCCCGAGGTGGTTGAACGACTCGTGGGTGATCAGGTTGATCTGGTTGACCAGGATCCAGTACTTCACCCGGCCGGCGAACCTGTCGAACAGCACCTCGCAGAACCTGACGAAGAAGTCGATCAGCTCCCGGGAGTACCACCCGCTGTAGGCGGTGGTCAGGTGCAGCGGCATCTCGTAGTGGGACACCGTCAGCACCGGCTCCATGCCGTTGGCGATCATCTCGTCCACCAGCCGGTCGTAGAACGCCAGGCCCGCCTCGTTCGGCTCCGTCTCGTCCCCGTTGGGAAAGATCCGCGCCCAGTTGACCGAGGTGCGGAAGGCGTTCATGCCGGTGCCGGCCAGCAGCCTCAGATCCTCCGGGTAGGTGTGGTAGAAGTCGATCGCCTCCCGCTTGGGGTACCGGCCCACCTGGTCGGTGAGCGCGGCCTGGACGTCCGCGCTGGTGAGCTCGGCGTTGGACCGCTTGTCCAGCGGCAGGTCGCCGCGGAACAGGTTGATGTCGGCCAGACACCAGCCCTTGCCGTCGGCCTGCCAGGCGCCCTCGGCCTGGTTGGCGGCGATCGCCCCGCCCCACAGGAAGCCTTCCGGGAAGCCGGTGGGGACGCTCATCGGGCGCCCTCCAGGGCTGCCAGCCGGGCATCGATGCTCTCGAACACGGTCGCCAGCTTCTTCACCAGCCGGAACTCGCTGTTCACCGTCATCAGGGTGTCCTGGGCGTGGGTGAACAGCATCGAGTAGGGCAGGTACTCCCCGGCCGCGGCGGCCTGGATGCAGTCGGTGTGGATC
>JAEXCA010000066.1 GCA_023393755.1 Actinomycetes bacterium | reverse complement strand
TTCCTATGGGGCCGGGGGGGCGGGGGGGCGGGCGCCCGAGCCGATCGCATCGTTGTTCAGTTGTAGAAAGCCGGCTTCTCGATCATCGCGATCGGCACCTCGCCGTCCGCGGTGAGCGCCTGGACGCCGGCATCGCACACCACGGCGGCGGCATACCCGTCCCAGGAGGACGAGCCGGTGTGCCGCCCCTCCGCCACCGCGGTGATCCATTCCTGCACCTCGGTCACGAACGCGCCGTAGAACCGGTCGTTGTGATCGCGGCAGATCCGGTTGCGGGCGCCGTGGGCATCCCGGACGTCGATGACGTTCTGGTCGGCCAGCGAGACGCAGCCCTTCTCGGCCACGGCCTCGCAACGGATGTCGTAGCCGAACTGGTGGTTGACGAACACCTCGTCGTCCACCCGGACGCCCGACTCGCTGGTCAGGATCAGCACCAGCGGATCCTGCAGGTGCGGGAACCGCAGGCTGGTCTTCTTCGGCTTGTCCACCCGCGCGGAGACGAACTCCTCACCGAGCAGCCAGCGCACCGTGTCGATCTCGTGGATCGCGGTGTCGTTGATCGCCATGTCCCAGGTGTAGGACTCCGGCACCGTCGGGTTGCGATGGGCGCAGTGCACCATCAGGGTCTCGCCCAGCTCGCCGGAATCGAGCAACGCCTTCATCTCCCGGTAGCTGCGGTCGAAGCGCCGCATGAAGCCGACGGTGACCAGCTTGCGGCCGGCCGCCTGCTCGGCCTCCATGATCCGCAACGCGCCGTCCGCGGTCGGGGTGAGCGGCTTCTCGCAGAACACCGGCTTGCCAGCCCTGATGCACTCCAGGACGTCCGCCTCGTGGGCCGGGCCGAAGCTGCAGATCATCACCGCGTCGACCTCGGCGGAGCTGATCAGCGACGCGCTGTCGGCGTACGCCGCCCCGCCGATCCGCTCGGCCACCGCCTGGGCGTTCTCGGCGTTGACGTCGCTCACCGCCACCACCCGGCCGCCGGCGATCACCGAGTGGATCCGCTCGATGTGGGCCTTGCCCATGCCGCCGGGGCCGATCATGCCAATCCGTACCGTCATGTCAGCCACCTTTCAGAGCACGCCCAGGCCCAGCGAGGCCAGGTACTCGCGGGTCTGCACCGCGTTGGGGAACGGGTAGTCCTTGGCGCAGCCGTACATGTCCTGCTCGCAGATCACGTACAGCTCCTTGTCCAGGGCGGCCAGGGTCTCGATCAGCGCGCGCATCTCGGGCAGCCCGGCCGGCGGGGCCACCGAGCAACCGCTCAGGTTCGCCTTCACGAACGGCCAGTCCTCGTCGTGGGCCTGCTTGACCACGGCCGGATCCATCGCCTTGATGTGGACGTACTCGATCCGCTCGGGGTACTTCCGGGCGATCTCCATCGGATCACCGCCGCCGTAGACGATGTGCCCGGTGTCGAGGCAGAAGCCGACGTACTCCGGATCGGTGGCCTGGAACACCCGGTCGATGTCCTCCGGGGTCTCGATGTGGCTGTCACCGTGGGGGTGCAGCACCATCTTCAGGCCGTAATCCTCCTTCATGATCCGGCCGAGCCGGTCGGCGTTCTTGAGGTAGAGGTTCCAGGCCTCGGTGGAAAGCACCTTGTCATCGGTGTAACCGCCGGTCTTCTCGTCGCGGTACATCGGGGGCAGGTGGACGACGAACTCCGAGCCGACCGCGGCGTGGGTCTCGCCGATCGAGCGGAAGAACCGCTCGGTCTCCGGCCAGGCCTCCGCCTTGTGCAGGATGCCCCAGCCGGTTCCGGCGACCACCTTGAAGCCGTAGGAGTCCATCACGGCCTTGAGCAGCTTCGGATTGGTCGGGAAGTAGCCGTGCGGCCCGGTCTCCATGATCGAGAAGCCGGCCTCGGCCATCTCGGCCAGGGCGATGTCCCAGGCGATCTGCTTCTCGTCCCAGGGGAACCACACCCCCCACTGATCCGGACAGACGCCGATGGTCAACTTGCTGTAGCGAGGATTGTCGGTATTGCGGGCCTTGGACTCGGCCATGAGTCTCCCTTCAGAAACGAGACGCCGGAACCCGACGGGTCTCCGCTCGACAGCGAACGGAGGGTCGGATGGGCCGTGGCCAACCCGTGTCGAGGATCCGCGCGGCGGCACTCCGCCACCACTGGCGAGCCTATGGCTGTCACATTGTTCTGTCAATAAAGCAAACATCTGGCCCTCACCGGCCCGGTGCGGCGCTCGAGCCACGCACCACCAGGCTCGGCGGCACCAGGTGGAGCTCGCCCGGCCCGGTCCCGCCCTGCAGCCGCGCGAGCAGGCACCGGCCCGCCTGAACCCCGACCGCGAAGTTGCCGTTGTCGACCGAGGTCAGCCAGATGTGACGGATCCTGGCCAGGTAGGTGTTGTCGTAACCGACCACCGACACGTCCTGGGGAACCCGCAACCCCCGGTCGTCGAGCGCGGACAGCGCCCCGATCGCCGCGATGTCGTTGAAGGCCAGGATGGCGGTGGGCGGATCGTGCCGGGCCAGTACCCGGCGAGTGGCGGCATCGCCGCTCTCCTCACTCATCCCACCGGGTTCCAGGTAGCCGACCGGATCCAGGCCGGCCTCCCGCAGCACCGCCTGATACGCCCCGGCACGCAACCTGCCGATCAGGCCGGGGCCCTGCAGGTGGGCGATCCGCCGGTGGCCCAGCTCGACCAGGTGGCGGGTCGCCAGTTCCGCACCCACCCAGTCGTCGTTCACCACCACGTCGACCCCCGGGAGCTCGGGTTCGCGGGTACCCGCCAGCACCACCGGCAGTTGCTCGGCGGCCTGCGCCACGGCCTCGGACTCGCTGGTGGTACCGACCACCACCAGGGCATCCACTCCCTGACGCACCAACGAATCGACCGAGCGCACGCCGATCCGCTGGTCGGTGTGGCTGTCCGCCATCAACGGCACCAGCCCGGCGGTGCGCAGCGTGGTGGCCAGACCGGCCAGCAGGTCGACGAACCACGGGTTGCGCAGGTCGTTCAGCAGCACGCCCACCGCATCGCTGCGACTCCGCGAGAGGCTCCGGGCGGTCAGGTTCGGCCGGTAGCCCAGCTCCGCCATCGCCTGCCGGATCGCCTCCCTGCGCGCCGGGCTGACGTGCGGATCGCCGCGCACGACGAGCGAGACCAGGGACTTCGACACCCCCGCCCGCGCCGCGACATCCCGAATCGTCGGGGGCCGCACCTCACGCCGCTCCTCGCCTGGCATTCCACCACCTTTGCACCCTTGCGTCGTGGTACGAGTATGCCGCATGATGGACCGGTCCAGAAGTGTCCATAACGACGTGGAGATTCACCATGACTGCAACCGCATCGCGCCTGAGCGCGGGCATGGTCGGCGGAGGCATCGGCGCCGACATCGGCAAGACCCACCGCAACGGCATGCGACTGGACGACCGCTACCGGCTGGAGGCCGGCGTGTTCGGGCAGGACCCGGAGCAGTCCCGGCAGGTCGCCGCCGGCCTCGGGGTCAGCCCCGAACGGGTCTACGCCAGCTACACCGAGATGGCCGAGCGCGAGGCCGCCCGGCCCGACCGGGTCGACCTGGTGGTGGTGGCCACCCCGAACGACAGCCACTTCGAGATCGCCGGCACCTTCCTGCGCCACGGCTTCCACGTCGTCTGCGAGAAGCCGCTCACCCCAGCCTCGCCCGAGGCCGCCGAACTGGTCCGGCTGGCCGAGGCGAACAACGTCGTGCTCGCCGTCCCGCACTGCTACTCGGCGTACCCGATGGTGCGGCACGCCGCCCGGCTGGTGCGCGAAGGCGCTCTCGGCCGGGTGTGGCACGTCGAGGTCGAGCACGCCTCGGGCTGGAACGCCACCGCGCTGGAGAAGGCGGGCAACAAGCAGGCGAAGTGGCGCACCGACCCGGCCGTGGCCGGACGGGCGAGCGTGGTGGGCGATCTGGGTACCCACGCCTACCACCTGGTCCGCTACATCACCGGGCTGGACGCCGAGGAGGTCGCCGCCCAACTGCACACCCTGGTCCCGGACCGCCGGGTCTACGACAACGCCACTGTCCAACTGCGATTGCGCGGAGGCGTCCCGGGCCGGCTCTGGGCGAGCATGGCGGCCACCGGGCACAACCACGGGCTGCGGATCCGGGTGTTCGGCGATCGGGGCAGCCTGGAGTGGCAGCACGAGGACCCGCACCACCTGCTGCTGCAGGATCTGACCGGTGAAACCAGGATTCTCACCCACGGCATGAGCACACTGTCGGAGGATTCCGAGCGGCTCACCCGGGTCGGGCTGGGCCACCCCGAGGGCTTCCTGGAGGCCTTCGCCAACTTCTACCGCGACCTCGCCGACGAACTGCAGGCCCGCCGGGACGGCGCGCCCAGCACCATCCGCGAGCTGTCCTTCCCGACCGGGATCGACGGCCTGATCGGGGTGCAGTTCGTCGAGGCGGTGCTGGCTTCACATGACGCCAATGGAGCCTGGGTGGCTCCCGCCAACGGGCTCAGCTGACCTTTCGCCGGTCCGCGCGACGCGGTTCTCGGGGGCAGCCCGTGATCGCCGCGGCGGTCCGACGACGGACCTCACTCACACCTTGCGGCGGGGTTTGCCTTGCTTCGGCCGAGCATCGCTGGCAGGGCGGCGCTTGCCGTGGATCTCCCCTCCCCTGCCGCGCTTCGGGCGGAGACCGGCGTCCCCGCCCTGGTCGAGGCGCAACTCGATCCGCTGACCGCTGATCCGGGTGGACGCCAGCGCCTTCCAGACCTCCGGTGGGAGATCGGCCGGCAGGTCGACCAGGGAGTGCGTGGTCCTGATCTCGATCCGGCCGAAGTCCTCCCGCGCCAGCCCGCCCTCGTTGGCCAGGGCGCCGACGATCTGGCGGGGCGCGATCCGGTGCCGCTTGCCGACCGAGATCCGGTAGGTGGCCAGCGGTGGGCCGCCGCGACGGTCCTTCCCCGAAGGCTCGTCGTCGTCGCGCCGCTGGAGTCGGCCGGCACCCCGCCGCGGCTCCGGTTCCGCCTCCAGCAGCATCGGCTCGTCGCCCTGCAGGTTGAGCGCCAGCGCCGCGGCCACGTCCAGCTCCGGGACGTCGTACTCGTTGACGTAGTGGGCCACTACCTGCCGGAAGAACTCCAGGTCGTCCGACTCCAGCGCGGTGGTGATGGCGGAGTCGAACCGGCTCAGCCGGGTGGCGTTCACGTCCGCCACGCTGGGGATCTCCATCGGCGCCAGCGGCTGCCGGGTGGCGCGTTCGATCGCCGACAGCAGCCGGCGCTCCCGCGGGGTGACGAAGGAGATCGCCTGGCCGCTGCGACCCGCGCGCCCGGTGCGTCCGACCCGGTGGACGTAGGATTCGGTGTCGGTCGGGATGTCGAAGTTCACCACGTGGCTGATCCGGTCGACGTCCAGGCCGCGGGCGGCCACGTCCGTGGCGACCAGGATGTCGAGCTTGCCCGACTTCAACTGGTCGATGGTGCGTTCCCGCTGCTGCTGGACGATGTCGCCGTTGATCGCGGCGGCGGAGAAGCCCCGCGCCCGCAGCTTCTCGGCCAGCGTCTCGGTCTCGTTCTTGGTGCGGACGAAGACGATCATCCCCTCGAAGTTCTCGACCTCCAGGATGCGGGTGAGCGCCTCGACCTTCTGCGGGTAGGAGACCAGCAGGTAGCGGTGCCGGACGTTGGCCGCGGTGGCGGTCTTGCCCTGCACCCGGATCTCCACCGGGTCGGTCAGGTACTGCTTGGCCAGCCGCCGGATGCCGGGCGGCATGGTGGCCGAGAACAACGCGACCTGCTTGTCGCCCGGGGTCTCGGAGACGATGGTCTCGACATCCTCGGCGAAGCCCATGTTGAGCATTTCGTCGGCCTCGTCCAGCACCAGGAAGCGCAGCCGGCTGAGATCCAGCGTCCCCTTGGCGAGGTGGTCCATGATCCGGCCGGGCGTCCCCACCACCACCTGGACGCCGCGGGCCAGGGCGCTGAGCTGGACGCCGTAGCCCTGGCCGCCGTAGATCGGCAGCACGTGGATGTCGTCCAGCGCACCGGCATAGGACTGGAAGGCCTCGCAGACCTGCAGGGCGAGTTCCCGGGTGGGCGCCAGCACCAGCGCCTGCGGGGCCTTGCCCTTGCTCCTGCGGTCGAGCCGTTCCAGGATCGGCAGCGCGAAGGCGGCGGTCTTGCCGGTGCCGGTCTGCGCCAGGCCGACGACATGGCGTCCGTCGAGCAGGGCAGGGATGGTGGCCGCCTGGATCGGGGTGGGGGTCTCGTAGCCGAGGCCGGCCAGGGTCCCCAGCAGCGGCTCGGCCAGGCCGAGGTCGGCGAAGCCGGCGGGTTGGTCGTTCTGGCCGGGCTCTACCTGCTCCGGAGCGTCATTCGTCACCCCCGAACGGTACCCGCTCCGATCACCGGCCGTGACATCGGGTCCGAGCCCCGGGGTCGCCCGGTCATTCGCCGCGCAGGTAGATCTCGACGTGCACGGGCTTGTCTGACGACCGTGGCTGCTCAAGAACCGGGCCAACCGCCCGACGCCCTCTCATCACGTCGCCGAGGAGAACCCACGGATATGAAAGCAGGAAGCCCCTGGGTCACCCAGGGGCTTCCTTGATCGGTCGGACGATCGCACGCCCGGCCCGAGCTGCGAACGACTCAGCCGCGGGTCAGCGTGCCGTCCCAGGTGGAGACCTTCTCGTTGGCGTGCTCGTCGGTGAACCAGACCGAGGTGACGGCCTTGGTCTCGGTGAAGAACGCCACCCCGTCCTTGCCCATCGCGTGCAGGTCACCGAAGAACGAGTCCTTGTGGCCGGTGAACGGGAAGGTGGAGAACGGCACCGGGATGCCCACGTTGATGCCGACCATGCCGGCGTGGGTGTTACGGGCGAACTCGCGGGCGTGGTAGCCGGAGCTGGTGTAGATGCAGGAGCCGTTGGCGAACGGGTTGGCGTTCATGATCGCCAGGCCCTCGTCGAAGTCCTTCACCCGCTTGATGCTGGTGACCGGGCCGAAGATCTCGTAGGTGCCGGCCCAGTTGTCGGCGCCCACCCGGTCGAGGATGGTCGGGCCGACGTAGAAGCCGCCCTCGTAGCCGTCCACCGTCACGTCGCGGCCGTCCAGCACCAGGTCGCCGCCCTCGTCCACACCACGCTGGATGCAGGACGCCACCCACTCGCGATGCTTGGCGGTGACCACCGGGCCGAGCTGCGACTCGGGCAGGTAGGCGGGGCCGAGCTTCAGTTCGGCGGCCTTGGCGGCCAGCATCTCGACCACCCGGTCGGCGATCGAATCCTGGACGCACACCACCGGCAGCGCCATGCAGCGCTGGCCGGCGCAGCCGTAGGTGGAGTTGATGATGCCGGCGACCGAGCGCTCCAGCACCGCGTCCTCCAACACCAGGGCGTGGTTCTTCGCCTCGGTGAGGGCCTGGACGCGCTTGCCGGCGCCGGCGGCGGTGGCGTAGATGTGCTTGCCCACCGCGGTGGAGCCGACGAAGGTGATGCCGCGGACGTCGGGGTGCACCAGCAGGCTGTCGGCCTCGACCCGGGAGCAGGTGACCAGGTTCGCGACGCCCTTGGGCAGGCCGGCCTCGATCAGCAGCTCCATCATCCGCATCGAGGTCTGCGGCACCATCGAGGCGGCCTTCAGCACGAAGGTGTTGCCGGTGGTGATCGCGAACGGCAGCATCCAGCCCATCGGGATCATCGCCGGGAAGTTGTACGGCGCGATGCCGACGAAGACGCCCAGCGGCTCCCGGAAGGACACCGTGTCGTAGCCCTTGGAGACGTTCATCGTGGTGTCGCCCTGCATCAGGTAGTGGGTCGAGCAGGCGCACTCCACCACCTCGATCGCCTTCAGCACGTCGCCGCGGGCCTCGCCGAGCACCTTGCCCATCTCGGTGGCCAGCAGCGTGCTGAGCTCGTCCAGGTGCTCGTCCAGCAACTGCTTGAACCGGAACATCAACTGGATCCGCTGCGGGAGCGGGGTGTCCCGCCACTTCGGGTAGGCCCGGGCGGCGGCGGCGACCGCGGAGTCGACCTCCTCCTGGGTACAGCACGGCGCCTCGGCGATCTGCTCGCCGGTGGACGGGTTCATCACCGGCATGAAGGTGCCGGTCTTCGACTCGCGCCATTCGTTGTCGACCAGGTAGCGCAGCCGCTTCAGGTAGGCCGCTGACTCCTTCGCCGGGGCCTCGCTGTGCGTCATAACCATCTGTCTGTTCCTCTCAATTGTCGGACGGGGTCGGAGCGATCCTGGGGTCGACCGGCTGGGCCGTCCAGGTCTGCCTCACCCACGCGTGGGCGGGGTCGTCGCAGATCAGCCAGGCGCGCTCCTCGCCCGGTCCTGCCATGACGTTCAGGTAGTACATGTCGTAGCCGGGCGGGGCCATCGCCGGCCCGTGCCAGCCGTGCGGCACCAGCACGACATCGCCGCTGCGCACCTCGGCGAGCACCTCGATCGGACGCTCGGCGGTGCCGTAGACCCGCTGGTAGCCGATCGGCTCGCCGGCTTCGGCACCGGCCTCGGTCTGCAGCTCGAAGTAGTAGATCTCCTCCAGGTGCGTCTCGACCCCGGGCCGCTCCTCGTCGTGCTTGTGCGGCGGGTAGGACGACCAGTTGCCGGCGGGGGTGATGACCTCGCAGGCGATGATCGAATCCGCCGCCAGCACCCCGGGGGTACCGAAGTTGCGCACCTGGCGGGTGGCCTGCCCGGCCCCCCGGATCTCCACCGGGACGTCCTCGGCCGGGAGGTAGCGGGTGGGGAAGGACCGGGCGGCAACCGCCGAGGCCAGTGCGATCCTGCCTCCGGCCGGGCTGCTGAGCGCGAAGCTGCTCTCCCGCCCGACGTACAGCAGGTCGCTCGGGCCGCTGAACACGTCGGGTCGCCCGGCCAGCACGTACGTCCGTCCGGCCTCGGAGACCTCGGCGCCGCCGCGCAACGGCAGCACGATGTACTCCAGGCCGCCGGTGTCGACCGGGCGGGACTCCCCCGGCGCCAGGTCGATCACCTCCAGACCGGTCCAGCACCAGCCGGGATCGCCCGGCATCACCCTGGTCACGTAGCCGGCCTGGGTGCCGCGTGGCCGGATCCACTCACTCACTGGTACCTCCATGGACGATCGAGACGGCGGTGTCGACCGCGCCGGCGGTGTCCCCGTCGGCGGGATAGAGCAGGGCGCGGCCGACCACCAGGCCGACGGCGGTGGGGTGTCGCAGCGCGTCCGCCCACTGCCGGTACAGCTCGTCGGGATCGCCGGTCGGATCGCCTCCGAGCAGCAGGGTCGGCAGGGTGGTGGCGTCCAGCACCCGGTGCATGTCGGGGGTGACCGGGAGCTTCAGCCAGGTGTAGGCGCTGGTCGCCCCCAGGCCGCTGGCGATGGTGACCGACTTGATCACCGACTCGGGGTCGAGCAGGTTCTCCACCCGGTGGCCGGAGAGCCGGCGGGAGAGGAACGGTTCGATCATCGCGATCAGCCGACGGCCGGCCAGCTCGGTGACCGCGCGGCCGCTGGCCTCCAGGATGTCGGCGGTCGACGGGTCCTCCATGCAGATCCGGGTGAGCATCTTGCCGCCGTCCAGCCCGTGCGCGGCGATGGTCGGGATGTCGTAGCCGGTCCAGCGGTCGTCGAACTCGAACTCGGAGCCCTGCAGGCCGCCACGGTTCATCGACCCGAAGACGATCTTGTGCTCCAGCAGCCCGGCCAGCAGCAGATCCTCGAGGATGTCGGCGGTGCCCAGCACACCGTCCACCCCGGGACGGCTCAGCGCCTGGGCGAGCCGTTCCAGCAGCTGCGCGCGGGAACCCATCGCGGTGGCGTCACCGCGCACCGCGAGCGCGCCGCGGGCCGGATGGTCGGCCGCCAGGATCATCAGCCGGCCATCGGCCGGCAGATCGCCCGGCCGACGGGCGCGCCAGGCGGCCGTCACCGCCTCGGGATGGCGGAGCCGTCGCCGGGTGAGGTCGGGGGTGTCCACGCCGGTGGTCAGCATCAGCGTCCCCGTTCGGCCAGCAGCGCGACCACCTCGGCCTCGGTGGGCATCGCGGTGGAGCATTCCAGCCGGGACGCGACCAGGGCTCCGGCCGCGTTGGCGAAGCGGATCACCTTCTCCAGTTCCCAGCCCCGCAGCAGGCCGTGGCAGAGCGCGCCACCGAACGCGTCGCCGGCGCCCAGTCCGTTCACGATCTCGACCTCGACCGACGGCACCTCGAGTTCCTGCTCGGCCGTCCTGGCCAGCACGCCCCTGGGTCCCTGCTTGACGATCGCCAGTTCCACCCCGCGCTCCAGCAGGGCTTCGGCGGCACGGTGCGGCTCGGTCTCCCCCACCGCCACCCGGCACTCCTCCCGGTTGCCGATCGCGACGGTGCACTGGGTGAGCGCGAGTTCGGCGTGGCGGCTGGCCTCGGCCTCCGACTTCCAGAACATCGGGCGGTAGTCGAGGTCGAGAATCGTCAGCGGACGCCGGGCACGCGCCCGCCAGGCCGCCAGATGGGCCTGCCGGCTCGGTTCGGCGGACAGCCCGGTCAGGGTCGCCCAGTACACCCCGGCCTCGGCGATCTCGGGCAGGGGCAGGTCGAACACCTCGATCCGCAGATCGGGAGCCTGCGGATAGCGGTAGAAGTACAACGGAAAGTCGTCCGGCGGGAAGATCTCGCAGAACGTCACCGGGGTGGGCAGCCAGGAGTCGGTGCCCACGAACTCGTCCGAAACCCCGAGTTCGCGCAGCTTCGAGCGGACGAACCGTCCGAACGGGTCGTCCCCGGTGCGCGTGACGATGGCGGAGCTGTGGCCGTGCCTGGCTGCCGCGACAGCGACATTGGTTGCGCTGCCGCCGAGGAACTTGCCGAAGGTGGTGACCTCCTCCAGCGAGACCCCGATCTGGAGCGGGTAGATGTCTACCCCGACACGGCCGATGCATACCACGTCGTAGTGTTCGGCCACATCGCCATCCTGCCTCGGCGCCGAGCCATTGTCAAACTTTGTTAGAACATTAGGTTATACTCAAGGCAGGTCTATCACGGTATCCTTCGGCCATGGCGATCAAGATCCCGGTGAGCATCGATCGGTCCAGCCCGGTCCCGCTCTACCATCAGCTGGCCGAGCAACTGGCTGCCGCAATCGACACCGGCCTGCTCAAGCCGGGCGATGCCTTCGAGAACGAACTCTCGCTGGCCGATCGGCTGGATCTCTCCCGCCCCACCGTCCGCCGGGCCATCATCGAGCTCGTCACCCGCGGCCTGCTGGTCCGCCGCCGCGGCATCGGCACCACCGTCGCGGAGGAGGTCATCCACCGCCGCAACGAGTTGACCAGCCTGTACGACGATCTGGCCAAGCAGGGTCACGAACCCCGCACCGAGGTGCTGCAGTTCGTCCCCGAGATCCACGACCAGCGGGCCGCCCAGGCGCTCGGCCTGGAGCCCGACGAGCCGATGGTCTACCTCGAGCGGCTGCGCTCGGTCGAGGAGGGCCCGCTGGCCATCCTGCGGAACTGGCTGCCGCCCTCGCTCGCCGACCTCGACCCGGACGCGATCGCCGAGCAGGGGCTGTACAACGTCCTGCGCGACCGCGGGTTCATCCCCGCCGTCGGGCACCAGATCATCGGAGCCCGGCCGTCGGTGCCCGAGGAGCGCCGCCTGCTCAGCCTGGATCGCCACGACCCGGTGCTCACCATGAGCCGCCGGGCGTACGACGCGGCCGGCAAGGCGGTCGAGTTCGGCGACCACTGCTACCGCTACGACCGCTACAAGTTCGACATCACGGTCTACGCCAACTGAACCTCCCCAGCTCACGCCTGGCGGGACTCCGGCGCCCGACGTAGTACTTAATCGGCCAAGACCGACCTGAAGCCGACCAGGTACTACGTCAGGTGTTGTCTGGTTGTTGCCCGCAGTGCGCAAACGGCAGACATGTGACCCGATGGTCCGGTCGACTGGGTGCCATGCCGCGAAAGCCACCCGCCATACCCCGCCAGTTGATCCTGATCGCCGTGATGCAGGAAGGCCTGGTCTCGATCCGGCAGTGCCGTCAGCATGGTGTGGGCCGCCAACGGGCCAGCGAGGCGGTGCATCGCGGCTCCTGGCGGCGGGTGGCACGGGGCGTCTTCGACCTGTCCGATCAGGTCACCCTCACCGACCGGCACGAGATCGACCGGGCGCGTCGCCGGACGGCCATCCTCGGCGGGCTCGCCCATCCCGGTGCCATCATCACCGGGGTGGCGGCCCTCGTCCTCCATGATGTCCAGGGCGCACCCACCAGGATCGCCGCCGAGGTGACCTTTCCAGACGGGACTCCCCGGCACCCGCAGAGCGCGGTCAGACTGCGACGGATCCGGCTGGACCGGTGGCTGACCCTCGGCGACATCGCACTCGCCACCGTGCCCGATGCATTGGCCCAGGCCGTCCCGCTGCTGGATCGCCGCCACGGCGTGGCAATGATGGACTCGGCCCGCTACCACCGCAGGCTGACCGCTGCGGACCTGCAGGAGACACTCGATCGCACCCGTCTCTCGCCCGGCATACGGCGCACCCGCCAGTGGTGGGACGAGTCCGACCCCCGTGCAGAGTCCCCTGCGGAGACCTGGGCGCGACTGGCCTGCGCGGATGTCGGGATACCCCCGGACGTGCTCCAACTCCGTATCATCAACCCTGCAGGCCGGTTCCTGGCAAGGGTCGACCTGGCGTGGCTGCTTCGGGATGGACGATGGCTACTGGTCGAGATCGACGGCCACGACGAACACCAGGCTCCGACCGCGCTGTTCCGGGACCGGAGCCGACAGAACAGCATCCTCACTACCCGGACGCTGATCCGTCGATTCGCCGGCAAGGACGCCCTCGACGGCACCCTGGTCAAGCAACTCGTCCCACTGCTCCACGCCGAGGGTTGGAGCCCCGGGCGTCCAGCGCCGCAGATCCTGACCCTCTGACGTAGTACATAGTCGGCCAAACCACAGCGGAAGCCGACCAAGCACTACGCCAGACGGATGCCAGGTCAGGCAATCTCAGCCCGGGAACTCCTGCTGAAGGTGTTCCAGCATCCGGCGGTTGATCGCGTCCGCGTCCTCGTGCCAGCCGAACACACAGACCGAGATCACGCCGTCGAACCCAATCTCCCGCAGCGTCGCGAACACCCGGTCGAACGGGACCTCGCCTCGTCCGATCTCGGCGTGCTGGTGCACCCGGGCATCCACCCCGGGCGGGTTCACGATGTAGCGGTTGCCGTCATTGGCCCGATGGTTCAGTGCATCGGCGACGTGGACCTCGCGCAGCTTCGGAGCCGACTCCCGGATCATCCGCTCGACGTCACCCTTCCCGTCGGAGAGGTGGAAGGCATGTGGGCAGCAGAACTCGTAGCCGATCCATTCCGCGTTCACCCCCCGGATCAGGCCGTAGGCGGCATCGTGCAACTCGACGAAGTCGTACGGATGGGCCTCCATGTTCAGCCGGATCCCGTACCGCTCGAACAGCGGGGCCAGCTCCTCGATCGAGCGGTACCACTGTGCCTCGCACTCGCGGGGCGTGTTGGGATTGCCGGAGAACTCGCTGGTGATCGCACGGCAATCGATCTGGTCAGCCAATCCTCAGACCGCTGGGCTCACCCGCCCAACGACGCGAGGATGCCCGCGGGGCCTGCGCGGACCCGGAGACGCCAGGGGGCGGCCCACCCGACGCGGACCGCTCCCTGACTGCCCGATCAGTAGACGATCTTCTCGCTGACCCCGGTGTGCAGGCTGCGGGTGGCGGCCTCGGCGATCGCCTGGGCCTTGAGCCCGTCCGCGAGGGCGGGCTCGATCGGCGCGCCGGCCTCCAGCAGCTTCACGAAGTGATCCAGCGCCAGGGCGTAGGTGGGCTGCATCCGCTCGAACCAGCCGGCGTACAGCTGCGACTCGATCACCTGGCCGGCCAGGTACTGGGTCACCCGGCGGGCGCGGTGGCGCATCGACTCGACCAGGCCGGTGGAGCCCAGCACCTCGATCCGCTCGTCGTAGCCGTAGCCGGTGCGGCGGTTGTTGTCGATCTGGATCAGGCCACCGTCGGGCAGCTTGAGCACGCAGACCGAGGTGTCGACGTCGTCGTACTCGGTAAGGCGGGGCTCGGCCAACGCCGATCCGGCGGCGAACACCTCGACCGGATCGGCACCGGCGATCCAGCGCGCGAGGTCGAAGAAGTGGACGGTCTGGTCGCGCATCTGACCGCCGGAGACCTTGACGTACTCCAGCGGTGGAACGGCCGGGCCACGCGAGGTCAGCTGCACCAGCTCGACCTTGCCGACCCCGCCATCGTCCACGATCCGCTTCAGCTCGGCGTGGTCGGGGTCGAAGCGCCGGTTGAAGTTCATCATCACCCGAGCACCCTTGGCCTCGGCGTAGCTGACCACCTCGCGGGCCCGGGCCAGCTCGAGGTCGATCGGCTTCTCGCAGAGCACGGCCAGGTCGGCGTCCACCGCCCTGCGGAGGTTGTCGGCGTGGGTGTCGGTGGAGGAGGCGATGAACACCGCGTCGACCACGGACGGATCCAGCGCCTCCTCCAGGCTCGCCACGGCTCGGGCACCGTAGCGCTCGGCGATGGCGTTGGCCCGCTCGCTGGAGACGTCGTAGACCACCGCAAACTCGACATCGGGATGCGCGGCGAGGTTGGCGGCGTGTACCGACCCGATGAAACCGGCGCCGAGAAGTGCGAAGCGTTGCATGGAATTGGTTACCTTTCTCATTTGAACCGGTGGCCACCGGCCCTGGTGTTCGCCGGCTAGACCGCCAGCGCCATGTCGACCACTGCCCGACCGGCGATCCGGCCCTCTTCGAGCAGGGCGTAGGTCTCCGCGGCCTTCTCCAGTGGCACTCGAAGCGAGACCACGTCGCGATAGTTGATGATCTCGCGAGCAGCCAGATCCACCACGGCGGGCAGATCGGTGCGGGTGCGGGCGCCGTAGGAGCCGTGGATCGCCTGCCCGCGCCGGACCAGTCGGTTGATCGGGACGGCGGCGGCCTGGGCGCCGGCGGCCAGGCCGACCGGCACCATCCGTCCGCCGTCCGCCAGCAGATCGAGCGCCTGGGTGAAGGTGGCGGGGATCCCCAGCGCCTCGAAGGCGACGTCCACTCCCCTGCCGCCGGTGATCTCCAGTACGGCCTGCGCCGCGTCCCGCGTCCTGGCGTTCACGCCATGGCTGGCGCCCAGCCGCTGAGCGGCTGCCAGCTTGGCGTCGTCGATGTCGATCGCGATCACCATCCCCGCGCCGAACTCGGCTGCGATCTGAATGATGTTCGAACCGACTCCACCCACGCCGATCACCGCGACCGTGTCGCCGTAGCGCAGATCGGCTCCCCGACGCACGGCGCCGTACCCGGTCATCGCGGCGCAGCCGAGGATGGCCGAGGCCACCGGATCCAGCGACTCGGGAGCGGGGGTCACCGCGGTCACCGGGATCACGCAGTACTCGGCCAGCCCGCCCATGGAGTACTGGGCGATCACCGAGCCGTCGTTGTCCACCAGCCGGCTGGTGCCGTCGAACAACTGGCCCTTGAGCCGGTTGTAGCTGAAGAACGGGGCGCAGAGATCGTCCCGCCCGCGGGCGCAGTCGGGGCACTGGCCGCACGGCATCAGGAAGGCGCCGCAGACCTGCTGCCCCAGTGTCAGGCCGGACTGGTGGGTCTCCGGGCCCAGCTCGACCACAACGCCCGAAACCTCGTGGCCCAGCACCGCGGGGGTCGGGAACGCGATGGCGCCGTGGATGACGTGCAGATCGGAGTGGCACAGCCCGCAGGCCGTGACCTTCACCAGCACCTCGCCGGAGCGTGGCCTGGGGGTCGGGATCCGCCGGACCTCCAGCGGAGCGCCGGGCGCGGGCAGGACGGCCGCGCGCATCGTATCGGGGATCGGAGGGACTGTCGTTGTCATGGCATCCTCGCTCAGGGCCGGCCGAGGCTACCGCTCCGGGGTGGAGCGACCGCTCGACTGCCCCTAACGTAGGGTCAATTATTTGTTCTGTCAATACAACATAAGTGGTGCACCATCCCGGCCGCGGGCGGGGTCGGCGTACTCAACGAGCGGGGCCCGGCTTCAAGCTCACGCCGGCGATGATCCGACCCGGCGCGTTCGGTCGGGCAAGGTCCGCCAGGCCTATCTCCCCCACCGCACGTCCATCCAGAACTGCAGCACGAACGTTCAGATCCGACCCGGCAGTGCCTATCGACCGTCTCCGGCAAAGAAAGTGTCGGACCCGGTCCGTAGGTTGTTCGCAACGCAGGGGAATCTGCCGCCGGACCGGGGAAGGAGGTGCGCGCCATGGCTGCTGTTGCGATCGAGCCCACGCCGGCTCCGCTGACCCGGCAGTTGGCTACGGTGCACGCCGCGCTGGCGCAGATTCCCCTGTCAGACTACGCCCGGCAGACCCCCGCCGAAGCCCGTCGCGTGGCTGCTCAAGTACGGGCGCTGGAGTCGATGCTCCGCACCCATGCCGGCGCGGCGGTGCGCGCAGTGGAGCGGCTCGTACCGGCCCGTGACACCCGACAGTTGCTGGCGGGCGACTTCGGCCTCGACGCCGGCGCTGCACATCGGGAACTGCGGCAGGCGCGGTCGCTGGCAAGGGCTCCGATCGCTGAGCAGGCGGCGGCGACCGGCGACATCTCGTACGCCCACGCCGCCGCGATCGGGCAAGCCATCGCGGCCCTTCCGCAGGACACCAACCCGGCTCAGCGCGAGCAGGCCGAGCAGGTACTGATCGCCGACGCACACCGGCTCTCACCGAAGGATCTGCAGACTCGGGCACGGCGGGTCGCCGAGTTGTGGCAGACCCCCGAGACGACCGACGCGACCGAGAACCGGCAGCTGGAGCATCGGGAAGCCACGGCCTACCGGAACGCTTCACTGACCATGTGGGACAACCGTGACGGCACCTGGGCCGGCCGGTTCGTCCTGCCCGAACTACAAGCTCGCATGTTGAAGACGGCGATCGATGCCCTTGCCGCGCCACGCCGCTCGCACGTGCGGGTGGCTGAGCCGCCGGACGCTTCGGCCAGCAACGCGAGATCATCGGAGTGCGGATCGGAGCGGGTTCAACGCGCGCGAGCCGAGGCGCTGCTGCGCCTGGAGGCGGACAAGCCCTACGACCGCAAAGCCGGCGAGGCACTGATCGCGCTGGTCGAGCATCTGCCCACCGACGGACTTCCCACCACGGGCGGGACCCCAGCGCACATCATGGTGACGATCGATGAGGCCAGGCTCCGCAGCGAGGTCGCAGCAGCCACCTTGTCCACCGGCGAAAGGATCAGCGCCAGCGAACTCCGCCGCCTGGCCTGCGTTCACGGCATCCTGCCCGCAGTGCTGGGCGGGGCGGGCATCCCGGTGGATCTGGGTCGCGACAAGCGGCTGTTCTCCCGACCGCAGCGTGACGCCCTGGCAGTGATGGACGGCGGCTGTGTCGCACCGGGCTGCGATCGGCCGCCGGCGTGGTGCGAAGCCCACCATGGCGGGGCCCCATTCAGCGAGGGTGGCAGGACCAACCTCAACGAGGGATATCTGCTCTGCTCCAGCCATCACCACGAGGCTCACCAGCACCGCTGGCGGCTGCGACGAACGCCGGGAGGCATCGCTGAGGTCCATCGCGGGCATGGGTGGGAGCGGAACCACCGGTATCGACCCTAGAGGCGGGGGCAAGCCCGCGCTCCGGGCGTACGGAGTGCCCGCGGGTTCCACTGCGGTTTGGCGGGCATCCTCGCCGAGCGGTACTCGCATGCCGTCCGGTTGCGCGTACTCGCGTGCTGTCCGGTCGCGCGTACTCGCATGTCGTTCGTCGGGGGCACGACACCTGGGCGGCGCGCTCTGCTCAGGCCAGAAGCAGGTACACGGCGCTGATGGCCACGAAGATGGTCACCAGATTCTCGAACAGGCGCTGGTCGATCCGCTTGATCACCACCCGACCGATCCAGGTGCCCAGCAGGACGACCGGTACCAGGCAGGCGGCCAGCGCGGCGAGCTCGGGACGGATGATCCCCAACCCGATCGACACCGGCAGTTTGGTGGCGTTGACGGCGAAGAAGAACCAGGCCGAGGTACCCAGGAAGCGCCACTTGTCGTAGCCGGCGGCGAGCAGGTAGAGGTTCATCGGCGGTCCGCCGGCGTTGGCGACCATGGTGGTGAAGCCGGCCAACCCGCCGTAGCCGGCGCCCACCGCCGGGTGGTGGGGACGCAGCTTCTCCTTCCAGAACCCGGCCACCAGCAGCACCAGCAGAATGGCGCCGATGGTGCGGCGCAGCACCAGGTCGTCGACCATCGCCAGGAACACCGCCCCCAGGCCGATGCCGACCAGCACCGGGACGATCAACCGGACGATCAACCGCCAGTCGACGTGCTTGCGGTAGACCCAGATCGCGACCAGGTCGCCGGTGAGCAGCAACAGCAGCACCGCGCCGGTGGACTCCTTGGTGGGCAGCACCAACGCGAACAACGCCACCGCCACCATGGCCAGGCCGCCGATCGCGGTCTTGGAGAAGCCGATCAGCAGCGCTGCCACGATCACGATCGCCCAGCCGCCCGCGGTCAGCTGCGTCAGGAGCGTCAAGGGCACCTCCGAAGGCTAGCGCTCGGCCCGGCGCGCCGCGCACCAAGGGCGGTCAGCGGACGTCCGAGCTCCCGGCAAGTCCGCAGGCACCGACGGCCGGGCAGGTTCGTCGGGGGTCTCACGGTGGCACGACCGGCCCCGGCAACCGCCAGGGCCGGCCTTCGCCCCCCCGGCCTACAGGTAGTGCCGCTGAGCGGCCTTCTCGGCAACGTACTCGGCGTAGGCGCGCTGCGTGCTCTCCAGTTGCGAGACCTGGCTCACCGGGACGTCCCACCAGGCCGTCCCCGGCGGGTTGGGACCGTAGAGGTTGGTCTCGATGTAGAGCACCGTGGTGCGGTCGTTGGCTGCGGCCTTGGCGTAGTTCGCCCTGAACTCCTCGATGCCGTTGCAGCGCAGCACGTCGGCGCCCCAGCTGGCGGCGTTGGCCGCCAGGTCGAAGGGGACCTCCTCACCGTCCAGCCGGCCGGCGGCGCTGCGGACCCGGTACTGCGTCCCGAACCGCTGCGAACCTCGGGATTCCGACAGCGCACCAATGGACGCGAAGCCGTGGTTCTGCAGCAGCACCAGAATGACCTTGATGCCCTCCTGCGCCATGGTGGCGATCTCCATCGGCAGCATCTGGTAGGTGCCGTCGCCGACGATCGCCACCACCTCGCGGTCCGGACCGGCCGCCAGCTTGACGCCCATCGCCGCCGGGATCTCGTAGCCCATGCACGAGTAGGCGTACTCGAGGTGGTACTGCTCGGGGTTGGGTGCCCGCCACAGCGCCTGCAGGTCGCCGGGCATGGAGCCGGCGGCGTTGATCACCACGTCCTGCGGCCGGAGCAGTTCGTTCAGCGCCCCGAACACCTCGGTCTGCGCTGGGAGCGGCTGGTTGTCCCGGTGGTAGCACTCGTCCACCACCCGCTGCCAGTCGGCATCCAGCTCGGACGCCCGCTGCTGGTAGGCGGCGTCGGTCGACCAGCCGGCCAGGGCGTCGGTGAGCGCGGTGAGCGCTTCGCGGGCGTCCGCCACCAGCATCGTGGCAGCGTGCTTGGCCGCGTCGAAGGCCAGCACGTTGACGTTGACGAACGTCACCTCCGGGTTGGCGAAGATGGTGTGGGACGCGGTGGTGAAGTCGGAGTACCGGGTGCCGATGCCGATCACCACGTCCGCCTTCCGGGCCAGCTCGTTGGCAGCGCCCGACCCGGTCGAGCCGACCCCGCCGACCGCCAGCGGGTGGTCGAAGTTGATCGCGCCCTTGCCGGCCTGGGTGTCGGCCACCGGGATGCCGGTGGCGGTGGCGAAGGCCCGCAGCTCCTCGGAGGCACCCGCGTAGATGGTGCCACCGCCGCTGACCACCAGCGGAGCCTTGGCAGCCTTGATCACCTCGACCACGCGGGCCAGCGCCGCCGGCTCGGGCACCGGGCGCGCGACATGCCAGACCCGCTTGGCGAACAGCGCCACCGGGAAGTCGAACGCCTCGGCTTGGACGTCCTGCGGCAGGCAGAGGGTGACCGCGCCGGTCTCGGCCGGATCGGTGAGCACCCGCATCGCCGCCAGCAGGGACGGGATCAGCTGCTCGGGTCGGTTGATCCGGTCCCAGTAGCGCGACACCGGCTTGAAGGCGTCGTTGACCGAGATGTCGAGGCTGCGCGGGTCCTCCAGCTGCTGCAGCACCGGATCGGGGTAGCGGGTGGCGAAGATGTCGGACGGAAGCAGCAGCACCGGCAACCGGTTGGTGGTGGCCAGCGCCGCCCCGGTGATCATGTTGGTCGCCCCGGGGCCGATCGAACTGGTCACCGCCCAGGTCTGCAGCCGGTTCTTCGTCTTGGCGTAGGCCGCCGCGGCATGCACCGCGCCCTGCTCGTTGCGCACCAGCACGTAGGGAAGCTCCGGCGCATCCGGGGCGCCCTCCAGGGTCTGGAGTTCCGCCTGCAGCAGGGCCTGACCGATCCCGGCCACGTTGCCGTGACCGAAGATCCCGAACACGCCGGGGATCAGCCGTTGCTCCACGCCGTCACGTTCGGAGAACTGGTTGGCCAGGAACTTCACCACGGCTTGACCCACGGTGAGGCGTACGGTCTCGGGAGCGGTCATGGCGTCCTCTGCTAGCGGTTCGACGACGGTGTCAGGGAGCGGGGATCAGGATGTCCCGCACGATGTGGTCGAGTTCCTCGTCGGCACCCAGGAACTGGCGCAACGTCTTGCGGGTGGCGCCGAACTCCAGGAACTCCTCCGGCGTGAGCCCGTCCACGTCATAAGCCTGCCGGAATTCCGGCAGCTGGGTGTACAGGGTCTCCACGATCTTCGGGTCGACCGGGAGGTGCATCCGGTCCTCGGCGGTCAGACTGCTGGCCTGGATGCGCTTCTGCCACGGGAACGGCGGCGAGATCACCACGTCGCCGCCGACGAACTCCGACCAGTGCAGGGCGTTGCGGAAGGCGGCGGAGAGCAGCCGGGCGCGCAGGCCGCGCTTGCCGAACTCCTCGTAGGCCTTCTTGAAGGCCGCCACGCCGGCCCACTCCAGGTAGCCGGGGTCGAAGACCAGCTTGGCCTTGTTGAAGCAGTCCTTCATCCAGTCGTCCAGCCGGCCGACCATGATGGTGACCACCGGGCCCATGGTCGAGATGTCCAGCCCCTCGGCCTCGCGACGCTTCAGGCCGCGCTCGATCGCCTCACCGGTGGCGACCGCCTGGGCAACGGTGAAGGAGACCGTCACGTTGATGCTCACACCGCGGTAGGTGGCCTCCTCGATCGCCTCGACACCGGGCGCTGTGGCCGGCACCTTGACGATGATGTTCTTGGCCAGCTTGGAGAAGTACTCGGCCTGGTCGGCCAGCTTGGCGGCGCTGCGCGCCAGCCGTGGGTCGGTCTGCATCGACAGCCGGCCGTTGATCCCGTTGTACCGCTCGAAGGCGGGCTCGAGCAGCTTGGCGGCGTCCAGCGACACCTCCTCGACCACCTTCCAGCCGATCTCCGACTCGCTGGCCTCGGGGTACTCGCTCGCCAGTTCCCGGATTCGCGCCGACCAGCGTGGGTAGTCGGCCCGGATCGCTGCCAGCGCGATCACCGGGTTGCAGGTGGCGCCCACCGCGCCGAAGGAGATCGACTCAGCGAGTTCCTTCGGATCGGCGGAGTCGTTCCACAACACGGTCGGGCCGCGCTGAGCCATGGTCGCAAGCGGAGTGCTCGTGGCTGTCATCAGGGAACCTCTTCTTCGAGTGCTGGATCAGCACCATTCAATCCTTGCGCACAGCAGAAGTCAACCTAATGTCCTGACATATTCCTGTCACCGCGGTGATCGGCGGCGCAATCGGCGAGCGCAGCCGCCAACTCCCTGCGGTGCCGCCGGTCGATGTCGACCACCGCCACCTGCACTCCGTGGACGGGTTCCTCGACCAGGTCCGCCAGTTCCGCCAGGCCGCCAACCCGAACCGCCGGGATGCCGTAGCCCCGGGCGAGAGCGACCGGATCGACTCCGCTCGGGGTGGCGAACACCGTCTCGAAGCTATCGGCGAACCGTGCCTGCCCGTACTCCAGGGTGGCGAAGATCGCTCCTCCGGCGTCGTCGGCCACCACGATCCGCAGATCGGGCCTCGGCTGGCCCGGACCGATCGCCAGCGCATTGGCGTCATGGACGAAGGACAGATCCCCGGTGAGCAGCGTGGTCGGCCGGCCGGCGGCCAGGGCGAGCCCGATCGCGGTCGAGATCGTCCCGTCGATTCCGGAGAGACCGCGGTTGGCGAAGACCGGACGGTCGGTGAGCGGAGCGAGATCGGCATCCCGGATCGCCATCGAGTTGCCCAGCGCCACCGGCCCGTCCCCGGCCGCCAGCACCGTGGCGGCCACGGCCGGCCCGCTGCGGTAGTCCAGGCCGGCCAGCAGGGCGTCCACCCGTTCGCCGGTGGCGCGATCAGCGCTGACCCACTTGGCCAGCCACTGGGTGGGGTCTGGCGCCAACCGGACACCGGCCGCGAACCGGCTGGCGCGATGCCCCGGGTTCGGCAGGTCCGGTCCTTGCCCTACCACGATCAGCTCGATATCGGCCCTGGTCAACAGCCGGTTCACCGGACGGGAGAGAGTGGGGTGGCCGACCATGACCACCCGCTCCACCCGGTCGGCCAGGCCGGTGCCGAGCAGCAGCCGTCCGCACCGCAGCGCGTTCGGGCCACTCCGGGCGCCGCTGGAGGGCTCGGCGATCAACGGCAGCCCAGCGGCCTCGGCGAAGGCACGAGCGGCCGCGCCGTCAGCCGGCGGCGCGTCGCCGCAGACCACGACCGTCCGCGGCCCCCGCGGCAACTCGACCACATCGGCCACCGCCCGGGACCGGGGACGGTTCCCCACCCCAACCGAAGAATCTGCCGCTGACAAGGTGGGACAAGGAACCGTCCCCTGTCCCGACCCGCGGTTGGGCGCCTCTACAGCCAGGGGGACGGTTCCCTGGCCCACAACGGACCCCGGAACCGTCCCCTGGTCCGGGTCGTCGGGGACCAGGGGTTCGGGCAGCGCGATGTTGAGGTGGGCCGGGCCCGGGTGCCAGGTGTCCCGGCCTTCGGAAAGCCGGACCAGCGCGGCGACGGTCGCGGCCCACCCGGCCGGATCGTCCGCGGCGTCCATCCCGGCTTCGCCGCGCGCGAAGACGCCGAAGATCCCCGGCTGGGTGGTGGTCTGATTGGCACCGGTTCCCCACAGCGACCCGGGACGGTCCGCGCTGATCACCAGTAGCGGCACCCGGGCGTGGGACGCCTCCATCACCGCGGGGAGCAGGTTGCCCACCGCCGTCCCCGAGGTGGTCACGATCGGAACGCAGCGCCCCGAACCCTTGGCCAGGCCCAGCGCCAGGAAGGCCGCCGTCCGCTCGTCGATCCGGACGTGCAGCCGCAGCCGTCCGTCCTGGCTGGCGCGGTGGGCAGCCAGTGCCAGCGGAGCCGAGCGCGAGCCGGGTGCCAGCACCAGGTCGGTGACACCGCCGGCCAGCAGGCTCTCGATCACCGTCACGGCGCAGCTGTGGGACGCGCTCATGCTTCCCCCTGCTCGGCCACGCGGTCGTCGTCTGGGATCGGTTGGGCGACGTCGTCCCAGCGCTCCCGCCACCAGCCCGCGGTGGTGGGGTCCGCCCGCCACGGGCCGGCCTCGTCCAGTGCCACGTCCGTCACCGGAATGCTGCCCTCCTCGGCCACCAGCGGCGACATCGTCACGTCGCGGGTGAACAGCGCCGCGGTGTTCAGCCCGCAGGCGTAGGGCAGCTCCGGCAGGCAGGCGGCCAGCGCCACCCCGGCCCGCAGCCCCACCGAGCTCTCCAGTGCGGAGGAGACCACCACCGGCAGCCCGAGCAGTTCGGCCAACTCCAGGCAGCGCCGCACCCCGCCCAGCGGCTGCACCTTGAGCACCGCGATGTCGGCCGCCTCCAGCGCCGCCACCCGCTCGGGGTCGCCGCTGCGCCGGATCGACTCGTCGGCGGCGATCAGCAGGTCCAGACCGCGCCGGGCCAGTTCGCGGCGCAGCCTGGCCAGCTCCTCGACGCTCGCGCAGGGTTGTTCGACGTACTCCAGGTCGAACCGGGACAGCAGTTGCAGCCGGGTGAGGGCGTCCGGCACGCTCCAGGCGCCGTTGACGTCGATCCGCAGCCTTCCGGCCGGGCCCAGCGCGTCCCGCACCGCTTCCAGCCGGGCGACATCCTCGGCGATGTACTGCCCCCGCTCGGCCACCTTCACCTTCGCGGTGGAGCAGCCCGAACCGGAGACGATCCGGTGGGCCGTCTCGGGGTCGCAGGCGGGCACCGTCACGTTCACCGGCACCCGGTCGCGCAGCGGAGCCGGGAAACCGTCGACCGCGGCCTCGCGCGCCGCCAGCGCCCAGGCATCGATCTCGGGACGTTCGTACTCCGCGAACGGGCTCCACTCCGCCAGCCCCGCCGGACCGCGCAGCAGCAGGCCGTGGCGGGTGGTCAGCCCACGGAAGCGGGTCCGCAGCGGCAGGGCGTAGACGCCGGCGACCTCGATCATCCGATCGCCAGCCCGATCAGCAGCCCGACGGCGCAGAGCAACTCCGCCAGCCCGGCATTGCGGAGTACGACGATCAACTCCCGGCCGGTGGCACCACCGACCACCCGGGCACCCGCCGGGCCGAGCAGCAGCACCATCACCATGCCGAGCGCCGCCCAGGCGGTACTGGTGGCGGCCACCGCCAGCACCCCGAACCCGGCCACCACGGTGAGCCCGACGAAGAACCACCGGGTGCCGCGATCGCCCAGCCGCGTGGCGAGGGTCCACTTGCCGACCTCGGCGTCCCCGGCCAGGTCACGCAGGTTGTTCGCCACCAGCAGGACGCAGGCCAGCGCGCCGATCGCGATCGCCGCCCACCAACCGGCGGTCGGCACCCAGCCGAGCTGGATGTAGACCGTGCCGGCCACCGCCACCAGCCCGAAGAAGACGAACACGAAGACCTCACCCAGGCCCAGGTAGCCGTAGGGACGCGGCCCGCCGGTGTAGAGCCAGGCAGCCGCGATCGCCACCGCCCCCACCGCCAGCAGCCACCAGGCACTGGTCAGCACGACGATGGCCAGCCCGGCCAGGCCGGCCAGGCCGAAGCAGGCCAGCGCGGCCGCCCTGACCGAACCGGGGCTGGCCGCTCCCGAACCGACCAGCCGCAACGGGCCCACCCGCTGCGCGTCCGTGCCGCGGATGCCGTCGGAGTAGTCGTTGGCGAAGTTGACCCCCACCTGCAGGGCCAGTGCCACTCCAGCGGCCAGCGCCGCCAGCAGCGGGTTGAAGCCGTCGTGGAACAGGGCGATGCCGCTGCCGGCTATCACCGGGGCGACAGCGGCCGGGAGGGTGCGCGGCCGGGCACCCTCCAGCCATTCAGCGGCGGTCGCCATCGGAATCCTCCTGCTGCCAGGCGTGCTGCAGCGCACGCCGATCGATCTTGCCAGTGGGTGTGTACGCCAAGCCGGCCACCCGGCGCAACTCCCGGGGCAGCGCGGCCGGGCCGAGCCGGTCGCGCAGCCGCTCGACCACCGCGTCCAGCCCGAGCTCGCCCAGGGTGACCGCGACGATCCGCCGCCCCCAGCGTTCGTCCGGCACCGCCAGCAGCACCGGCCCCCCGGCCTCGGGCGGGCCGAGGACGGCCTCGCTGACCCGCTGGGCCTGCGCCAGGTCGACATTCACCCCGCCGGAGATCACCACGTCGTCGACCCGCCCGGTGACCTGCAGCCTGCCGTCCGCCCACTCGCCGCGATCGTTGGTCAGGACGGTGTCGCCGTCCAGCACCCGCGCGGTGAGTTCGGGGTCCAGCCGGTAGCCGTTGAACGCCATCGGGCCGGCGAGGGTGATCCGCTCCCCGGCGAATCCCACCCGCACCCCGTCCAGCGGCAGGCCGTCGTAGACGCAGCCTCCGCAGGTCTCGGCCATGCCGTAGGTGGTGATCAACCGGACGCCCGCCGAGCGGACGGCCGTCAGCAGCTGCGGAGCCACCGCCGAGCCGCCGACCAGGACGCCGGCGTAGTCCCGCAGCCGGGCCAGCAGCGCCGGATCCGCGGCCACCCGGTACAGCTGCGCCCCGACCACCGACAGGTAGCTCCGCTCGCCGGCGGCCGGCAGGTCGGAAAGATCGGAGGCCGCGAACCTCACCCGGCGGCCCGCGGCGACCGCCCGCGCGACGGTCATCATCCCGGCGACATGGTGGGTCGGCAGCAGGCAGACCCAGTCCCCGGGGCCGCCGAGCCGGGCGTGGCTGGCGGACGCCGAGGCCAGCACCGCCTCGGCCGACAGCACCACCGCCTTGGGATCCCCGGTCGACCCGGAGGTGACCACCAGCACCCCGGCCCGCGCCTCGGTCACCGCGAGCTCCGGACGAAGCGCCGCCAGCACCCGCTCCCGCCCGTCCCGCGGCAACGGCGCCACCAGGGCCCGGCCGGCCAGGGCCTCGGTCAGGGCCCGCGGCAGGTCCTCCGGTGGAGTAAGCAGCACGGGGTCAACCTTAGGGCGGCGGCTGACCAATGCGTGTGATAGCGGCGTCGATGGCTGAGATCGGCCCGCAGGACCGAGTCTCGAAGCCCCGCGACCCTTCGCAAGGCGACGACGAGAGCGCAGGGTGAGCTTGCTCACTCTCGCCGAGGAGGAAGCCTGGACGCCGCAGGCGTCCCGACTCGCGCTACACGAGACCTCAGGGATCGCGGGGTGCGTTGGTCAACGGTTCCAGAGGGCGGCGGCTGAACAATCGCGTCCCTGGCCATCGGTAGTAGATTGGAGCCATGGGTCGGGTACTGCCAGTGATCATCATCGTCATGCTGATGATCTACGCCGTCGTCGAAGTCGCGCAGGCCGATCCGCTGCGCGTCCGGCTGATGCCCCGCTGGCTGTGGGCGGTGGCGATCATCCTGCTGCCGGGCGCCGGCGCCCTGGCCTGGCTGGTGTTCGGTCGTCCGAGCAATGCCCCCGGCAACCGTCCCCGGCCGCCCCGCGCCCCGGACGACGACCCTGACTTCCTGCGCAACCTCTAGCAGCCGGCCGGAGGTCGATGCCCGACGCGGCCCGGTTCCAGCCTCGGCTCAGAGCTTCGGCTCGACCGGTGGGACGATGCCGTCCTCGATCGCCCGCCGGAACAGATCCAGCTTGCTGGCGGCCGGCCGGTCGACGTTGGTGTACTTCACCCGGATCCGCTTCAGGTACTCCTTGACGCTGTTCTCGGCGATGCCCAGCAGGCTGGCCACCTCGGGAACCTCCATGCCACTGGTGTAGAGCGCCAGGACCTCCCGCTCCCGCGGGCCGAGGCTGGCCGCGACGTAGCTGCTGTCCCCCTCGATCAGGCCGAGGATCTCCTGGGAGAGCACGATCTGCCCGGCGGCGACCGCCTCGATCGAGGCCACCGTGCTGGCGATCGGATCCGCCTTGCGCGCCACCCCCGCCGCGCCGCCGGCCAGTGCCCGGCGCAGCAGCCGGACGTTGTCGGCGATCGAGTAGACCAGCACGGTGTAGCCGGCGTCGATCAGCCGTTCGGCGTTCTCCTTCGGGTCGCTGTCGTCGGCCAGTTGCAGATCCAGCAACACCACGTCGACGACCAGTTGCCGGCTCAGGAAGGCCGATACCGTGTCGTCCTGGCTGACCACCGAGATCCGTCGCGCGCCGTGGCCGGCGAGTGCTGCCGCCACACCAACCCGGATCGCCTCGTGGTCGTCGATGACTGCAATCTCGATCATCCCAGCGTGTCCTATCTCGCGGTGTACCGCCCATTCTCGTCCATCGCGAGCAGTTGGGTGCGTCCGTCCGCTCTGACAGTCAGGACGGTCACCAACTCCTCGTAGCCCTCGGGCGCCGCCCGGGCGACCACCCGGGTCACCTGCGGGTCGCCCAGCACGGTGCCCAGCACCTGCTGCAGTGCCTTGCGGACGGCGCTGGGCAGCGCCGAGCCGCGGCTGTCCACCAGGTTCACCTCGACCCCGCGCTGCCGGGCGGCCTCGATGATGTCCTGGGTGCCCTCGGCCAGCAGGTTGGCCGCCCGCAGCCCGTCCCGCAGGCGTCGCTCCATCGCGGCGCAGGCCGCCAGATCGGCATCGCTGAGCTCCTCGTCCGGGTCGGCCAGGGTGCGCAGCAGCGGTCCGACCTGCGTCCGCAACTGGCTCAGCCACAACTCGCGCAGCACCAACCGGGAGTAGCTCTGAGCGATCGCCCGGTTGGCCGACTCCGCGCTGCTCTGGTCGCGGTTCACCCGGGCGCCGATCTCCCGCAGCCAGCCGTCCACCAGGTGCGCCACCACCATCCAGGCGACCGGGCCGAAGGTCACCTGGGCGATCTCCCGCGGGCCGAGCTCATGGCTGAACGCCCACCAGGACGAGGCGGCCACGAAGATGCCGACGCCGGTCCAGGCCACCGCCCGCTGGCGGCGGAAGAGCAGCACGATGAACAGCACCATCACCACGCTGGAGTGCCAGGTGGCGTAGCCGGGCCAGCGTCCCATCGGCAGCACCGACTGAACCAGCAGCGTGGTGCCGGTGAGCAGCACCACCACCGCGATCGCCACCGGCCGGGAGAGCGCGACCACGCTCGTCCTGCGCAACGCCAGCCAGGTGGCCAGCGCCGCCAGCACCTGCGCGGCGAAGACCGGCCAGGCCGCGGCCACCTGGTCGAGCGTGGTCCAGCCCAGGACGAAGTGCAGGCCGATCAGCAACGCGATCAGGCCGACCAGCACGCCCGCCTCGAGCTGCGGCATCGCCAGGTCGGGGGTGACCGTCCGAGGCTGCTTGCGGGCCTCCGGTTCCACGGTCGGCACCTCCCACACCAGCTCCACGCTGGTGCCGTGCCCCGGACGGGACCTGACCTCCGCCCGCCCGCCGACCGCGGCCATCCGTTCCACCACCGACAGTTGCAGGCCGAACCGGTCGGACGGCACCGCGTCCGGGTCGAACCCGTGGCCGTCGTCGGTGATCGTGATCCGCACCCCGCGCGCCGGCGGGTCGTCGATCAGCACGAAGACCTGGCTGGCGTCGGCGTGCCGGGCGATGTTCTTCGCCGCCTCGCGGCAGGCCTGGCCGATCGCGCTGGCCACCGCGGCGGGCACCTGGAGTTCGGGGTCGCCGGCCTCGACGCCGGTCTCCGCCTCGGGGACCAGCGCCGCGATCTGATCGGTCACCAGCCAGCCCAGGTGCTCGACCGTGACCGGCACCCGCTCCTCAGCGTTCTCTCCGGCCAGTTCCAGCTGCTCCATCGCGTGCCGGGCCTGCTCGGCCAGCTGCGGATCGCGTCCGCCGCCGCCCATGCTGGCGTTGACCAGGGTGGTCATCACCTCGTCGTGCACGATGCCGTCCAGCCGGCGGCGTTCCTCGACCAGGGCCTCCTCGACCGCGGCCCTGGCCTGCTGTTGCTGGCTGGCCCCGGCGGTGGCGTTCAGCTGCCTGATCGCGTCGGTGAGCAGGGTGATGCCGATGATCACCGAACCGGGGCTGATCACCAGCACCAGCATGTCCTGCATCGCGTTGACCAGCGACACCCCCTGGCCCGACGGCGTCAACCGGACGCCGGCGAACACCGCGCCGGTCAGGATCGCGTAGCTGAACCCCCACTTGGTGCCGAGCGTCACAGCCGTCCACACGCTGGCCGCCCCCAGGCACATCCACAGCCAGGGGCTGCCCGAGGCGGGCTGGGAGGACGTCCAGGCCAACGGCCACAGGACGGTGCCGACCGCCACCAGCACCACGTAGGTCCAGGCCAGGGGCCGGACGGACCGGCCGGCGAACGCGACCACCACCATCGCGACGGTGAGCGCGGCGATGCCGCCGGCGAACACCACCACCCACCAGGTCGCCAGTACGGGCAACTGATCGGCCGCCATCAGGCCGGCGGGGATCAGGGCTCCGAGACAGAACAGGGCTACACCGCGGTGTACCCAGCTGGTTAGATCGGCGGGGTTGGGGGTGGTGGTCACTGGCTGTCCATTACCCCCAGTCGACCAACTCGTCGGCGTCGAGTTCGCCGTCCGGCCAGACACCTCGGACGATCCCCGCCGCGGCCAGGGCCTTGCGGCAGCCCGGGCAGGGCGGATCGGTGATGTACGCGGTGGCGCCCTTGGTGTCACGGGTGGCGAACAGCAGGGCGTTCACCTCGGCGTGGATGGCGATGCAGAAGCCGGCCGTGCCGGGACGGTCGTAGTCGCCCAGCCCGGGAACCTCGTCGTAGCTCAGCCGGCCCCGTGGGCAGGCTCCGTCCAGACAGTCCGGACGGCCCGGGGCGGCACCGTTGTAGCCCGTCGCGATGATCCGTCGCTCCATCACCAGCACGGCGCCTACCCGGCGCCGGGTGCATTTGGCCCGGGCCGAGACCGCCTGGGCGATCCCCAGGAAGTAGTCGTCCCAGCCCGGGACGGTGACAGGTTCACTCATGGGGTAACCCTAACGGTGCCCGCCCGCCACGCGGGGCGGAAAGGGACGTGCACGTCCATCACTGCCCCAGGATCTCCGGCGCGGTCGCGGCGGCGATGTCGGGCGCCTCGGTGAGCAGCCCGGCCCTGGTCATGAACTCGCCCATCGCCTGCCAGGTGTCCAGGTCGAGCCGTCCGTCGGCGTGCAACTGCAGGTCGGTCATGATCAGCACGGTCGCCTTCAGCGTCGCCCTGGCCGACTCCCGCACCTCTCCGGTGAACCCGGGCACCTGGGCAGCGGTGGCGTCCAGGGCACGCTCCCCGGTCCGGTCGTTCGCCACCGCGTTGATCCCGTCCACCATCGCCAGGGCCACCCCGCGCACGATGTCGGGATGCGCCTCGAGGTAGGCGCGGGTGGTGATCAGGCTGGCACCCACCAGGGGGGTGGGGCCGTCGGCGATCGGCAGGCTGCGCACCGGCACCCCGGCCAGCTGGAACTGCACCTGTTCGTTGTTGGCGAACCCCACCACCGCGTCCACCCGGTCGGCCTTCAGCGCCGCCTGCTGGGTGTAGCCGATCTCGACCACCTCGATGTCGCCCTCGGTCAGCCCTGCGGTCCGCAGTGCGACCAGCAGGCCGAACCAGTTCGAGCCGAAGCGGCCGGGCACCCCGACCCGCTTGCCCTTCAGGTCGGCCAGGCCGGCGATCGGACTGGCGTCCTTCACGATCACCACCACCGGATACTCCCGGTAGTAGCTGGCCACCGCGACCAGGTCGACGCCGGTCTCCCGGGCCTGCAGCATCTCGTCCCCGCCGGCGAGGACGAAATCCTCCTGCCCGGCGGCGATCGCGGTGAACAGCCCCTCCTGGGCGCCGTGGTGACGCAGCGTGGCGGCCGTCCCGGTGGTGGGATCGAACAGGCCGTCGGCCTCGGCGACGTAGAACGGCGCGAACTGGACGTTGGGAATGTAGGAGAGACCGATCCGGGCGGGAGCCGGCGCGGTGGCGGCCGGGGTGCCGGCCGGACTGGTGCCGGTCGGCGGGGTGACCGCCGGTGGGGTCGTGGTGCAGCCGGCCAGCAACCCGGCGAGCAGCAGCAGGACGAGGGTACGCATGGGGCGTCCTTCCTTCAGTGGGCGTCGATCAGCCGGGAGTTGCGTTCCCAGGCGTAGATCAGGCTGTAGATCGTGGCGGCGACCACACAGAGCACGGCGATCGTGGCGAACATGCCGGCGGTGTCCACCGCGTCCCGCTGCACCGTGAGCACCATGCCGAGCCCGCGTCCGCCCATCACCATCTCGCCCACCACCGCGCCGGTGACCGAGAGGGTGAAGCCGTTGCGCAGGCCGGCCAGCACGGCCGGCCAGGCCAGCGGGAACTCGATCTCGGTGAGCAGCCGGAGCGAGTCCGCGCCGTCCACCCGGGCGGCGCGCAGCACGTCGGGGTCGACGTGCCGCAGGCCCAGGACGGTGGAGACCAGGATCGGGAAGAACACCATCAGGGCGCAGAGCAGGATGACCGGCCCCAGCCCGTAGCCCACCCACAGCACCAGCAGCGGCGCCAGGGCGATCGCCGGGATGGCCTGGGTGGCACCGAGGAAGGGCTGGACGGCGGCCCGGAACCAGGCCAGCCGATGGATCGCCACCGCCAGCGGAACGGCGACCGCCGCGCCCAGCAGGCAGCCGCCGACCGCCTCGAGCAGGGTCAGGCCCAGGTACGGCCACAGCTCGCCGCCGGCGATGTCCGCGGCCAGCCGGGCGGCCACCTCACCCGGGCCGGGTAGCAGATAGCCCGGGACCGAGCCGAGTTGAGTGGTCAGCGTCCAGCCGAGCAGCAGGACGACGGCCAGCAGCACCGGCGCCGTGACGGTGATCCCCCGCCAGGGCTGTCGCTGTCTCATCGTCCTCCGGTCCGAGCGCGACCGGGGTGCATCAAGAACGCCCGATCCGCGGCATCGGTCGACGACCGACGCCTGGCCAGGCGCCCGTGCTGCCTCCCATCCGGACTTTCACCGTCGGTGCTGGAGTTCCACCAGCTCAACCGTCCCGCGGGCGCGGGCCGGGTCGCGGACTATCACCGCCGGTTCGGAATTACACCGACCCCGGAGCACGTTCGGGGCAAGCATACCGCTGCTTTCCGCCCGCCGGGCTCCCCTTCCACGGACCGCCGCTCCTCCCTCAGCCAGCTAGCCCTCGGCCGCCATAGCTGTCGGCCAGAGCGCCTATTTGGCAGTAAGTGGCGCGTGCCACCGATCCTGCCTCCCACCGTGGTAGGCCACGTGGCGTACCGGTTGAGCCGCAGGCGAAGGCCCTATTTGGCAGAAAGTGCACCCTGCTCGACCCGCCGACGAACGGCTGGGTGAATCCGGCGGTCCGGCTGGCGGCGGGCCGGCAGGCGGAGAAGAATGCTGCCAGACTCCGCGAGAGAGGAACCCGGATGCGCGTCGCCGTCCCCGCCGAGGTGAAGAACCACGAGTATCGAGTCGCCATCACGCCGGTCGGCGTCGCCGAACTGGTCGGGCACGGCCACCAGGTGTTCATCCAGGCGGGGGCCGGACTGGGCTCCGGGATCGCCGACGCCGACTACGTCGCCCAGGGTGCGGCGATCCTGCCGGACGCGGATGCCACCTGGGCGGCGGGCGACCTGGTGCTGAAGGTGAAGGAGCCGGTGGCCAGCGAGTACCACCGGCTGCGGGACGACCTGATTCTGTTCACCTACCTGCACCTGGCGGCGGATCAACCGGGGACCGATGCCCTGCTGGCCGCCGGCACCACCGCGATCGCCTACGAGACGGTCCAGCTGCCCAACGGCCTGCTGCCACTGCTCTACCCGATGTCGGAGGTGGCCGGCTGCCTGGCACCGCAGGTGGGGGCGCACGCGATGATGAAGGCCCAGGGCGGCCGCGGCGTGCTGATGGGCTGCGTCGGCGGGGTGGCGAACGCCAAGGTGGTGGTCCTCGGCGGCGGCGTCGCGGGCCAGAACGCCGCCAACGTGGCGCTCGGTATGGGGGCTGACGTCACCATCCTCGACACCGACCTGGAGAAGCTGCGCACCACTTTCTGGCGCTACGAGAACCGGGTGCACGGCATCGTCTCGTCCAAGCTGGCGATCCGGGAACAGGTCCTGGCCGCGGATCTGGTGATCGGCACCGTCCTGATCCCCGGCGCCAAGGCACCCAAGCTGGTGACCAACGAGCTGGTCGCCCAGATGAGGCCGGGCTCGGTGCTGGTGGATGTCGCGATCGACCAGGGTGGTTGCTTCGAGGATTCCCGTCCCACCACCCATGACGACCCGACCTTCCGGGTGCACGACTCGATCTTCTACTGCGTGGCCAACATGCCCGGCGCGGTGCCGAACACCTCCACCTGGGCGCTGACCAACGCCACCCTGGCCTACGTCCTCAAGCTCGCGGACAAGGGCTGGCAGCAGGCGCTGACCGACGATCCGTCCCTGGCCAAGGGCCTGAACACCCACGCCGGAGGGATCGTCTACCCGGCGGTGGCAGCGGCCTTCGGACGCGACCACACCCCCGTGGCAGAACTACTGGGTTGACCCCAATCGCCGCTTGACTAGGTTCGACGCATGCCAAGCTTCAGAACCGTGCTCTTCGCCTCGGGCGGGAACAATGTCGGGATCGTGGTGCCGGAGGAGGTGGTGACGTCCTTCGGCCGTGGCAAGCGGGTCCCGGTGGTGGTGACCATCGACGGCGGCTACAGCTACCGCAACACCATCGCGTCCATGGGCGGCCAGTTCCTGATCAGCTTCAACGCCGAGACCCGCAGGGCGACCGGACGCGGCGCCGGGGACGAGGTCGAGGTCACCCTTGAGTTCGATGCCGCCCCGCGGACGGTGGATCCACCGGACGACCTGGCCGCCGCGCTGACCGAAGCCGGCCTCACCGAGACCTGGACGAAGCTCGCGCCGAGCCATCAGAAAGCCCACGTCACCGCGATCGAGAGCGCCAAGGCCGCCGAGACCCGGGCCCGCCGGGTGGCCGCCGCCATCGAGAAGCTGCGCGGCTGACCCGCCGACCGCTTGCCTTCGTGTCGAGCGCCTGCCCCTGGGGAGTGGCGCTCGACGGGAAGGGTGGCGGTCGATGAGTCGGCGAGCCTGGCCGGGGACTCAGCGGGTGGGAACCGTCACGCCAGCTTCCCCGGCGGGGACGCCGGCCCGCGCCTTGGCGTGGTTCTTGTGGGCGGTGGCGACCATCAGCTTGATGCGGTTCAGCTGGTTGACCTCGGACGCCCCGGGGTCGTAGTCGACCGAGACCACGTTGGCCTGCGGGTAGCGGCGCCGCAGCTCGGCGAACATCCCCTTGCCGACCACGTGGTTGGGCAGGCAGGCGAAGGGCTGGGCGCAGATGATGTTCGGCGCGCCGATCTCCACCAACTCGACCATCTCCGCGGTGAGCAGCCAGCCTTCGCCGGCCCGGGTGCCGACCGAGATGATCCCGTCCGCCTTGGCAGCCAGGGCTTCCATCGACGGCGGCAGGTCGAACTTGCCGTTGGTCTTCCGCAGCGCCCGGATCACCGGACCTTGGTAGCGCTCGATCAGCCACATCACCAGGCGCTTGATGTGATGTGACTTCTTGCCAATGCCGAGGGTCTCGAACTGGTCGCGGGAGGAATACAGCGACATCAGGAAGAACGGCAGGATCCCGGGCAGCACCGCCTCGCAGCCCTCGGACTCGATCGCGTCCACCGCGTGGTTGTTGGCGTCGGGGTGGAACTTGACCAGGATCTCCCCCACCAGCCCGACCCGGGGCTTGCGCGGAATGCTGCGCAGCGGCAGCGCGTCGAACTCGCGTACCAACTGCTCGACCAGCCGGCGGTAGCCCACCGAACGGCCCAACGTGGCGCTGTAGCCGCTGTGCTGCAGCCACTCCTGGCAGATCGCGTCCCACCGCCGGTACAACTCCTGGGCGGCGCCCGGCACCGCCTCGTAGGGTCGCAGCCGGAGCAGGACGTTCTGCAGCAGGTCGCCCAGCACGAAGGACATCAGCGCCGGGTGGATGATCGCGGGGGTCAGCTTGAAGCCCGGGTTCTTCTCCAGGCCCTGGACGCTGAGCGCCAGCACCGGGATCTGCGGGTAGCCGGCGTCGACCAGCGCCTTGCGGAGCAGGCCGGCGTAGTTGGTGGCCCGGCACATTCCGCCGGTCTGCGTGATCCCGACCGAGATACGATCCGGATCTGCCTCCCCGCTACGGATCTTGTTGACCAGTTGGCCGATCACCATGATCGCCGGGAAGCAGGCGTCGTTGTTGACGTACTTCAGGCCCACCTCGACGTCCTCGGCGGAGGCCTTCTCCAGCAGCTTGACGTTCACCCCCACCTTGCGCAGCACCGGCATGAGCAGCCGGAAGTGGATCGGCGCCATCTGCGGGGCGTACAGGGTGTGGGTCTGACGGGCCTCCTCGGTGAACAGCCTGCGCTCCACCATCGGGCCGTAGGTGGAGACCGTCGCCGACCCGCGGCGCTCCGCCGCGGCGGCCTTCATCGAGCGCAGCCGGATGGTGGCCGCGCCGAGATTCGAGACCTCGTCGATCTTCAGCACGGTGTAGACATCGCCGGCGGCTTCCAGGATCTCCTGCACCTGGTCGGTGGTGACCGCGTCCACCCCGCAGCCGAAGGAGTTCAGCTGCACCAGGTGCAGTTCCGGGCTGCGGGTGACCACCGCCGCCGCCTCGTAGAGCCGGGTGTGGTAGGCCCACTGGTCGCGCACCCGCAGCGGACGGGCCAGCGCCGAGTTCTGCGCGTCGATCACCGAATCCTCGGTGAACACCCCCATCCCGAGCTTGTTGATCAGGCTCGGCACGCCGTGGTTGACCTCGGGGTCGACGTGGTACGGACGTCCGGCCAGCACCACGCCCTTCAGGCCACGCTCGGCCAGGTACTCCAGCCCGCGCAGCCCCTCGGCCCGGATGTCCGCCTTCACCTGGGCGTCCTCCTCGAGGCCGGCCTGGACGGCATCGATGGCCTCAGACAGCGTCACGTCCCAGTCGGCGAAGACCTCGACCAACCGCGAGGCCAGCTTCTCCGGGTCGTTCAGGTTGAGGAAGGGCGCCAGGAAGCGCACCCCCGGCTCCTGCAACCGGGTGAGGTTCTTCTCCAGCACCTGCGGGTAGTAGGCCACCACCGGGCAGTTGTAGTGGTTGTCAGCCCCTTCGACCGCCTTGGCCTCGTACGGCACACAGGGGTAGAAGATGGTGCGAATCCCCTTGTCGAGCAGCCATTCGACGTGGCCGTGGCTGAGCTTGGCCGGGTAGCAGACGTTCTCGGACGGAATGGACTCCATGCCGGCTTCGAACAGCTCGTGACTGGAGCGTCCGGAGATGGTCACGCGGAAGCCGAGCCTGGTCAGAATCGTGAACCACAGCGGGTAGTTCTCGTACATGTTCAGCACCCGGGGGATGCCGATGTCGCCGCGGGTGGCCTTGTCCTCGGTGAGCCGGCGGTAGCCGAACACCCGGCGGTACTTGTAGTCGTAGAGGTTCGGCAGCTCCGACTTCGGCGGCCGCTTCTCGGTGCTGGCACCGCGGTCGCAGCGGTTGCCGGAGACGTGCCGGGAGCCGTCGTTGAAGGTCGAGATGGTCAGCTGGCAGTGGTTCTGGCAGAGCCGGCAGGTGTCCAGCGCGGTGCTGACGGTGAACGCGTCCAACTCGGCCAGCCCGGTGACCTGCGACTTTTCGCCCACCGGCCAGTTCTTCTGCGCGGTCAGCGCCGCCCCGTAGGCGCCCATCAACCCGGCGATATTGGGACGGACGACCTCCGCCCCGGTCAGCAACTCGAAGGCGCGGAGCACCGCGTTGTTGAGGAAGGTGCCGCCCTGCACGACCACCTTCTCGCCGAGCTGTTCGACGTCCTTGAGCTTGATCACCTTGTAGAGCGCATTGCGCACCACCGAGTAACTGAGGCCCGCGGAGATGTCGCCCTGAGTGGCACCCTCGCGTTGGGCCTGCTTGACCGAGGAGTTCATGAACACCGTGCAGCGGCTGCCCAGGTCGACCGGCGCGCGGGATTCCAGCGCCGAGCCGGCGAAGGAGGCGATGTCGGTGCCCAGCGTGGCGGCGAAGGTCTGCAGGAAGGAGCCGCAGCCGGAGGAGCAGGCCTCGTTGACCGCGATCGAGTCGATCGCGCCACCGCGGATCCGCAGGTACTTCATATCCTGCCCGCCGATGTCGATCACCGAGGTGACCCCGGGGCTGAGGTGGTTGGCCGCCCGGTAGTGGGCCATGGTCTCGATCTCGCCATCGTCGATCCGCAGCGCGGCGCGGACCAGCCCCTCGCCATAGCCGGTGACGCAGGAGCGAGCCAGATAGGCGGTCTCGGGCAGCTGGGCGTAGATCTCGCGCAGCGTGGCGATCGCCGCCGCGACCGGGTCGTTGGAGCTCTCGTAGCGGGAGAACACCAGCTGGTCGTCGCTGTTCAGCAGGACGGCCTTGAAGGTGGTGGAGCCGGCGTCCATGCCGAGGAAGAGCGGGCCGTGGGCTTCGTCGAAACCGACCTGTTCGACCCGGGCCTGAGAGTGCCGAAGATCGAACTCCTCGCGCTCCGCGTCGTCCTCGAACAACGGACGCAGCCGCTGCCGGGCCAGCGGAATGGTGACCACCGGACGCAACCGACGCAGCAACTCTTCGGCGGTGTGGAACTCGGCATGGCCGGTGGCCAGCCGGTCACCCACCGGCGGATCGATCGCCGACAGCGCCGCACCCAGCGCGACGTACAGCTGGGCGTTCTCCGGCGTGCTGTACGAGGTCACCTGCCCGGTCAGCGCCCGCTCGTACGCCTTGCGCAACTGGGGCAGGAAGTGCAGCGGCCCGCCCAGGAACACCAGGTTGCCGCGGATCGGACGGCCGCACGCCAGGCCCGCGATGGTCTGGGTGGCGACCGCCTGGAACACCGAGGCGGCCAGGTCGGTGTGCGCGGCGCCCTGGTTGAGCAGCGGCTGCAGGTCCGACTTGGCGAACACCCCGCAGCGCGACGCGATCGGATAGAGGTGCTGGTACTGGGCGGCGAGGTCGTCCAGCCCCTTGGCGTCGGTGTGCAGCAGGGTGGCCATCTGGTCGATGAAGGCGCCGGTGCCGCCGGCGCACGTGCCGTTCATCCGCTGCTCGGGGGTGGGATGCAGGTAGGTGATCTTGGCGTCCTCGCCGCCGAGTTCGATCACGACGTCCGCTTCGGGATTGAACCGCTCGATCGCTGCGGTGGCGGCGATCACCTCCTGGACGAAGTCCACCCCCATGAGTTCGGCGATCGACAGGCCGGCCGAGCCGGTCACCGCCACCCGGAAGTGCTGACCGGGGAACAGCGGGGCGATCTCCTCCAGCAGGCCGCGCAGTTCGCCGCGGACGTCGGCGTTGTGCCGGCGGTAGGCGCTGTGCCGGATCGTGTCACCCTCGAGCACCACGGCCTTGACCGTGGTTGAACCGACATCCAGCCCGAGAGAGGCGTGGGGGGCCATGACCGCTCCTATCAGAACGAACGTTCTGTCCTGCCCCACCCTACTCCACTCACTACTGGCCGTAGTAATAGTCTGGGAAACATGACGGAAACGACACGGCACGCCCAGGCGGCGCGGGAGGCGATTCTCGACGCCGCCGCGGACCTGATCCGTACCCAGGGCGCCGCCGGGATGTCGATCGCCGACCTGATCGCCCGCTCCGGCACCTCGGCCGGAGCGATCTACCACCACTTCGGCAGCAAGCAGGGGGTCGTCCTCGAAGTCGCCCGCCGCGCCGTGGCCGGACCCATGCAGTCGGTGCTGCACACCCCCACCGAGGGGGGCATCTCCCCCACCGATCTCCTCACCGCCGCGCTCACCCGGGTGGTCCAGGCGACCGAGACGGCCGAGCTGATCATCCAGATCTGGGCCGGCGCCTCCGCCGAGCCGAAGCTGTTCGAACTGCTCCGGACCGAGGGCCGGGGCGTCCGCGACGCCGTCGAGTTGGTGGTCAGACACTGGTGCGAACGCAATCACGTTCAGGCCGACCCGGCCGGAGTCGCGGCGGTGCTGGTCAGCCTGGTGATGGGCAGCGTGGTGCAGCGGTCCCTGATCCCCGACTTCGACACCGACCGCTATCTGGCGGCCGCCAACGACATGATCTCCGCCCTGGTTGCAGCGGGCGGCCAACCCCCGGAGTGAGCGCGACGGGGCCGGCGCAGTGCCGCGCAACTGCTGCCAGACAACGCCACCGGGCGCCAAACCTGCCGACCCGGCCACCAGCTGGCAGAACCCGCACCACGTAGCGGCCGGATCGCCGCGGCGGCGGGCTGCCGGTAGATTGGACAGCCAAGGAGGTGCACGGTGTTCGAGGTCGTCTTTCTCATCCTTGCCGTCGCTCTGATGGCGGGCGCCTGGTGGTGGCTGAAGCGTCGCCGCCGGGAGCTGCTGGGGCAACTCGACGAGCCGGCCGGAGACACCGAGCCGCCGGCGCCGCAGGCCCTGACCCGCGACGCGCTGATGAACCGTCCGCGCACCTTCGACCCGAACGCGTGGGACGACGGTCCCGGGCGGTCGGCCAAACCGGCTCCGGCCCCGGCCAGTCCGGCGGCCCCCCGCCCGGCTCCGGCCGCGCCCTCCGACGACGAGGACGAGGCACCGGCCTACTTCGATCGGGAATTCCTGGCCCGCCGGCAGCGCGAACGCCAGGGCGAACCGCCGGCAGAGCGCACCGACGGCGAGTAGCGGCTACTCGGCCGGGCCCTCCGGTCCGACCCACCAGACGAAGGGAAGATCTCCATGACACAGGCACTCCGGGTAGGGATTCTCGGCGCGGCGCGGATCGCGGAGCGCGCGGTGGTGACGCCGGCGCGGGCCAATGGCGCGCAGGTCGTCGCGGTCGCCGCGCGGGATCTCGGACGGGCGCAGGCCTACGCCAGCCAGCACGACATTCCGCGGGCCTACGGCAGCTACGACGAGTTGCTCGCCGACCCGGAGATCGACCTGGTGTACAACCCCAGCCCGAACAGCGAGCACGTCCGCTGGACGCTGGCGGCACTGCGGGCCGGCAAGCACGTCCTGTCGGAGAAGCCGTTCGCCGCCAACGCCGCCCAGGCCCGGCTGGTGGCCGCCGAGGCCGGCGACCGGCTCGTCCTCGAAGGCTTCCACCATCGCTACCATCCGGCCCACCTGCGGCTGCTGGAACTGGTCCGCACCGGCGCGATCGGCGAGGTCACCGGGCTGCAGGTCAACATGAAGTTCGACTGCGACGATCTCAGCGACATCCGCTGGTCGTGGCCGTTGGCCGGCGGCTCGCTGATGGACCTGGGCTGCTACCACCTGCACGTGGCAAGGGACGTCGCGGCCGCGCTGGGCGGCAGGCTGACCCTGGAGGGGTGCGCCACCACCGCCAATCCCGGCGCCGACCCCCGGGTGGATGCCACCGCGCGGGTGACCGGCGCCCTGCCGGGCGGCGGGTCGTTCGTGCTGGAGTCGAGCCTGGAGGGTCCTGACGACCGGTCCGTGCTGGTCACCGGCACCCGCGGCACGATCCGGCAGCCGGAGTTCATCAACGTGGCCGGCGACGACCGGCTGATCGTGACCGTCGACGGGATGGAGACCGTGGAGCACCATGGCACCATCTCCACCTACACCCACCAGTTCGCCGCGGTGAACGCGGCCGTCCAGCGTGGCGTCGTGTTCCCCACCGATCTGGCCAACGCCATCGAGCTGATGGAGTTGGTCGACCAGTGCTACGCCCTGGCCGGTCTCCCGCTCCGCGACTCCGAGCCGCACGCCGGCTGACCCGAGGATCAGACGACAACCGCCGCACCGCGCCAGCGGTGGGAAGGGCGGAGTCTCGACGAACACCGCGCCAGCGGTGTGAGGATCAGACGACGACCGCCACGCCGCATTGCCTGCGGCGGGAAGGAAGGAGTCTTGACGAGGGGCGCGTCAGCGGCCCGAGGATCAGACGACGACCGCCACGCCGCATTGTCTGCGGCGGGAAAGAAGGAGTCTTGACGAGGGGCGCGTCAGCGGCCCGAGGATCAGATCACTCCCTGCGCGACCATCGCGTCGACCACCTTGACGAAGGCGGCGCAGTTGGCGCCCACCACGTAGTTGCCGGGACGGCCGTAGCGCTCGGCCGCGGCATAGGCCGCCTCGTGCATGTTGCACATGATCTGGTGCAGCTTGGCCTCGGAATCCTCGAAGGTCCAGCGCTGCCGGGCCGCGTTCTGGCTCATCTCCAGCGCCGAGGTGGCCACGCCGCCGGCATTGGCCGCCTTGCCGGGCGCGAACAGCACGCCGGCCTCCTGGAAGACGTCCACCGCCTCGGGCAGCGAGGGCATGTTGGCACCCTCGGCCACGGCGATCACGCCGTTCTTCACCAGGGTGGCCGCATCCTCGGCGTCCACCTCGTTCTGGGTGGCACACGGCAGCGCGATCTCCCCCGGCACCTCCCACACCCGCCGGCCGGGGACGAACCTGGCCCGCGGCCGCCGATCGGCGTAGGCGGAGATCCGGAGGCGCTCCACCTCCTTGATCTGCTTCAGCAGTTCGACGTCGATCCCGTCCTCGTCGATCACGTAGCCCGACGAGTCGGACGCGGTGAGCGGCAGCGCACCCAGCTGCAGTGCCTTCTCGATCGCGTAGATGGCCACGTTGCCGGAGCCGGAGACCAGCACCCGGCGTCCCTCGATCGACTCGCCGCGGACCGCCAGCATCTCCTGGACGAAGAAGACGGTGCCGTAGCCGGTGGCCTCGGTGCGCACCTCGGCGCCGCCCCAGCCCGTCCCCTTGCCGGTGAACATGCCGGATTCGTGCCGGTTGGTGATCTTGCGGTACTGCCCGAACAGGTAGCCGATCTCCCGGGCGCCGACGCCGATGTCGCCGGCCGGAACGTCGGTGTGCTCGCCGAGGTGGCGGTACAGCTCGTTCATGAACGACTGGCAGAACCGCATGATCTCGCCGTCGCTACGGCCGTGCGGGTCGAAGTCCGAGCCCCCCTTGCCGCCGCCGATCCCCTGCGCGGTGAGCGCGTTCTTGAAGATCTGCTCGAAGCCGAGGAACTTGATGATCGAACTGTTCACCGTGGGGTGGAACCGCAGGCCGCCCTTGTAGGGGCCCAGCACGGACGAGAACTGCACCCGGTAGCCGCGCTGGACGCGCACCGTGCCGGAGTCGTCCACCCACGGCACCCGGAAGATGATCTGCCGCTCCGGCTCGACCAGCCGCTGCAGGATGCCGTCCTCGAGGTATTCGGGATGCTCGTTGAACACCGGGACGACCGACTCCAGCACCTCGTGCACCGCCTGGTGGAACTCCAGATCGCCGGGGTTGCGGCGCAGGACGTCGGCGTAGGCGGCACGCACCGCTTCGGGCAGTTGCTCGTGAGCAAGCGAGGTGGACATCGACAACCCTTCTGGCGCAGGCAGGCCATTCCGGCCCGGCGTCCGTCATCCGGGCCAAGGGCGAGTCTGTCACAGCGGATCGGGCAGCTTCGGCGGAGTCACGGTTTTCGGACGCCACGGTGGCGGCCGCGCGGCGGCGACCGTCCAACCGCCGCCCGACTGAAGGATGATCCCGGTTCGAGATCGGGCGCGAAGTCCGAGAGGATGAGGTGCAGCCGACCGTGGGTTCCGGGCAACGGACTCCGGCGTCGCGGCGGCAGAACCCGAACGGAGCATCAGATGAGCCTGCCTGTCACCGAGCGAGCCCGCGCTGTGAGGGCCCGCAACGGCGATCTCGTGGTGTTCGCCATGAACGGCTTCGCCTTCGCCTCCTGGATGTCGCGGATCCCCGACGTCCGCGATCTGTTGTCGCTCACCCCGGCCACGCTCAGCCTGCTACTGCTCTCGGTGTCGGCCGGCTCGGTGCTCGGGCTGCCGACCGCCGGCTGGATCGCGCACCGGCTGGGTGCGGCGAACACCGTCCGGATCGGGATGGTGCTGATGCTGCCGGGGATGATGTGGGCGGCGATCGCCGCGCAGGCGCAGTTGCCGATCGCCGCGGTGGCGCCGGGGCTGTTCCTGGTCGGCCTGGGCAGCGGCATCTGGGACGTCGCGCAGAACCTCGAGGGCACCATCGTCGAGCGGGCCATCGACCGGGCGATCATGCCCTGGTTCCATGCCGGGTTCAGCGGCGGGACGGTCGTGGCGGCGCTGGTCGGGGCCGGCATGACGGCGCTGCAGGTGCCGCTGGTGGCGCACGTCTGCGGGGTGGTCGTGCTGTGCACGATCGCGGGGGTCTGGGGCACCGCGCAGTTCCTGCCGGCCTTCGACGAGGACGGGGACCACGGTCCGGCGGCCCGCGGGACGGCACGCTCGGCCTGGACCGAACCCCGCACCCTGCTGATCGGCGTGATGGTCCTGGCCGCCGCCTTCGCCGAGGGGACGGCGAACGACTGGATGGCGGTCGCCTTCGTCGACGGCCATCACCTGGACAAGGCGATGGGCGTGGTCGCGCTGGCGGTCTTCCTCTCCTTCATGACCGCCGGCCGGATCCTCGGCACCGTGCTGCTCGACCGCTACGGCCGGGTGGTCGTGCTCCGGGTGCTGTTCGGCGCCGCGATCATCGGCTGCCTGATGGTGGTCTTCGGCAGCCCGGTGCTGGCGTTCGTCGGTGCCGCGGTCTGGGGGGTCGGGGCCAGCCTCGGCTTCCCGGTGGGCATGTCGGCGGCCGCCGACGAGCCGGCCCGCGCCCCGCTGCGGATAAGCGTGGTGGCCACCATCGGCTACACCGCCGTCCTCGCCGGT
>JAEXCA010000056.1 GCA_023393755.1 Actinomycetes bacterium | reverse complement strand
CAGCACCCTTGTGCCGGCCTCGGACACTGGGACTGGCCCTCGGTGTCGCGCTGGCGTCCGATCATCGGACGGATCGGCTACACCCCCAGGCGGGAGCGACGGGCGAGCTCGCCGTCGGTGGAGTTGGCGGTCGGGACGTGACCGGGCAGCGGCACGATCCGGGAGTGGATGGCGTCCACGATCCACTCCGGCTGCGGGAAGAACAGGTCCTCCAGCTCCGGGGCCGGGGTGATGTGGTTGCGGGCGCCGACCACGACCACCGGGGCGTCCAGCGCGTCGAAGGCGAGGTTCTGGACGTCCGCCGCGACGGTCTGCAGGAAGTTCCCGCGGGTGACCGCGTCGGAGGCCAGCACCAGGCGTCCGGTCTTTTTCACCGAGGCCAGCAGGGTGTCGTAGTTCAACGGGGCGACGAACCGCAGGTCGATCACCTCGGCGCTCATCCCGTACTTCTCCTGCAGGATGTCGGCCGCCTCGAGCGCCCGATACAGCGTGGCGCCCAGGGTGGCGATGGTGACGTCGCTACCCTCGCGGCGGATCGCCGGCTCGCCCTCGGGGGTCTCGTAGTAGCCCTCGGGGACACCGCCCTCGGTGAACTGCTCGCCGATGTCGTAGAGCAGCTGCGACTCCAGGAAGACCACCGGATCGGTGCCCGAGAGGGCCAGGTTGAGCATGCCCTTGGCGTCGGTCGGGGTGGCCGGGAAGTAGACCTTCAGACCCGGGATGTGGGCGACCAGCGCCGACCAGTCCTGGGAGTGCTGGGCGCCGTACTTGTTGCCCACCGACACCCGCAGGGTGAGCGGCATGGTCAGCAGACCGGCCGACATCGACTGCCACTTGGCCATCTGGTTGAACACCTCGTCACCGGCGCGGCCAAGGAAGTCGCAGTACATCAACTCAACCACCGCGCGGCCACCGGAGAGGGCGTAGCCCACGCCGGCACCGACGATCGCGGCCTCGGAGATCGGCGAGTTGAACAGCCGCCGGTAGGGCAGCAGCTCGGTCAGCCCGCGGTAGACGGCGAAGGCGCCACCCCAGTCGCGGTGCTCCTCGCCCCAGGCCGCCATGGTCGGGTCGATCGAGTACCGGTGCGCCATAGCCTCGAACAGGCCGTCGCGGAACTGGTACATCCGCACCTTCGAGACCGGCTTGCCGTCGGCATCCACCGTGGCGCGAACCTTCTTGGCAATCGCCTGGACGCGCGGGTTCTCGCCCAGCGGGTGCAGCAGCTCGGGTTCGCCCTCGGCCATCGCCTCGACGTGCTGGTTCGACAGCATCGCGCTCTCGATGTAGGCCACGTCGACCCGCGGGCACTCCTCGTCGTTCACCGCCAGCGCGAGCACCTTGGTGAGCCGCTCGGTGATCCGGCCGTGAATGGCCTCTACATCCGAAGAGGCGAGGACGCCCTCGCTGACCAGCAGGTTCGAGAAGCTGGCGATCGAGTCAACCGACTCCCAGGCCTCGATCTCCTCGCGGGTGCGGTAGCTGGACGCATCGGACGGGCTGTGGCCGGAGATCCGGTAGGTGATCGTGTCCATCAGGACGGGGCCGCGGCCGGCCAGCAGGAGTTCCTTCTTCCGGCGCACCGCGTCGGCGACCGCGAGCGGGTCGTAGCCGTCGACCCGCTCCGAGTGCATGGCCTCGGGGTTCACGCCCGCACCGCCCCGGGCGAGGATGTCGTAGCCCATGGTCTCGCCAGCGGTCTGGCCGCCCATGCCGTAGAAGTTGTTGAAGAAGTTGAACATGATCGGCGGGGAGCCGCCGTCCTCTTCCCGCCACAGGGTGCGGTACTGGTCCATCGCGGCGAACATCATCGCCTCCCAGACCGGGCCACAGCCCATCGACGCATCGCCGATGTTGGCGATCACGATGCCGGGCTGGCGGTTGACCCGCTTGTACAGCGCCGAGCCGGTGGCGATCGGCGCCGAGCCGCCCACGATGGCGTTGTTCGGCATCGAGCCGAACGGAGTGAAGAAGGCGTGCATGGAGCCGCCCATGCCACGGTTGAAGCCGACCTTGCGCGCGAAGATCTCGGCCAGGGTGCCGAACAGAATGAAGTTCTCGACCAGGTCGCCCTCGGTGTCGTAGCCGAGCTTCTCGGCGTACCGCAGGGTGTCGCCGTCCAGGAACTGGCTCATGATCTGCTGCAGCGCGGCCGGATCCATCTTGCGAGCGGCGGAGAAGCTCTTCGCCAGGATCTCACCGTGGCTGCGGTGGGAGCCGAAGATGTAGTCGTCGGCGTTCAGCTCGGCGGCCTGCCCCACCGCGGCGGCCTCCTGGCCGGCGGAGAGGTGGGCAGGGCCCTTGTGGTTGTACTCGATTCCCTGCCAGCCGCCGGTGGTCTTGATCGAGTTCAGCATGTTCTCGAACTCGCGGATCGCCAGCATGTCGTGCAGCATCGCGGTGAGACCCTCGGCGCCGTAGCGCTGCTTCTCGGCGGCGAAGTCGCGGACGTAGGCATTGACCGGGATCGGCGGGACGGTGATCGTCTGCGGCTTGCGTACCTCGACCGGATCGACGGTGAGTGACTTGGGCATTTCTTCCTTCTTCTGGTTCTGCAGGTCTGTTGATGTTGTGTAGCGGGGCGACCCTTCGAGACTCCGGGATCGTCCTGGACGGCGGCTGAGGTCGCGCGAAGCGCGAGTCTCGAAGCCCCGTCCGCCCCCATGGCTAGTCCTTGACCGCCCAGGCGGCCTCGCGGATGCCTTCGGAGACGGTGGGGTGCGGGAAGACGACCTGGCGCAGGTCGTCCAGGGTGTACTCGGATTCGAGGACGGCGGCCGCACCCCAGATGGTCTCCGGGGAGTACGGCCCGACGGCGTGGATGCCCAGGACGACCCGGCTGTCGGACTCGACGACGACCTTCACCGCGCCGGGGGCCTTCAGCCCGTTCTCGGCGACGAACCGACCGGACATCACCAGCGGGACGGTGGCGGTGACCACCTCGATACCCCGCTGCGCGGCCTGCGCCTCGGTGAGGCCGACGCCGGCCGCCTCGGGGATCGAGTAGACCGCCCACGGGATGGTGTCGACCCGCAGGGTCTGACCGGTGCGACGAGCCATCTGGGGATCGAGGATGTGGGCGACCACGATCTCGGCCATCCGGTAGGCGGCGTGGGCGAGCAGCGACCGTCCGGTGACATCACCGACCGCCCAGACGTTCGGCAGGTTGGTGCGCTGGATGTCGTCGGTCACGATGCCCTTGGGGGTGTACTCCAGCCCGGCCTCCTTGGCGCCCCAGCCCTCGACCAGCGGCTTGCGGCCGACCGCCATCAGGATCACATCGGCGTCGGTGCGCACCTCGGCGCCCTTGGCGTCGGTGTAGACCACGGTCGATCCCTCGATACCGGTCACCCTGCAGCCGAGGTGGAAGCTCACCCCCTCGATGCCCTTGCGAACCTTGGCGGCCACGTCGGCGTCGGCGAACGGCAGGATCTCGTCCAGCAACTCGATCACCTCGACCTGGGCGCCGAAGGCGGCGAACAGGGAGGCGAACTCGACGCCGATCACCCCGCCGCCGATCACCACCAGCCTGCCCGGGAACCGTTCGAGCGCCAGCAGACCGGTGGAGTCGACCACCGCGGGGTTGTCCGCCGCGCCAGGGATGGGCGGCATCACCGGGACCGAGCCGGTGGCGAGGATGACATGATCGGCGGTCTTGACCTCGCCGTTCACCTCGACCCTGCCGGGCCCGACCAGGGTGCCGTGCGCGTCGGCGACCTCGACACCGTTGCGCTTTTCGGCCATGGCCACGCCCCCGACCAGCGTGGCCACGACCTCATCCTTCCACGACTGGACCCTCGCCCAGTCGAAATGGACGTTTTCCGTAGTCACCCCGAACTGCGCGGAGTGCTTGGCATGCAGGTAGAGCTTGGCGGAGTTGAGCAGGCTCTTGGTCGGGATGCAGCCCACGTTCAGGCAGGTGCCGCCGAGGAACTGCTTCTCGATCAGCAGCACCTTCTTCCTGGCGTGGCCCAGCCGCTCGGCGGCCAGGTAGCCGCCCGGGCCGCCGCCCAGCACAATCACGTCGTACTCCGACGAAGTCCGAGCGGAGGACGGAGCTTGCTCCGGTCCTCCCGAGGACGAGGAAGGAGCTGACGAGCGAAGCGAGGAGTAGTCAGCCATTGATGACTCCTCAGCCCAGCACGGTCAGGTCGATGTCGGCGATCGCCGCGCACAGGTCGCGCAGGTAGCGAGCCGCGTCCGCGCCGTCGATCACCTGGTGGTCGGCGGTCAGCGAGAAGCCGATCCGCTGCTCGGCGCCCACCGAGCCGTCCGGGTTGATCACCGCCCGCGGGAAGATCGCGTCCACGCCGAGGATGGCGACCTGCGGCACGTTCAGCAGCGGGGTGAACGACTCGATCCCGAAGGAGCCGAGGTTCGACACCGTGAAGCTGGCGCCACTGAGCAGGTCGGGGCTGATCGAGCCGCCGATGGCGTCGTTCGCCAGCTGCTTGGACTGCACCGAGAACTCGCGCAGGGTGAGCGTGTCGGCGAACCGCAGGGTCGGCACCAGCAGGCCGCGCGGGGTGTCCACCGCCATGCCCAGGTGGACGTGCGCGAACTTCCGCAGCACGCCGTCGGCGAGGTGGGCGTTGACCACCGGGTGCTTGGCCAGGGTCTTCACCGTGGCGTAGCCGACCAGGTCGCCGATGGTGACGCCGGCCAGTTCGGGGTCGGCGACGTTCTTCAGCCGCTTGCGCAGCGCGAGCAGGCCGGCGGCCGGAGCGGTGGCGGTGTAGGTGAGCTGGGCCGAGGTGGCCAGCGAGTTCATCATCCGCTCGGCGATCACCTTGCGGATGCCCTTCAGCGGGGTCTCGGTGACCTCGCCCGGGAACTCGGTGCCGATGGCTGAGGTCGGCGCAACAGCACCGAGTCCCGAAGCCTCGGCGGACGACCCTTCGACAGGCGCAGAGACCGTCGACAGGTCGGCCCGGGTCACCCGGCCGCCGATCCCGCTGCCGACCGCACCCGGGACGAAGCCGGACGCCTCGGCGCGGGCGCCGGCGGTGAGCGCCGGGCCGGCCGCGATCGCGGCCTCGACGTCGCGGGCGATCACCCGTCCGCCCGGAC
>JAEXCA010000244.1 GCA_023393755.1 Actinomycetes bacterium | reverse complement strand
CTGCTCAGCTGACCACCCACCGGATTCCGCCAACTCAACACCACACTCGTCGGACCCTCCACCACCGCAGCAGCATCCGTCACCGGATCACGGAAACCCACCGGAACCGTCACCGACACCGGCTCACTCACGTTTCCAGCCTTGTCGACAGCGAACACCGAGTAGGAGTACCGCTCGCCCGGAGCCAACGAAATCGGATCATTCACCAACGTGGTCCGGGGCCGGCTGGTCGGGACCTCGACCCCATCGGCCACCGTCGCCGGAGCAACCTCACCCGACGCCCGACGCACCACAATCCGATCGAAGTCGTAGTCGGTCGGTGTGGCCGGATACCCCAAGGTCAGCGTCACCTTGCTCGATGCCACCGTCGCGGCCAGGCCGACCACCGTGCTCGGTGGCGGATCGTCAGCCAACACCAGACTGTGCATCGCCTTGGCACTGACCTGGGCGACACCGGTCAGCTGAGGCGGAACCTGCAGTTGTCCCCAGGCGTTGTCACCCCAGATCGCCAACGTGCCGTCACGCAGTGCCACCAGGCTGTGGGTCGCCCCCGCAGTGATGGCCGCGACCGGTGGCAGGCCGGCCGGCACGTTCGCCTGGCCGTACACGTTCTCACCCCAGGCAACCACCGTGCCGTCGCTCTTCAGCGCCAGGCTGTGATACCAACCGGCAGCAACCGCCACCACGTCGTGCAGCCCCGCTGGAACCGTCGACTGACCGGCACCATTGGCACCCCAGGCGACCACTGTCCCATCACTGAGCAGCGCGAGGCTGTGAAAGCCTCCACCGTCGATCGCGACCACGTCGTGCAGCCCCGCCGGAACCGTCGATTGACCATCGCTGTTGGAGCCCCAGGCCACGACCGTGCCGTCATCCTTCAGCGCCAGACTGTGATAGCGGCCGCCGGAGATCGCGGTGACATGGTCGAGCCCGGCGGGAACGGATGCCTGGCCGACATAGTCCTGCCCCCAGGCCACGACTGTGCCATCGCCCTTCAGCGCCAGGGTGTGGAAGCCACCGGCGGCGACCGCTGTCACGCCCGACAGCCCGGCCGGCACCGTCGCCTCGCCGTAGACGTTGTGACCCCAGGAGTACACCGTTCCGTTGTTGCGCAGAACAACGCTGTGAGCGGTCGCCGAGATCTCCTTGATGTCGTTGAGGCCCTGCGGGATGGTCGCCTCTCCCCAGGTGTTGCGTCCCCAGCCGACAACACCCTTGGGCAGGTCCGCAGCATGGCTCATCGTTGGCTGGGCGACCAGGAAGGACGCCGAGAGCGTTGCGGTTGCGGCGATGAGCGGCAGCCATCTGCGCCAGCCTGTTACGCCTGCGCTGACGCCGGCCCCCCTCGCGGGACGTGATGCGTCGGCATGCCGAAAAATGCTATGAATCATGCTTTCCCCCCAGAAAACACCGCGAGCAACCCCCCAGTTGCGCTGCGCGAGGGGAACTATACCCCCATCGGAGGGTTCATGTCTCCATCGGCCCGGCGCTGACTTCCGGATCCGCCGGATTCGGCGCTCGACACCGCTCGTCCCTCCCTCGTTGTCGTAGCGCGACCGAGCGTGCTCCCAGGCCGGGAAGAGTTCGGGTGATCGGTTAGCCGTCCAGCAATTGGCGCAGGTAGATTCCGTAGCCGGACTTCTCCAGCGGGATCGCCCGCTCGAGCAACTCGGCGTCGGTCAGGAAGCCCTGCCGCCAGGCGACCTCCTCCGGGCAGCCCACCTGCAGGCCCTGACGCGCCTGGATGGTCCGGACGAAGTTGCTGGCGTCGTTGAGCGAGTCGAAGGTGCCGGTGTCGAGCCAGGCGGTGCCGCGGGGCAGCACCGAAACCTGGAGCTTGCCGCGCTCCAGGTACACCCGGTTGACGTCGGTGATCTCGTACTCCCCACGCGGGGAGGGCGCCAGGTTGGTGGCGATGTCGACCACCTCGGAGTCGTAGAAGTACAACCCCGGCACGGCGTAGTGGGACTTGGGATTGGCGGGCTTCTCCTCGATCGAGATCGCCCGTCCCTCGGTGTCGAACTCGACCACGCCGTAGGCGGACGGGTCCGCCACCCAGTAGCCGAAAACCGCCGCGCCGTCGATGTCGGCGTTCCTGCGCAGCTGGGTGCCGACGCCCTGGCCGTAGAAGATGTTGTCGCCCAGGACGAGGCATGCCTTCTCCCCACCGATGAAGTCGGCCCCGATGGTGAAGGCCTGGGCGAGTCCCCTGGGCTCGGGTTGGACGGCGTACTGGATCGAGATACCGAACTGGCTGCCGTCACCCAGCAGCCGCTGGAAGCCGCCCTGCTCGTGCGGGGTCGTGATCACCAGCACCTCGCGGATCCCGGCGAGCAGCAGGGTCGACAGCGGGTAATAGATCATCGGTTTGTCGTAGACCGGAACGAGTTGCTTGCTGTTCGCCAGGGTGATCGGGTGCAGCCGGGTGCCCGAGCCGCCCGCCAGGATGATGCCGCGCATGGGATGAGTCTGGCATGGGCTGGCGGGGCGCCCAAGGTCTACCCGTAGGATTCCGCCATGCGACGGATTCTGGTGACCGGCGGCGCCGGCTTCATTGGCAGCAATTTCGTCCGGATGGTGCTTGCCGCCAGCGATGACGCGGTGACCGTCCTGGACGCTCTGACCTACGCCGGCAACCCGGCGTCGCTCGCCGGCCTGGACGAGCGGCGGTACCGCTTCGTGCAGGGGTCGGTGACCGACTCCGGCCTGGTGGACGAACTGGTCTCCGATCACGACGTGGTGGTGCATTTCGCGGCCGAGTCGCACAACGACAACTCCCTCAACGATCCGTCGCCCTTCATCGCCACCAACCTGGTCGGCACCTACGAGCTACTGCAGGCGGTCCGCAAGCACGGCAAGCGCTACCACCACATCTCCACCGACGAGGTCTACGGCGACCTCGAGCTGGACGATCCGGCGAAGTTCACCGAGACCACCCCGTACAACCCTTCCAGCCCGTACTCGGCCTCGAAGGCCGGCTCGGACCTGCTGGTCCGGGCCTGGGTGCGCTCCTTCGGGGTCCATGCGACGCTGAGCAACTGCTCGAACAACTACGGGCCGCGGCAGCACATCGAGAAGTTCATCCCGCGCCAGATCACCAATGTGATCGACGGCATCCGTCCCAAGCTGTACGGCGCCGGGCAGAACGTCCGCGACTGGATCCACGTGGACGACCACAACCTGGCCGTGCTGCGGATCATCGAGGCCGGCCAACTCGGCGAGACCTACCTGATCGGCGCCGACGGCGAGAAGAACAACAAGAGCGTCATCGAGCTGATCCTGCAGTTGATGGGCCAGCCGACCGACGCCTACGACCACGTCAACGACCGCGCCGGCCACGATCTGCGCTACGCCATCGACTCCACCCGGCTGCGCACCGAGCTCGGCTGGCAGCCCCGTTACCGGGACTTCGAGGCCGGCCTGGCGGCCACCATCGACTGGTACCGGGAGAACGAGGCCTGGTGGCGTCCGATGAAGCAGGCCACCGAGGCGAAGTACGCCGCGGCAGGGCAGTGATGGCAGAGCTCGCGATCCGTCCCACCGCGATCCCCGGGATGCTGGTCATCGACCTCGTCCTGCACGGCGACTCCCGCGGCTGGTTCAAGGAGAACTGGCAGCGCGCCAAGATGTCCGAACTCGGCCTGCCCGACTTCGGCCCGGTGCAGAACAACATGTCCTACAACACCGACACCGGGGTGACCCGCGGGCTGCACGCCGAGCCCTGGGACAAACTGATCTCGATCGCCACCGGACGGGTGTTCGCCGCCTGGGTCGACCTACGGGAGGGCGACTCCTTCGGCCAGGTGGTCACCCTGGAGTTGGGCCCGGAGACCGCGGTGTTCGTCCCCCGCGGGGTGGCCAACGGCTACCAGACGCTGGTCGACGACACCGTCTACTCCTACCTGGTCAACGCCCACTGGAGCCCCGCGGCCCGCGACTCCTACAGCTACCTCAACCTGGCCGACGAGACCGCGGCGATCGCCTGGCCGATCCCGTTGGAGCAGGCGACCATCTCCGAGGCGGACGCGGCCCACCCACGACTCGCCCAGGCCCGCCTGATCCCGCCGAAGCGGACCGTGATCGTCGGCTGCAACGGACAGCTCGGACGTGCCCTGACCGCGCTACTGCCGGACGCGATCGGCGTCGACCTGCCCGACTTCGACCTCACCAGACCCGGGGTGGAGACCGCCCTGAACTGGACGGAGGTCGGCACGATCATCAACGCCTCCGCCTTCACCGCGGTGGACGTCGCCGAGACCGAGGAGGGACGCCGCACCGCCTGGGCGGCCAACGTCACCGGTGTCGCCCGGCTCTGCCGGATCGCCGCCGAGCACCGGATCACCCTCGTCCACGTCTCCAGCGACTACGTCTTCGACGGCACCGCCGAGGAGCATGACGAGGACGAACCCCTCGCCCCGCTGGGCGTCTACGCCCAGACCAAGGCGGCCAGCGATGTGCTGGTGGGGCAGTTGGCGCAGCACTACATCGTCCGCACCAGCTGGGTGATCGGCGCCGGACGCAACTTCGTCCGGACCATGGCCGAACTGGCCGCCAAGGGGGTCTCGCCGACCGTGGTCGCCGATCAGCACGGCCGGCTCACCTTCACCGAGGATCTCGCCGCCGGCATCCTCCACCTGCTGGGAACCGCGGCGCCCCACGGCACCTACAACCTCTCCAACACCGGGCCGGTGCAGTCCTGGGCGGACATCGCCGGCGACGTGTTCGAGTTGTGCGGCCGCAGCCGTGACGACGTCACACCGATCAGCACCGAGGAGTACGCGACCGGCAAGCTGGTCTCGCCACGGCCGGTCCACAGTGCGCTCCGGCTCGACAAGCTGATCGCCACCGGGTTCACCCCGCCGTCAGCGGCCGAACGCCTGGCCACCTACCTGGCCGGCACTGACCGGAACTGAACGGTTCTGTCCTCATCGCAAGACTGCTGGCGTACCACTTCCCATTGACCCCGTTTTCCCCTAGTCTTCCCTCAGGCGGTTGGCTCTGGGGGAGTCGCCGGATGTCTTTGGGGGGAGACATGAGACTTCGTGCTGGCGACCTTACGTGGCGTGAAATCGACGGTGACCTGGTCATCCTCGATCTCCGCTCCTCGACCTATCTCACCGCTAACTCCAGCGCTTCTGTGCTGATGAAGGAGTTGGCCGAGGAGAAGTCGAACGATCAACTCGTCCAGGCTCTCGTTGAGGCGTACAACATCCCTGCCGCGCAAGCGGAAGCCGATGTGACGGCCTTTGTCGAGACCCTTGTCAATGAAGGCCTGCTGGAGCCCGCGGCTTCAGCCTGACCATCATGACCCGCCGCGGTCCGCGGCACCTGTTGCACACCGTTATTGGGGGGAAGGGAGGTGAGCACACATGCAGAAGACTTATGAGGCGCCGCGACTGACCACCGTCGGTTCGGTGAAGGACCTGACGCTGGGACACGGCTTCAGTGGCTGGGAGGACAACTTCGTCCTTCATACCCCGTGGGGTAACATCAACATTCCGCTGCCCGGGAAGCTCTCCTGAGCACGAGCGGACGGAACTGGCCGGGGGGGGGGGGGGAGGGGGCGGCG
>JAEXCA010000241.1 GCA_023393755.1 Actinomycetes bacterium | reverse complement strand
GCGGGGGCCGGTCAGCAGGCCCAGAGCCAGGCGGTACGACAGGCGCTGCAGGGGGCGGCCGGCCAGGCAGCGGCCGCGGCCACCGGACCGGCCCAGCAGGCGGCCGCGCAGGAGGTTCCGTGCCCGCCGGACATCGCCGCGATTCCCGACGGCTGCGCCATCTTCGAGGCCGGTCGCGCGGCCGGCGTCCAGGTGGGTGTGGCCGCCGGGTCCCAGGCCGGGGCCGAAGCGGGGCTTCAGGTCGGGCTGGGCGTGGGTGTCCCGGTGGGCGTCGGTGCGGCCGGACAGGCGGCGTCCCAGGGACTCGGCGCGGCCGATCAGCCGAAGTCGTTGCTGGGGGGCTCCCAGGCGCTGGCCGGCGGCCTTTCCGAGCTCCGGCAGCAGCTGTCCGCCGCAGGCGGAGGCGGTGACCCTTCCGAGCAGCTGGGGCAACTGAAGACAGCCGGACGGCAACTGGTCGGCGGTACCGCCGAGCTGGCCAGGGGTACCGACCAGCTCGCTGACGGCATCCCGCAGTTGGTGGACGGCATCTCCCGGTCGGCGGACGGTGCCGGGCAACTGGCCGATGGCATGAACGAGTTCTCCGATGGGCTGGGCGAGGCCGCCGAGGGCTCCCGGAAGCTGGCCGACGGCGCCCGGGAGATGGCCGACGGGATCGCCGAGGGCAAGGACAAGCTGCCCAGCTACTCCGAGACGGAGCGGCAGAACCTGGCCGAGGTGGTCGCCGCCCCGATCAGCACCGAGAACCTGCAGGGCACCGCCGGCGCCGGGATCGGCTGGGCCACCCTGCTGATGGTGCTGGCGCTGTGGGCCGGGGCGCTGGCCACCTTCGTGGTGGTCCGCGCGGTCGGCAGCCGGTTGCTGGGATCGGCCCGGTCGTCGGCCTACCTGGTGGCCGAGGCGCTGGTGCCCGGGGTGATCGTGGTGAGCATCCAGGCGATCGTGGTGACAGCGATCGGCCAGGTGGCGCTGCAACTGCCGTTCGGCAGGCTGTTCGGGATGCTCGGCCTGATGCTGGTCGCCGGGCTGGCCTTCGTCGCCGTCAACCACGCCCTGGTCGCCTGGTTCGGTGGTGCTGGACGGCTGGTCTCGCTGGCCCTGGCGGTGCTCAGCCTGGCGTCGATGGTCACCGCCGCCGAGCCGGGCGTCTTCGGGCTGCTACGGGTCTTCTCGCCGCTCACCCCCGCCCTGGATGTCAGCCGAGCCCTGCTGACCGAGTCCACCGGCGTGGCGACCAACCTGTTCCTGATGATCGCCTGGCTGATCGCCGGCGTGGCCGCGAGCGCTGTCGCGATCGTCCGGAACCGGACGACCGACTTCGCCACCCTGCTGGCCGAGCACGGCGTCACAGCGTGACGGGTGGGACAGGGGAACGACGGTTCCTCGTCCCAGGCTAGTGCTTGTGCGTTCGTTGGTGGTCGGGGTGGCCGCGGCGGTAACGCAGGTATGCCGCGCTGGGGCCGTGTCCCACCCCGACCGAGGCGCCGAGCTGGTCCGCGGGTCGGGTCCCCGCTCATCTGGTGTAGTAGTTGGTCGGCTACCCCGCCGGTTTGGCCGACCAAGTGCTACATCAGACGCGCCGGGCTTGGTGCAGACCTGCCGACGCGGACCGAACCGGCCAGCATCACCCGACGCCAACGAACCTACAGACATCGCCACTAGCTGGCTTCGCGCGTCTGGGTGGGGCGCCGCGTCAGGCTCGGGTGCCGCGTGCCAGTAGTTTCGAAGCTGCGGGCCCGTTCGGATGACCTGGTCCGCAGAGATGGTGGTTCTCAGCAGGGTCTGAGGCTGGGTCCGCAACCCGCTCCGCAGAAGTTGTTGTTGCCAGACGGGTTCTGCTCCTGGGAACGACAACCTCTGCGGACACGCTGAGTCCGGCCCGGGTCAGCGGGCCCGGTATCGACAACCTCTGCGGTCGGACTTGCCTTCTGCCCGGAACGTGGCAGTGGACGTCCACCGCCACACAACCCAACGAGCACTGATTGCCGAATAGGGCACCCGGCCGACGTGTTCGTCGGTGCGAGCCGCTACTTGGCAGAAAGTGCACTCCGGGGGGAGGTCGGTCTCGGGTGAGGATCTGGGCTGGAACCCCATGCGCGTCAGGCGGCGATGGTTGCCTCAGTCGTCGGATTCCGGTTCGTCGGCGGAAAGGGCTGAGCCGGGCGAGGTGCCGGTGAGCGGGGTGGCGGCGGTGCGGCGCTCCTTCTCGGCGTCGGCGGCGGCCTGCCGCAGCGCGACCGCGCGGGCGAAGTCGGCCTGGGTGGGCATGCCGTAGGCCCGGGCGATGGTGTCGTGCATCTCGACCACGTAGCGGTAGAGCCGGTCGGAGAACTGCCGGGCGATCTCTCCCGGGGCGGCGCGCAGCGGCCGTCCGAACACGACGTGGACGTGCGGACGGCCGGGCACCGGAATGGTGGCACCGTAGGGCATGGCCGCGTAGGCGCCGACCAGGGCGATCGGCAGCACCGGGGTGTCCCGGGAGATGGCCAGCGCGGCGGCGCCGGGGGTGAAGCCCGACATCGCACCGGTGCGCGAGCGGGTCCCTTCGGGGAACAGCAGTAGCGGGACGCCGTCGCTCAGCAGCTCGCCGGCGATGCCCCGGCGTCCGGTCCGGTTGGAGTGGCCCTGCCGCAGCACCGGGAACGAGTTGAAGAACAGCGTGGTCGGGATCGACTTGTACCAGGTGTTGAAGAAGTAGTCAGCGGCGGCGCCGCTGGAGAGGTTGCGGGAGAGCCGGCGGGGCAGCGACCCGTAGATCAACGGGGCGTCCAGGTGGCTGGAGTGGTTGGCCACGGCGACGAACGGTGGCTTGAGCGAGTCGAGATTGCGCATCCCGTGGGTGTGGACGTTCACCGCGGACCAGATGTACGGCTTCATCACCAGCTGCTGGGCGACCAGCCGGGCGAGCGCCGGCCCAGCGCTGGTGTACCTGTTCAGATCGGCGTCCGCCACGCCCCTGCCTTTCTGGATGCTGCTGTGGGTACTTTAGTGGCCCGGTGTCGATCCGGAAGTGGCGGGCCCGGCGAGCACGGACCGACGCGCCACCTTTCCGGTGTGGTACCGAAGACCGGTTCGCCGGGGTGGGGTTCGCGGCTCGACAGCAGCGACCCCTCAGTCTCTACTTCTGGTGAGCATCCGGGAGACCTTGCGGATCAGGAAGCCGGGGCCCTTGGCGGCCAGGAAGACCGCGAACTTCCACCGCTTGGTCGGGATCGAGAGCACCTTGCCCTGGTCGGCGTCCTTCAGCGCTTCGGCGACCAGCCGGTCGGCGTCGATCCAGACGATGGACGGCAGTGAGGTGGTGCGGATCCCGGCCCGCTCGTGGAACTCGGTCCGCACCCAGCCCGGGCACAGCGCGGTGACGGTGGCGCCGCTGCCGTGCAACTCGTTGGCCAGGCTCTCGGAGTAGACCCGCACCCAGGCCTTGATCGCGGAGTAGTTGCCCTGCGCGATCCAGCCGGAGGCGGACGAGACGTTGATGATCCGGCCCTGGCCGCGGGCCTTCATCGCCCTGCCGGCGGCCCCGCCGAGGATCAGCACGGCCTTGATCATGACGTCGATCGCCAACTCGTGGGGTGCGGTGTCCGGCTCGAGCAGCTTGACGTGCAGCCCGAAGCCGGCGTTGTTGACCAGCAGGTCGATCGGACGCTCGACCTCCTCCAGCCGGGCCGCCACCCGCAGCACGTCGTCGTGTGCCGCCAGGTCGGCCGAGATCACCTCGACGGCGATGCCATGCTGCTCCCGCAGTTCCTGGGCGTGCTGCTCCAGCCGCTCCAGGTTGCGGGCCACCAGGACGAGATCATCGCCGCGGGCCGCCAGGGCCCGGGCGAACGCCGCGCCGATCCCCGAGGTGCCCCCCGTGACGAGTGCAGTTGCCATGGTCAGAACCTATCCCAGCGGCGTGGTGGGCGTCCTGCGCCCACACCGGTCCGCCGATCGAGCCGTCGAGTGCGGAGGAGGTCCTGGTCTCGCCAGGCTCGGCAGTCGGTTTGGTCAGCTCAGCGCGGCCATGGTCTCGCGGGCCATGGCCAGTTCCTCGTTGGTGGGGACGACCAGGACGGCCACCGGCGAACCGGCGCGCGAGATGATCCGCGGCTCGCGGGAGCGGACGGCGTTGGCGTCGGAGTCCAGCCAGAAGCCCAGCTCCTCCAGCCGGCGGACGACGGTGGCCCGGACCAGCGGGTCGTTCTCGCCGACCCCGGCGGTGAAGGTGAGCGCGTCCACCCGTCCCAGCACGGCCTGGAAGGCACCGATGTAGCTCAGCAGCCGGTGGCAGTAGACGTCCAGCGCCAACCGGGCCTGCTGATCGCCCTCGGAGATCAGCTCGTTGAGATCGCGGAAGTCGGTCACCCCGGCCAGGCCGAGCATGCCCGACTTCTTGTTCAGCAGGGTGTCCACCTGATCCAGGCTCATCCCCAGTTCGCGTCCCAGGAAGGCATGCAGCCCCGGATCGACATCGCCGGAGCGGGTGCCCATCACCAGGCCGGCCAACGGGGTCAGCCCCATGGACGCCTCCACCGCGACCCCGCCGCGCACCGCCGAGACCGACGCGCCGTTGCCGAGGTGGCAGACGATCTGGTTCAACTCGGAGTAGGGGCGGCCGAGCACCTGGGCCACCTTGCGGGAGACATAGCTGTGGGAGGTGCCGTGGAAGCCGTACTTGCGAATGCCGTGCTCGGCGGCGATGTCGGCGGGGATCGCGTAGGTGTAGGCCTCCGGCGGCAGGGTGGAGAAGAAGGCGGTGTCGAAGATCGCGACGTGCGGAATGTCGGGCAGCGCCTTGCGGGCGGCCTCGATGCCGGCGATGCCGGGCGGATTGTGCAGCGGAGCCAATGGACTCAACTCCTGTAGAGCCTCGATCATGGCGTCGTTGATCATCGTCGTCTGGCCGAACTTCGCCCCGCCGTGGACGGTGCGGTGCCCGACCGCCTTGATCTGTGCCAGATCCGGGCCATGCGCCTCGAACACCTTCACCAGGTAGGACAGCGCCCGGTCATGGTTGGGGAACCCGCGATCGACGTGGATCGTCTCGCCGGGCAGCTTGTGATCCAGCGTGCCGGACTCCTCCCCGATGCGCTGCATGAGACCGGACGCCAGCACCTCCTCGGTATCGGTGTCGATCACCTGGTACTTGATCGAGCTCGATCCGCAGTTCAGCAGCAGGATCGGTGTGGCCATGGGTGACTCCTTTCATCGGTGGAGACCCTTCGAGACTCGCGCTGCGCGCGAGCTCAGGGATCGTTCCTGGCGTCTGGACGGTGTGCTCGAGGCCGCCGCCCGCTAGTCGGCTTGGGCTTGGATGGCGGTGATGGCGACGGTGTTGACGATGTCGTCGACCAGGGCGCCGCGGGAGAGGTCGTTGACCGCCTTGTTCAGGCCCTGCAGCACCGGGCCGATCGCGACCGCGTTGGCCGAGCGCTGCACCGCCTTGTAGGTGTTGTTGCCGGTGTTCAGGTCGGGGAAGATGAACACCGTCGCCCTGCCCGCCACCGGCGATTCCGGCAGCTTCGTCCGGGCGACGGTCGGGTCGACCGCGGCGTCGAACTGGATCGGGCCTTCCAGGGCGAGTTCCGGCGCCCGCCGCCGGACGATCTCGGTCGCCTCGCGCACCTTGTCCACGTCCTCTCCCGAGCCGGAGGATCCGGTGGAGTAGGAGAGCATCGCGACCCGGGGTTCGATGCCGAACTTGACCGCGGTCTCCGCCGACGAGATCGCGATGTCGGCGAGCTGCTCGGCGGTGGGGTTGGGGTTGACCGCGCAGTCGGCGTAGACCACCACCCGGTCCGGCAGGCACATCAGGAACGACCCCGACACCACCGAGACGCCGGGCCGGGTCTTGATGAACTCCAACGAGGGACGGATGGTGTTGGCGGTGGTGTTGATCGCGCCGGAGACCATGCCGTCGGCCATGCCGAGGTGCACCATCATCGTCCCGAAGTAGGACAGGTCGGCCATCTTGGCCCGGGCCTGGTCGACCGTCACGCCCTTGTGGGCGCGCAGCCGGGCGTACTCGGCGGCGAACCGGTCCAGCAGTTCGGGGTCGGTCGGGTCGACGATCGCGACGCCGGACAGGCCCAGCCCGAGGTGGGTGGCCTGGGTCTTGATCGCGTTCGGGTCGCCCAGCAGGATCAGGTTCGCCACCCCGCGCCGGGTCAGGATCGCCGCGGATTCCAGGATCCGGTCGTCGGTGGCCTCGGGCAGCACGATGGTCTGCCGGTTCGACCGGGCGAGTTCCATCAGTTGGTGCTCGAACATCAGCGGGGTGACCACATCGGAGCGGTGGACCTGCATGGTGTCCAGCAGCCGCTGGCTGTCGACGTTCTCGGAGAAGAGCCGGCGGGCGATCTCGATCTTGCGGGGGCTGGAGGTCATCGCGCCCTCCAGGCCGAACAGCCGCTCCGCGGTGGTGTACGTCCCCAGGTGGGTCATCCCGATCGGCAGCTCGTTGCGTACCGTCGTGATCAGCCGCAGGATCGCGTCCGGGATGGGGTACCCGCCGACCATGATCACGCCGGAGAGATGCGGGAACGAGCCCGACTCGTTGGCCAGCAGCAGCGCCGGCAGCATGTCGGCCCGGTCGCCCGGCACCAGGACGGTCGAGTCGGTCTCCAGCCGGTCCAGCACGTTCGGCAGGGTCATCGCCGCCACCAGCGGGGTGACCGATTCGCGTGCCATCAGTTCGGCGTTGCCCAGCACCAGGTTGGCCTCGACCGCCTCGAACTGGTCGGCGATGGTCGGTGCGGCGAGCAGCCGGTCGGAGGGGAGCGCTTCGACCACCACGCCGGTGATCTCACCCAGGGTGGCGCGGACCTCGTCCAGCAGCTCGGGCTTGACCCGGTTGGCGATGATCGAGATCACCTTCGCGTGATGGGCGGTGAACTCGGCCAGCCCGGCCTCGGCGGCGGCCAGGATCTCCTCCGCGCCGCGGTTCTTGCCACTGACCACCAGCAGCACCGGGGTGTTCAGGTTGGCCGCCACCCGTGCGTTGAAGGTGAGTTCGGTGGGAGTGGTCACGTCGGTGTAGTCCGAACCGACGATCACCACCGCTTCGTAGCGGTCGCGCAGCTGCGCGAACCGGTCGACCAGCCGGTGCAGCGCCGCGTTGGGGTCCTCGCGGACGTCGTCGTAGGTCACCCCGACGCCCTCGTCGTAGGACTGCTCGATGTTCGGCAGCGAGACCAGGACCTCCAGCACCTCGTCCCGTCTCCCCGCGTTGACGATCGGACGGAACACCCCCACCGAGGAGACCTCGCGCTGCAGGGCGTCCATGATCCCGACAGCCACCATCGACTTGCCCGTCAGGCCTTCCGGAGCGGCCAGATAGATGCTGCTTTTCACACCGAGCAGGCTAGCGCCTCGGGCGGACGCCGGCCGCCGTCCGGCTCAGGATGCCATCGCCTGACGCAGGTACGCCAGGTCGGCCAGGTGGGCCTCCAGCGGGCCGGGGGTCTCGATGATCACCGGGCAGCCCGCCGTCCGCACCACATCCGCGAAACCCTCCGGATCGACCTGTCCCCGGCCGAGGTTGGCATGCCGGTCGGCGCCGGAGTCGAAGGCGTCGCGGGAGTCGTTGGCATGGACGAGATCCAGCCGGCCGGTGATCGCCTTCAGTCGATCCACCAGGCCGAGCAGTTCCTCGCCGCCGGCGTGGGCGTGGCAGGTGTCCAGGCAGAAGCCGACCCGGTCGGCGTTGGGCGAGCCGGCGATCGCCGACCACAGCCGGTCGACCTTCTCCAGCCCCCGGGCCATCGAGTTGGTGCCGCCGGCGGTGTTCTCGATCAGCAGCGGCACCTCGATGTCGAGCCCGTCGATCGCCTTGCGCCAGTTCGCCCAGCCGATCTCGGGATCGTCCGCCGCCAGGACGTGCCCACCGTGGACGATCACCCCGGCCGCCCCGATCTCCGCCGCCGCGGTCAGCTGCTTCTGCAGGTGCTGGCGGCTGGGGATCCGGATCCGATTGTTCGTGGTCGCCACGTTGAGCACGTAGGGCGAGTGGATGAACAGGGTCACCCCCGCCGCCTCGGCGTCCGCCTTCAACGCCGCCGCACCGGCCGGGTAGGCGACCTTCGGGCCCTTCCAGCCCTGCGGGTCGCCGAGGAAGAACTGGCTGGCGTTCGCTCCCCGGGCGATGGCCTCGGCGATCGGATCGGCGGCGTCGACATGGGCTCCCAGGATCATGGTTCGACCCTACCGCGCCCCACTGACGCTTCCGGGCTGTACGAAGTCGTATGAACCCGTCCCAGACCTGGGACGGAGCACCTCGATCGGCCCCACTGTTACTCCAGCGACAGGCAACCGGGCCGGGAGGAGGACCATGACGGAGACCGGACGCGAGGAGTTTCTTCGGGCGCTCAACCAGGCACGGCTGGCGCGGCACCTCTCGGTGCGCGGGGCGGCCAAGCTCGCGGACGTTCCCGCGGCGACCATGCAGGGCTGGCTGGACGGACGGCACTTCCCGACGCCGGCGCTGCGGCCGAAGTTCCAGAGGTTCGCCGAGCACCTCGGTCTGTCGGCGGAGCTGACCCGGCAGTGGTGGCAGTACGCTCCGGAGCGGTCCTCACGCTGAACTTGCATTCATTGGCTGCGCGGTGTGGCGTGACGATGGAGGATTGACGGTATGCCCGCAGCAGGTTCCCGAGCGGAGTTCTCCTTCGCCCTCGACGACGCCCGCCGCGCGCGGCATCTCTCCATCCGCCAGGTCGCCCGGATCGCCGACGTCCCGCCCGCGACGGCACAGGGCTGGCTGAGCGGCAAGCACTTCCCGACGCCCGCGCTGCGTCCGCAGTACCTGCGGCTGGTGGCCGAACTCGGCCTGGCCGAGCAGGTTCCGCCGGATCTGTTCGGCGACCCCTGGCCGGCGCTGCAGCCCAATCTGCGGGCCGGGACGGCGCCGTACCTGGGGCTGCGTCCGTTCGACATCGGCGATGCCCCCTACTACTTCGGACGGTCCGCGGAGTCCGCCCGGCTGGCCGAGCGGGTGGCGGCGCTGCGCCGGGAACGGGGACGGGGGATGCTGGCGCTGGTCGGCCCCTCCGGCAGCGGCAAGTCCTCGCTGCTGGCCGCCGGGCTGATCGCCACCGAGTGCGCCGACGGGAGACTGGCCGGCTGGCGGGCGGGTTCCGTCCCGGTGTCCGAGTTGGCGACCCGCCGCGATGCCGACCTGGAGCTGGTGGTGATCGACCAGTTCGAGGATGCCCTGCGGCTGCCCGACCGCGATGCCTGCCTGGCGGCGGTGGAACGACTCGCCTCCCGCGCGGTGGTGGTGATCGGACTCAGGTCGGACGCCTTCGCCGAGGCCAGCCAGCTGCCGCTGCTGGTCGCCGCGCTGTCGTCCCCGGTACTGCTGGCGCCGGTCACCAGGGAGGAACTGCGCGAGGTGGTGGTCGGACCGGCCCGGCTCGCCGGTGTCCAGGTGGACGATGAGCTGGTCCGCGTCCTGCTCGATGACCTGGCCCGCGGTTGGGGCCCCGCCGGACAGACCCAGACCGTCCTGCCGCTGCTGTCCAACGCGCTGCTGACCACCTGGGCGGCGGGGACCGGCGACCGGATGACCGTCGCCGACTACTACGCGGCCGGTGGGATCTCCCGCGCGGTCGAGTCCCTGGCCGAGCAGGTCTACGGCTCCCTGGACGAGGGTGAGCAGGCGGCCGCCGAGCGGCTCTTCCTGCGGCTGATCACCGTGACCCCCGAGGGGGTGATCCGCCGGCCGTTGCCGCTGGCCGCGATCGACCGGACCACCCGTCCGGTGATGGACGCCTTCGTCGCCGCCCGGATGCTCACCGTCGCCGGGGACGCCGTGCAGATCTCCCACGATGCCCTGCTGGAGCACTGGGAACGGCCGCGGGAGTGGATCGCCGCACGCCGGGAGGATCTGGCGGTGCTCGCCAAGGTGCGCCGGGCGGCGGCGGTGTGGGAGGACGCCGGACGGGATCCGGCGGCGCTGGTGCCGGTCGACCGGCTGGAGGCGGTGTCGTCCTGGCTGGAGGACCCGTCCTGGGCCGCGCTGCTCGCCCCGCACGAGCAGGAGTTCCTCGACGCCAGCGAGCGGCATTTCGCGTCCGTCCTGGTGGCCGAGCGGCGGGCGAACGCGCGGCTGCGGCGGCAGCGCGGTCTGGCCCTCGGGCTGACCGCGGTCGCCACCGCGCTGGCCGTGGTGAGCGGCTTCGCCTTCTGGGGCATGCGGGAATCCCAGCAGGCCGCCGAGGCGTCCCGGCTGCAGGCCCAGTCGCGTCAGGTGGCCACCGCGGCGCGCAGCCTCCGCGCCAAGGATCCGAACCTCCAGGACCAGATGGCGGTGGTGTCGGCGGAGCTGGCCGACACGCTGGAGAGCCGGTCGGTGCTGCTGGACGCGACCGCGGTGGACGCTCCGGTGCAGTGGCGGGGCGAGCCGTCCGCGGTCCTGGCGGCTGGAGCGGGTCTGGTGGTGCGCGGCAACGGCCGCGGGACGGTGACCCTGTGGCGGGCGGAGGAACTGGCCGCCTCCCCGGGGCGGACCTGGCAGGTGGATCCGTCCGGTGGCGCGATCTACGCGCTGGCGTTGGCCAGGGTGGGCGACCGCCAACTGGTGGCGGCCGCTGGCGAGGGCCCGCCGACGGTGTGGGACGTCACCGCCGAGCCGGTGCGGATCTCCACCTGGGAACCGGTCGCGGCGACCGTCTACGCCGCGGCCTTCGATCCGTCCGGCCGGGTGATCCTCGGCGCGGGCGACGGCTCGGTCGGGGTGTGGGAGCCGGCGGCCACGCCGCGGTTGGTGACGACGCTGCTGCTGGACGAGGTCACCCAGGACGGTCGCACCTCCCGGCCGGCGGTGAGTTCGCTCGCGGTGACGCCGTCCGGGATCCTGCACGTGGGTGGGGCCGGAGCCGGCATCGCCCGCTGGCGACTGGCGGATGCCGAGCGGCTGCCCGACCTGCCGACCAGGTTCGACGGCGGTGGTGGGACGACCGACGTGCGGGTGCTCGCGTTGGCGATCCCGGACGGCGGCCGTCTGGCAGCCGGGCTGGCCGCCCGCGGCGTGCTGCGGTGGGAGCTGGCGGACGAACGGGCGACCGAACGCGAGCCGCTGACCGCCTTCACCAGTTACGTCAACGATGTCGACTTCTCGGCGGACGGGCGGGTGCTGATCGCGGCGAGTTCGGATCAGGACGTCACGCTGTTCGATGCCGTGAACGGCGCGGAGCTGCGCCGCCTGACCACCCCGGCGATCGCGAACGGCGCTGCCGTGGTGGACGGCCGGCCGGTGGCCAGCGGCGCCGACGGCCTGCTGCGGGTGTGGCCGGCCGAGAGCCCGGTGTGGCGCAGTTCCGGCTCGGTCATCTACAACCTGTCCGGGTCCTCCCGCTGGCTGGCCGGTGGCAGCCCCTACGACGGCATCGCGCTGTGGCGGGTGGGCGAGGAGGTGCGGCGGATGCCGACTCCCGTGGTCGGTGAACTGCCGGAGGACGACCTGCAGCAGGGCGCCGCGGCGATCGCCCCCAACCAGGCGTGGCTCGCCGGCGGGACCGCGGAGGGCCGCGTCCTCACCTGGCCGCTCACCGACCGCGGTGCCGGTGAGGTGTCGGTGTTCGACGCCGGGATCGGGTACATCGCGGCCGTGGCGATCTCACCGGATTCCCGGCTGCTGGCTGCCTTCGAGTACCTCGGAACCCGGACCGCGGTCTTCTCCGCCGATCCCGGCACCGGCCGGCTCACCCTGCTGACGGCCCTCGACACCCCCGGCGCGGAGCTCACCGCCTTCACCTCCGACACCGTGCTGGCGGTGGCGCTGGCGTCCAACCGGGTGGTGCTGTGGTCGCTCGCCGATCCGGCCCACCCCGGGATCGCCGGGGAGATCGAGCTCGCCACCATGCCGCAGACCGTCACCGCCGCCCGCCACCGTCCGCTGCTGGCCGTGGGGGAGGAGTCGGGTGACGTCTCCCTCTGGGATGTCGCCGATCCGGCGAACCCCGTCCGGGTGCGGGGCTTCGGCGATCCCCGCTCGGGGATGTACTCCCTGGAGTTCAGCCCGGACGGGAGCCTGCTGATCGGAACCAGCGGCGATGACCAGATCTGGGGCTGGGATCTGACCTCGGACGAGGGGACCGCGCTGTTCTCGCTGGACGGTGGCCTGGGGCGTCCGTGGGATGCCCGGTTCATCGAGGACGGCGCCCGGTTCGCCGTCTCGGGCAGCACCGGGGCGGTGAAGGTGTGGGTGGCCGACCGGGCTGCCGCCAAGGCGAAGCTGTGCGCCACTCGTGGCGACCCGTTGACCGCCGAGGAGTGGCAGCGCTATCTCCCCGGTGTCCAGCCCGAGGATCCGTGCTGAGGTGGCCCGGCCTCGACGGACGCCGGTCCCGCCCCCGGTGAACCACACTCCGGCAGTTGCCGGAGTGCTGCTGGCCTGCCTGTCGGTCGTGGCCTTCCTGCCCGGTGGCCTCTCGCGCTGGACCTGGCCGAAGCTGCTGGTGATGGTGGTGGCGATCGCGGTGACGTTGTTCGCCCCCCGCAGCGGCCGGCTGCCGCGTTGGGCCTGGTGGGTGGCCGGCGCGAGCGTGGCCGTGCTGGCGGTCTCCGCCGTCGTCAGCGGCGAACTGGCCGGGCTGTGGGGAAGGTGGCCCCGCTACACCGGGCCGCTGGTGGCGGTGCCGGTCGGGATCGGCGCGGTGTGGCTGGGTGCGGTGCTGCTGGGGGCATCGGCGCCGGAGCGGGTGCGACGGGCCTTCCGTGGTGGCCTGGCGATCGCCGCGCTGCTGGTGGCGGGGGTGGCGCTGCTGGAGACCCTGGGGTTGCGGCCGATCGCCTCCGACCTGGCGCGGCCCGGTTCGTTACTGGGGAACGCCAGCGATCAGGCGGTGGCCGGGCTGATGATCGCGGGTGTGCTGTTCGCTCAGGTGGTGGGAGGCGCCGGTCGCCGCGATCGGCAGTGGTGGCTGATGGTCGCCGGCCTGGTGGCCGGGTTGGCCGCGGTGACCCTTTCCGCCTCGCGCGCCGGCTATGTCGGCCTGCTGATCACCCTGCTGGTGGCCGCGGTCCTGGTGTTGCTGGCCCGGCGTCGCGGTAGCTCCGCTCCGTCCGCGCCAGGGCGGCTCTGGGCCTGGCTCGGAGGCGCGGTCGGTGCGGTGGCGATCCTCGTGGTGATGAATCCCGAGTCGCTGCGCCGGCTGTTCGTCGGCAGCGGCCTGGCGGATCGTCGTGGCGACCGCTGGGCGATCTGGAGCGCCACCGCCGAGGCGATCGGCCAGGCGCCGTGGCTGGGGACCGGGGCCGGTGGCTTCATCGATGCCGTCCCGAGGTTCCTGTCCGCACGGTGGTTCCAGCTCAACGACGCCGGAGCCACCCTGGAATCCCCGCACAACTGGCTGCTCGAGGTGCTGACCGACGGCGGTCTGGCGCTGCTGGCTGTCGTCCTGACCGGGCTCGTCCTGGTCGCCCGGGTGAGCTGGAGGCGCGGTGTGACCGCCGGCTCCGGTGGCGACTGGCTGGTGCCTGGCAGCGTGGCCGCCGTGGTCGGGGCAATGGCGGCGTTGTCGCTGTACTTCGTCAACGCCGGAGTGCTGCTGCTCGGCGGAGTGCTGGTGGGCAGTCTGATCGCCGTACCGGTGGAGCCGCGCGCGTCCGTCGGCGACCCGGATCCGCCCGCGTGGCGGCGGATCGTCCAGCGGGTGGCGGTGGCGGGATGGGCGGCAGCCCTACTGGTAGCCGCGATCGCGGAGTATCCGCTGGCGCAGGGCGTCCGGGGCGATCCGGGTAAGGCCGACAGTGCGTTTGAGGTCGCGCAGTCGCTGCGTCCCTGGGACGCGGATATCGCGTCCATCGCGGCCCAGGCGCTGGCGCAGGCCGCCACTCAGACCGCTGATCCGCTGGTGACCCGGGCGGCGGTCGACTGGGGCGAACTCGCGGTGGACGGATTGCCTCGTTCCGTGGCGGCACTGGAGGCCTGGGCGGTGGCCCTGGAGGCCGCCGGTGACTTCCCGGCCGCGGTTCAGGCTCGTGCCCGGGTGGTCGACGCCGTGCCGCACGACCCGTCGGCCAGGCTGAACCTGGCCGTCACCCTGGCGCTGGCCGGACGCGCCGAGGAGGCCATCACGCAGGCCAGGGTGGCGCTGGAGTTGGATCCCGCTCTGGCGCAGGCCGAGGAACTCGTTGTACGACTCTGTATGGACTTGACCATTCCCTCTTGTCACCCCTGAACGATCCGCGAAGATTCAGCTGGGTCAGCCTCCAGGTCGGGATGCTGGCGTTCCACGGGGGAGGGTGACCACCATGTCTGGTGCCGTCGGCGGCCGCTTGGGCCGATTCATGTCCTTGATCGCAGCAGGCTCACTGCTGAGTTCGCTGTTGGCCGCGGCGCCGTTGGCGCGAGCCGAGGAGATCGAGCCGGCGCCGCCGGCCGCGTCGGCCCCGGCGGATCCTGGTCAGCCGCCCAGTCCGCCCGTGGAGGCGGAGGAACCGGAGCCGACAGCACCAGCGATCGCGCCGGAAGAAGCCGATTCCGGCACCCCCGGCCCGGAAGCCGAGGTTGACGAGGTGGCGCCGGCCGAGCCGGCGCAGAGTGGGGAACAACCCGTGGTGCCGGCAGCGGGTGATCCGCAGCTGTCCCCTGCCGTTGAGCCGGCCGCTGCCGTTGAGCCAGCCGCCGCCGACCTGGGAACCGTTGAGCTCACCGGCAGGGTGACCGACCAGTTCGGCGATCCCATGTCGGTCTGGCTCGAGCTCGTTCGATCCGATAGTGGTCTGTACCTGGTGGGCGTTGCCTCGGACGACGCCGGCCGCTACACGTTCACCGGCCTCGCCGCGGGGAGCTATCGGCTTGAGGCCAGCGGCGATTACATCGGATCGTGGGAGGTGATGATCGAGGACGGTGTGGAGCGGGTGGAGCGCAACGTCACCCTCGACACCGGCGCGCAGTTGCGTGGCCGGGTGACCGGACCCACCGGAGTCGCTCTGGCCGATGTCGACATCACCGTCTACAACCGTGCCGGCCGGTACCGGGGAGAGGCCACCACCACGTCCGACGGTTACTACCTGGTGAGAGGGCTGGCGGCGGGTAGCTACACCATTCAGGCCAGTGTGCCCGGCCGGGTCGCACGGTACCTGGGAGGTGCCCGTTCGATCACCCAGGCGTCCTTCGTCACCGTTGCCGACCAGGCGCGCCTGGATGACGTCGATCTCGCCTTCGACGACAGCGGTGTCGTCACCGGACAGGTCAAGGGGGCCGCGGGTGAGAATTTGGCGGGGGTCAAGGTTCGGCTGCTGGCGAAGAACAGCGAGTCCGATTCGTCGGCGGTGACCAACGCCGATGGGCGTTACACCTTCCAGGGCGTGCCGGCCGGGTCGTATCTGCTCCGGTTCGGCAACTACCGCGATCCCGAGAACAACCTCGTCTATGTCGGACAGTACTGGGATGGCGAGAGCAGCGCGGCGACCGCCTCCTACTTCTCCGTCCCCTCCGGCGAAACTGTCACGCGTGACGCGACACTCGCCCGCCCGGGCGTGATCAGTGGCTCAGTCCCCGAGTACAGCATGAAGTCAAACGACGTCTACGTCTCGTTGTACCGGTTGACCGGCGGCGCATTGCAGTACGTGGAAGGCGACGATGTGGGTTCCGGCGAGGGCTTCGAGTTCCGGGTGATACCTGGCGAGTACTATCTGAAGACTAGCCTCGGCTTCCTGGACGGGCCGTCGAGGCAGATCTGGTGGCCGGCGGCGTACGATTCAGCTTCCGCCGAGATGATCACGGTTGCGGCCGGAGAGTCCAGCCACCTGGGCACCGTCAGCCTGGACCGCCCCTCGGCCGCTGGCGCCGTGCGGGGTTTGCTCAGCCACACCCCGCCCAGCGATTACCTCGATGTCCGGCTCGAGTCGGTCGATGGTGAGCACGAGTACTGGATGCCGGGTGGCTCCGGTCCCTACGAGTTCACTGATGTCCCGCCCGGCCGGTACCTGCTTTCGGCTGGTACGTGGTCCGGGGGTCTCACGTGGTACCCGGGTGTGCTCTCGCGGGCAGCTGCGACAGCGATTGAGGTGGACGGTTCCCCGGTGGTCGCGAACCTGGAGGTGCTCTCCGCAACGGGGACGCTTTCCGGGACCATTCTGAACCCCGATGGCGTCAGCCCCGCACGGTGGGCGGAGGTCGCTTTGTATGCGGCCATACCGGGTGATCCGCAATCCTGGCTTGTTAAGCGGGATTGGACGGACGAGTTCGGACGGTACGCGTTCGACTCCGGATTGGTCGTTGGCCAGGCCTACTCGCTGAGGGTGGAGCCGGACGATTTCCCCGTCTACTACCTGGGAGGCGGCAGCGATCCTGTGCTGGCCGAGACCTTCGTCGCCACGAGTTCGATGACCAGGAACATCACCCTCCAGTCCGGCGCGTCCATCAGCGGCACGGTCACCGGACCGGGCGGGTCAGCGGATCGCGTGGACGGGGTCCCCGTCACGGCAATGGTCGATGGTCGCGAGGTGGGCTGGTCCGAGACCGAGGAGGGTGGAACCTACCAGCTGAACAACCTCCGGCCGGGACGCTACACCGTCCGATTCGGCAGCTACACCAGTGCGCAGAGCTCATACCTTGCGCCGGCCGATCGCGTCATCGACCTGTCCGCCGACAAGACCGGTGAGGACGTCCAGCTGCCGCGCGGCGGATCGATCAGCGGAGCGGTGTCGGGGGTGCTCAGCAGCGGAAGGGCCGAGTGGCTGGGCGACGCTCGGGTCACGCTGTCGACCACGAACGGAGTGGAGCTCGCTTCCACCTCGACCGCGACCCACAACGACCGCGCCAATGGCTCGATCTCCTACTACGGCGGCGCTCCGGGCTCGTTCCGGTTCACTGTCCCAACCGGTGACTTCAGGGTCTGTGTCGCCCCACCCGTCGGAGCAGCCTATGCCGGTTTGGAGACCGTCTGCCGGACGGTCAGCGCGACTGCCGGGACTGACACCCAGCTGCCTGACATCGATCTGGGTGCCGTCGTCCAGGGCGAGCGAATCACCGGGCCGGCACCGACCTTGGCCGGTACCGCGGCGGTGGGACAGACCCTGACCGCGGCCGCGGGCAACTGGTTGCCGTCCGGAGTGACCCTTTCCTACCAGTGGTTGAGGGACGGTTCCGCAATCGCCGGTGAGGTGGGTCCGTCCTACCAGTTGACGGCGGCTGACCAGGGCCGGCGGATCTCGGTCCGGGTCACCGGATCGAAGCCGGGGCTCAGTTCCGTCTCGCGCACGTCGGCGTCGACCGCGGCGGTGGCGGCCGCACCCGCTGTGGCGGCAGGCAACCCGACGATCGGCGGGTCGGCTGTCCTGGGGGCGACCCTGACCGTGAACGAGGGAGTCTGGGGACCGGCGCCAGTGGCGTTGACCTACCAGTGGCTGCGAAACGGCGCTGCGATCGCAGGAGCGACCGGCCAGAGCTACACGGCGATCGTTGCCGATGTCGGTGCGGCGATCTCCGTCCAGGTGACGGGCACGAAAGCTGGCTACGGTTCGGCCACGGTGGTGTCGGGGGCGGTGACGGTGGCCCCGGGGACACTCTCGGGGACGGTTGCGCCGGTGATCTCCGGGACCGCTGCGTTGGGATCCACCCTGACCGCCAGTGCTGGTTCGTGGAGCCCGGTCCCGGACTCGGTGACGTACCAGTGGCTACGGGACGGCAGCGCGATCGCCGGTGCTACGGCCGCGTCCTACACGCTGAGCTTCAGCGACTACGCAGGAGCCATCTCGGTGCGGGTGACCGGGTCGAAGGCTGGGTACACGTCGGCGTCGATGGACTCGCTGGCGGTTGCGCCGGGTGGTGTGACGGGAACGAAGTACACCAAGCCGCAGACGCCGACGATCTCGGGCAAGGCCAAGGTGGGCTCGAAGCTGACTGCGAAGGTGAAGGCGTGGCAGCCCAAGGTGTCCGCCTACGCCTACCAGTGGCTGCGAAACGGGAAGCCGATCACTGGTGCGACGAAGTCGACCTACGTGGTGCAGGCCGAGGACGCCGGGGCATCACTGAAGGTGCGGGTGGCCGGCCTGAAGGTGGGCTACCAGCCGGTGATGAAGGACTCCAAGGCAACCAAGAAGGTGCCGAAGGGTTCGCTGAAGCCGGGGAAGGTGTCGATCTCGGGCAAGGCGAAGGTGGGTACCACCTTGACCGCGAAGGCGGGCAGCTGGAAGCCGTCCGGAGTCACGCTGGCCTACCAGTGGCTGCGGAACGGGAAGGCGATCGGAGGCGCCACGGGAGCGAGTTACGTGCTGACGTCCGCGGATCTCGGCAAGAGCATTTCGGTCAAGGTGTCGGGTTCGAAGACTGGGTTCAAGAACGCCACCAAGACCTCCAAGAAGACCGCGAAGGTCAAAGCCTGAGTGTGCGGCCGGACGGGGACGAAACCC
>JAEXCA010000220.1 GCA_023393755.1 Actinomycetes bacterium | reverse complement strand
CTCCGGGAAGCCGGGAAAGTCCGACACCAGGTGCAGCTGACCGGCAGGGGACGGCCGCACCTGCACAGGACTGTCCGCCCGCTGACGTAGGCTTGGACGGCCATGACTGAAGCCCTGTTGCCCGACCTGTTCACCGATGCCCCGGCGGAGCCGGTGAGGCGCCGGCGGATCACCGAGGACGAGCTGCTGGCCGACCTCAATCCGCCGCAGCGGGAGGCGGTCGTCCACGCCGGCGGGCCGGTGCTGGTGGTGGCCGGTGCGGGGTCGGGTAAGACCCGGGTACTGACCCGGCGGATCGCCCATCTGGTGAGCCAGCGCGACGTCCATCCCGGCTCGATCCTGGCGATCACCTTCACCAACAAGGCGGCCGCGGAGATGCGGCACCGGGTGGTCGACCTGGTCGGCAACCGGGCCAAGCTGATGTGGGTCTCCACCTTCCATTCGGCCTGCGTCCGGATCCTGCGCTCCGACATCAACCGGTTCGGGATGGCCCGCACCTTCTCGATCTACGACGACACCGACTCCAAGCGGCTGATGCAGCTGGTGCTGCGGGACGCCGAACTCGACCCCAAGCGGTACCCCGTCCGCGCGGTGCTGAACTGGGTCTCCAACTGCAAGAACGAACTGGTGGACGAGGAGACCGCATGCAGCCGGGCGGCGGCCGGCAATGAGGAGATCTACGCCGACGCCTACGCCGAGTATCAGCGGCGACTCCGGGCGGCCAACGCGCTGGACTTCGACGACATCATCATGACCACCGTCCACCTGCTGCAGTCCTTCCCCGACCTGCGCGAGCAGTACCGGCGGCGGTTCCGGCACGTCCTGGTGGACGAGTACCAGGACACCAACCACGCCCAGTACGCGCTGGTGCGTGAGCTGTGCGGTGTCCATCCGGTGCCGGAGGGGCAGCCGGTGGTCGATCCGCCGGAGTTGATGGTGGTGGGTGACTCCGACCAGTCGATCTACGCCTTCCGGGGCGCGACGATCCGCAACATCCTCGACTTCGAGCAGGACTTCCCAGGCGCGACCACCATCGTGCTCGACCAGAACTACCGCTCCACCCAGAACATCCTGAACGCCGCCAACGCGGTGATCACCCGCAACCCCAACCGGCCGGAGAAGAAGCTGTGGTCGGCCGAGGGGGACGGTGAACTGCTGGTCGGCTACGTGGCCGACACCGAGCACGACGAGGCCCGGTTCGTCGCCGAGGAGATCGACAAGCTGACCGACGCCGGCGACACCAAGCCCTCGCAGGTGGCGGTGTTCTACCGGACGAACGCCCAGTCCCGTGCCTTCGAGGACGTGTTCATCCGGGTCGGGCTGCCCTACCGGGTGGTCGGCGGCGTCCGGTTCTACGAACGCAAGGAGATCCGGGACGCGATCGGCTACCTGCGCGGTATCGCCAACCCGGACGACGACGTCTCGATCCGGCGGGTGCTGAACGTCCCCAAGCGGGGGATTGGTGATCGTGCCGAGGCGGTGATCGAGGCCTACGCGTCGGCCAACCGGATCCCGTTCTACGCCGCGCTGCAGCGTGCCTCGGACGCCCCCGGCCTGGCCACTCGCTCGCTCAACCAGATCCAGGGCTTCGTCGACCTGATCGAGAAGCACCGCAAGCAGGTGGCGGATGAGAAGCCGGCCGACCACATCCTGGCCAGCATCCTGAAGGAGTCCGGCTACCTGGCCGAGCTGCAGAACTCCAACGACCCCCAGGACGAGACCCGGCTGGAGAACCTGATCGAGTTCGTCAGCGTCGCCCAGGAGTTCGTCGCCGCGGCCCACGCCATCGACCTCACCCCGCCGGACGGCGAGGTGGCCGAGTTGGCCGGCGAGTTGGCTGCTGCCGCCCCCGAGCCGGACGACTCGTTGCCGGCTTTCCTGGAGCGGATCGCCCTGGTGGCCGACTCCGACCAACTGCCCGACGCCGATGACGATGGTGGGGTGGTCACCCTGATGACCCTGCACACCGCCAAGGGGTTGGAGTTCGACACCGTCTTCCTGACCGGCTTCGAGGACGGCATCTTCCCCCACCAGCGGGCGATGACCGACCCCGCCGAACTGCAGGAGGAACGCCGGCTCGCCTACGTCGGCATCACCCGGGCCCGCAAGCGGCTCTACCTCAGCCGGGCCACTGTCCGGACCATGTGGGGAGCCCCGCAGTACAACCCGGCCAGCCGGTTCACCGAGGAGATCCCGGCCCACCTGCTGGATTGGCGCCGGCTCGGGGTGGCCCGCACCAGCTGGACGTCCACCGCCTCGTCCCGCACCACCACCGCCCGGCAGCAGGTCAGCTTCGGCAACCGCGCCCCGATCAAGACCGTCCCCTCGGTGTCGATCGGCGACCGGGTGCTGCACACCACCTTCGGGATGGGCACCGTGCTGGCGACCTCGGGCGCCGGCGACAGTGCGAAGGCCGATGTCGACTTCGGCTCGGCCGGGGTGAAGCGGCTCTCGCTGCGCCACGCCCCGATGGAGAAGCTGTAGGAGCCGGGCCCGCAGGATCCCTGGGCCTGGCAACCCGATTCTCGCTGGCCGGGCTGTTGCGCTGAGCGTGTCGAAGCGTCGAGACCCGGAACCGGCGATGGAGTCCCACCTTCGCGGGAGGACGGGTGGGTGCTGGACGACCCCCGCGGCGGGTGGGGGCGGGTGATTCCCGCATTCCTCGCAGACAAGCATCCCGGACGACCCCCCGGCGGGTGGGGCGCGGCCAGCGCCGGCGGCAGCCTTGAACGGTTCGCCAGCGGGGAGGCGACGGGGCTGGCAGGATCGACAGCGGGCCCGTGGCCGGGCCATCCCAACTCTCCCGCAGGAGGCCCACGTGAGCGCCCAGACCACCCCGACCCGGTTGCCGCGCCGCAGCTACTGGCTGGCGGCCTGGTTCACCTTCGGGGCGGTGGTACTGGGTTCTGCGGTGTGCGCGACCGAGTCCGGCCTGGCCTGCCCGACCTGGCCCGGCTGCTTCCCGGATCAGGCCACCCCGGACGGGCTGAACTCGGCGATCGAGTTCACCCACCGGGTGATCGCCTTCGGCTCGCTGGTCTGCCTCGCGCTGGCCGGTTGGCGCGGCCGCCGGCTGACCGACCCGCGGCTGCGGTGGTTTCCCGTGGTCGCCCTGGTGCTGGCCATCGCCTCCGGCGCCTTCGGCATGGTCATCGTCCTCTTCTCGCTGCCGATGCTGCTCGGGCTGATCGACGTGGCGGCAGCGTTGATCGCGCTCTGCCTGATCACCTGGGCGGCCGTCCGGCTGCGCGAGCCACGGCCGTTGACCGGGCTGTCCCGGTGGGCCTGGCGGACCGTGGCGGTGGTGATCGTGATGCACCTGCTGGGCATCGCGGTGGCCGGGCCGGGATCCTTCGTCCGTTGCCTGGGCTGGCCGGTCTGGCGGATCGTCGAGGCCGACCAGTACCCCGTGCTGCAGTGGCTGCGGCTGGGGGTGGGCGGGCTGGCCGTGGCCGGGGTGGTCGGCGTCCTGGTGCTGGCCTGGCGCCGTCCGGCGTTGCGTCGGCTGGCGGCCGGCCTGGCGGCGGCGTGGCTGACCGAGCTGGTGATGGGCCAGCTGATCGTCGACCAGTTCACCGGTGCCGCGGAGCGCCACATCTACCTGGCGGCGGCGTACTCGATGCTGGCCGGGGCGGTGGTGTGGTTGCTCGCGCTGCTGGCTTCCCGGGCGTCCGATCAGGCGGAAGGACGGTAGCGGCGACCCGGTCCACCGGACCGGCAAGGAGACCGAGGGACGGGCTCGGGCACCGACGGGACCGCGCCCGGTACAGCTGGTGGGCCGATGCGATCAGCTGTCAGTCGGGGAGGGCGGCCGAGGCGGCCTCGCCGTCGCCGAGCTCGCGGTCGGCCGAGTTCTCGTCGCCCTTGGCCTCGGGGGAGTCGTCGGTCTTGGCCGGCTTCTTGACGTACTCCAGCGGATCGCTGTTCACGCCGTCCTTGTAGAGCGACAGGTGCAGGTGGCAGGCGGTCGACAGGCCGGTGCTGCCGACGTAGCCGATCAGGTCGCCCTTGTTGACCGCCTGGGCATCCTTCACCACGACTTCGCTCATGTGCAGGTAGGCGGTCTCGACGTGGACGCCGTTGATGTCGCCGTGATCGATCCGGACGTTGTTGCCCGAGCCGCCGTTGTAGCCACCGGTCGCCGCCTTGGTGACGGTGCCGGACTGGGCGGCGTAGATCGGCTGGCCACAGCGGCCGCCGATGTCCGCTCCGCCGTGCAGGCGGTAGTAGTGCAGGATCGGGTGCAGCCGCTGCCCCCAGGGCGAACCGACGCCGCCCTCGGTGGGCCAGAGGAAGATCGCCAGGGTGCGCAGCCGCTCGGCCTCGTCCTCGACCGAGGCAGCGGTCTTCTCCAGCAGGCTGTACCGGGTGCTGGCGGCAGCCTCGTAGCGCTTGGCCTCGACCTGTTCGCCGGTCTCGGCGATGGTCTCGGCACGCTGCTTGACCAGCTCCTCGAAGGTCGGGGCCGGACGCTCGGCGCTGCGGCCGGCGTCACCCTCGCGGGCCTGCTCGATCCCGGACGGGGTCGGTGAGGCCTGGTTGGCCACCGCCAGCACCGTGGCCGGGTAGTTGGAGAGGCCGAAGGCGCCCACCGCGGTCAGCGCCAGACCGGAGGCGATGGCCAGCGCGACGCCGTTGCGCAGCTTCTTCGAGGTGCGAGCGAAAGAACGATGGGTGGGGTCGGTGACTGCCCGCCGCGGCTTGTCAGCCCGCATCTGCTCGGAGACCACGAAACCCCTGTCAAAAACTGTGCTTGGGGCGGCCGACGATGGACCACACCCCGATTCCGAGTGGAAGCTTAGCATTTCTCAGAATGTTTCTCAGGCTTCTGAGAAAGTTCCTGGAACTCCCATCAGGCAACCCTCAAAGGTGCGTGTTCCGGCGGACGCAGTTAGGCTTCGGCTCGGCCGGCCATCGACTGGGATGACCAAGAACGGAGGAGTCGTGGATCTCTTCGAGTACCAGGCCCGGGATCTCTTCGAAGCGCACGGGGTGCCGGTGCTGGGTGGCATCGTCGCCACCACGCCGGAGCAGGCCCGGGCGGCTGCCGAGCAGCTCGGAACGTCCGTGGTGGTCGTGAAGGCGCAGGTGAAGACCGGTGGACGGGGCAAGGCCGGCGGGGTCAAGCTGGCCCGCTCGCCCGAGGAGGCCGAGCAGCGCGCCGCGGAGATCCTCGGCATGGACATCAAGGGCCACACCGTCAACGCGGTGATGATCGCCGAGGGTGCCGACATCGCCGAGGAGTACTACTTCTCGCTGCTGCTGGATCGCGCCAACCGCAACTACCTGGCGATGTGCAGCGTCGAGGGCGGGATGGACATCGAGACCCTGGCGGTGGAGCGTCCCGAAGCGCTGGCCAAGATCGCGGTCGACCCGCTGGTCGGGATCGACCGGGCCAAGGCCGACGAGATCGTCGCCGCCGCCGGCTTCGCCGAGGCCGACCGGGCCGAGGTGGCCCGCGTCCTCACCCTGCTGGGCGCTGTCTACCGCGAGGTGGACGCCACCCTGGTCGAGGTCAACCCGCTGGTGAAGACCGGGGACGGACGGATCGTCGCCCTCGACGGCAAGGTGACGCTGGACGACAACGCCTCGATCCGCCACCCGGACTGGACGCAGTACGCCGACGAGGCCAGCGACGATCCGCTGGAGGTACGCGCCCGCGAGAAGCACCTGAACTACGTGAAGCTGGACGGCTCGGTCGGCGTGATCGGCAACGGTGCCGGCCTGGTGATGAGCACCCTGGACGTGGTGGCGAAGGCGGGCGCTGACCTGCCGGGCAGCCCCCGTCCGGCCAACTTCCTCGACATCGGCGGTGGCGCCTCGGCCGAGGTGATGGCCAACGGGCTGGAGATCATCCTCTCCGACGGCCAGGTGAAGTCGGTCTTCGTCAACGTCTTCGGCGGGATCACCGCCTGCAGCGAGGTGGCCCGCGGCATCATCGACGCGCTGGCAATCCTGGGCGAGAAGGCCACCAAGCCGATCGTGGTCCGGCTGGACGGCAATGCCGTCGAGATCGGACGCCACATGCTGAACGAGGCCAGCCACCCGCTGATCACCCTCGAGGAAACCATGGACGCCGCGGCCCGCCGGGCCGCCGAACTGGCCGCCGCGGCCGAATAGGGGAGTACGCGCTATGTCGATCTGGCTGGATCAGGACTCGCTCGTCATCGTCCAGGGGATGACCGGCTCCGAGGGACGCAAGCACACCGCCCGGATGGTCGGCTACGGCACCCGGATCGTCGGCGGCGTCACCCCCGGCAAGGGTGGCGAGTCGGTCACCTTCGAGGAGCGTCCGGTGCCGGTGTTCAACTCGGTTGCCGAGGCCAGGCAGGCCACCGGCGCGAACGTCTCGGTGGTGTTCGTCCCGGGCAGGTTCACCAAGGCGGCCGTGGTCGAGGCGATCGACGCCGGGATCGAGCTGGTGGTGGTGATCACCGAGGGCGTCCCGGTGAAGGACACCGCAGAGTTCTTCGCCTACGCCCGGGAGAAGGGCACCACCCGGGTGATCGGGCCGAACTGCCCGGGCCTGATCAGCCCGGGGAAGTCGAACGTCGGCATCATCCCGCCGAACATCTCCGGCCCCGGAAAGATCGGGCTGGTTTCGAAGTCGGGCACGCTGACCTACCAGATGATGTTCGAGCTGCGCGACATCGGCTTCTCGACCGCGGTCGGGATCGGTGGCGACCCGATCATCGGCACCACCCACATCGACGCCCTGGAGGCCTTCGAGGCCGATCCGGAGACCGCCGCGGTGGTGCTGATCGGAGAGATCGGTGGCGACGCCGAGGAGCGGGCGGCCGACTACATCAAGGCCAACATGACCAAGCCGGTGGTCGGCTACGTGGCGGGCTTCACCGCCCCCGAGGGCAAGACGATGGGCCACGCCGGCGCGATCGTGACCGGTTCGGCCGGCACCGCGCAGGCCAAGAAGGAGGCGCTGGAGGCCGCTGGCGTCCGGGTGGGCACCACCCCGAGCGAGACCGCCCGGCTGATGCGGGAGATCGTCCAGGGGCTGTGACCCGCAGGCGCCGGGACGGGCGGCGGCTCCGACCGGACGGGTCGTCGGCGGGCCGCGTCGCCCGGACGGGGGTCAGGGCATCTGGCTGACGCGCTCACCGGCGCGCTGCAGAATGGCCTTCCACTGCTGGTCGGTGAAGTCGAAGCCCGGGCCGGGGTTCGCCAGCAGGTAGGCCACCCGCCCGGCCACCCGCACCACGCCGACCCGGTAGACGGTCGAGTCCTCGGTGCCCGTCTTGTGGGTGACCAGGAAGGACTTGCCGCTGAACTCGATGCCCTGGGCGCCCTGTCCCTTGGTGGTCGGACCCTTGGCGACCGACGCGGTGGGGACGGTCTCGGCGCAGGCCTCGACATTGCCGGTCACCTTGTCGGCGAAGCTCTTGGCCGCCTTCGCGTCCGGGAAGGTGTAGACCACCTGGTCGACGCCGAACACGGTGGGTGCGGCCGGATCGTCGGCCAGCAGCAGGGTGCGCTGGGCGCTGGCGGTCACGCCCTCCACCTGCTTCAGGGTGACCGACTCGCACTGGCTGCCGATGATCGACAACTTGGAATCCGGACGGCTCGCGGCCCAGCGGCCGGCCCCGGGAGTGATCCGCGGCAGGTCGGCCTCGGCCAACCAGCCCGGGTTCTGCCCGGCGGCCGGAACCGAGGGAACCAGGTCGGGACTGCTCGGGCAGGTGCCCTGGCCCCCGCCACACAGCCGTTCCAGTGGCTTGGTGGCGACGGCCGCGACATCGTCGGGAAGCACCGGATTGGGCGCCGAGATGTCGATCATCGACAGGTTGCGTCCGGTCTGGCTGACCAGCACGGTGTGGTTCTCCACCTGCTCGGCCTGCACCTGGAACTGGGTGACGAAGGCGTTGTCCGCCAGCCCGGTGACGGTGTAGGTGTTGACGATCAGCGCGTCGACGTCGGCGCAGCTGCCGGCCTGCAGCAGCCGCTGCTGGAAGGCGCGGGCCGCGGTGGCGCGGTCGGGGTAGCTGTCCACCACGTGGTTCACGTAGTCAACCCCGGCGGTCTCGGAGGTGAGCACCCGGCGGTCGGTCCGGTCGGCGGTCGGCAGTGCCTCGGCCGTGGCCGGCAGGCAGACCGGATCGCCGTCGCCGCCACCGGGCGCCGCGGCCACCGTCACCCACGACGTGGTACCCAACTGGCCCAGGTCGTTCGGACCGAGCAGTGGGTCGAGACTGGGCAGCGGGCCCGGCGTCGGCGGGGTGAGCGCGGCGGGCGACCGGGGCGCCAGCCAGAAGGAGCTGCCGATCAGCAGTCCGGCGACCACGGTCACCCCGGCCAGTACGATCAGCGCCCGCTTGCCGGACCGGCGGGCCGGCGGAACCGGAGCGGACACGACCGACGCGGCAGCCTGGGCCGGAACCGGCTCCGGCGCCGGGGTCGCGGGCGGAGCCACGTCCACCCGCGACGGCTCGGGCCGAGGAGGAGTCCGCGGCACGAAGAAGTGCTCGGGCGGGCTGGCCACGCTGGTCGCCGACCGGCACGGGGCGGCGGGGACGAACTCCCGGGGCGACGCGCTGGCGGAGAACCGGCGTCCGGCCGATGCCGGAAGGGTGGTGGACTGCGGCAGAACCGGCCGTGGCGGCGGCACCGGCGTCGGCGTCCACACCCGCTCGGGGGCGGACACCGGACTGGCCGGGCTCGCCGGGCCGTCGGGCAGGATCACCCGGCGCAGCACCTGGGTGTCGAGATCGGCGGGCTCGGAAGCGGAGGACTCCGCCGGCATTCCGCGGCGGCCCAGGGTGACCGGGGCGTCCGAATCGTCGTCCGGCAGCGGGGCGAGCGCTCGTCGCGGGCGCACGGATCCGCTGTCGGTCACCAGGAAGTCCTTCGATGAAGTGAGTTGTCGCGGGCCATTCTACGTCAAGCCGCGGAAGCCGGGTGAAGTACGTCCCGGCGGTCCCTGGCCGGTCACCCCGCGTGTCACCGCGCATCGGGCCGGGTCGTGGGCGAGCATGGAGGCCAGATGCCACGACCGATCCGTACCAGCCCCGAGACGATTCAGCTCCGGGTCACCTCGCCGCCGTCCGCCAATGAGCGGACGGCGCGGCTGGCGACCGTCCCGATCGTCCCGTGGGTGCCGGCCGCCGCGATCGGGGGCGCCGGCGCGGCCCTGCTGCTCTGGCTGCTGGTGGTGGGGGTGGCCGGGGTGGCCTGGTTCACCGCCAGCGCGATCCCGCTGCCCGAGGTGCTCGGGCTGGCTTCGTCGATCTGGCTGCTCGCCCACGGCGGCGTCGCGGAGATCGCCGGTTCGCCGCTCACCCTGATGCCGCTGGGCCTCACCCTGACCGGTGCCGCGCTCGCACTCAGCATCGGGCGGTTCACCGCCGGTCAGGCCTGGCTGGCCCGCCCCGGTGCCCAGCGGGTGGCCGACCGGCTCAGGCTGGCCGCGCAGGTGGCCGGGCTGACCGGCCTGGGCTACGCGGCGATCGCCCTGGCCCTGGTGGTCAGCCTGGGCGACTGGAGTTCCCTGCCGGGGCCGGTGGCGATCGCCTTCGCGATCGCGACGGTGAGCGGCTTCGCCGGTGGGCGGCGCGGCCGGAGGCTGACCATGGACGACCTGCGCCCGGACTGGCTGGCCGGCGCGCTGCGCGGCGGCGGGGCCGGCCTGCTCGCCCTGTTGGCGGCGGGGACGGTGGTGGTCGGACTGGCCATGCTGCTCGGTGCCGAGCGGGTGGCGGCGATCGAGCAGGGACTTCGACTGGACGGTCCGGGAACCTTCGTCTGGTCGGTCCTGGCGTTGGCCTACCTGCCCACCGTGCTGATGTGGGGCCTGGCCTGGGCGCTGGGCGGTGGGTTCACCGTGGGCACCGGTTCCCTGGTGACGATCTCGGGCACCAAGCTCGGCATGCTGCCAGCCGTTCCGCTGCTCGGCGGGCTGCCGCCGACCGGCATCACCCCGGAGCTGACCATCGCGTGGCTGGCTTCCGGCCTGCTGGCCGGCGGGCTGGCCGGGGCGGTGGCGGTCGGACGGCTCGGGGCCACCCCGCGCCGGCTGGTGGCCGCCGGCCGGGCCGTTGGCGTCTCCGTGGTCGCCGGCCTGGTGACCACCGGCCTGCTGCTGGGGGCAGCCTGGGCGAGCACCGGTTCGCTGGGGTCGCTGCGGCTGACCGGCCTGGGGCCGAGGCTGGCGGAACTCGCCCTGATCGCCGGGCCGATGATCGTGCTGGCGGCGCTGTTCGGCGGGGTCGGACGCTGGCTGGTGGGCATGCTCGGTGACCGTGGGGCGGCCTCGGTAGGCTGACGCCATGCCGTTGCGCCTGGTGGTCCTGGTTTCGGGCTCGGGCACCCTGTTGCAGTCGCTGCTGGACGCCCAGGCCGCCGGTTCGCTGGCCGCCCGGGTGGTGGCGGTCGGTTCCGATCGGGCCGACGCGCACGGCCTGGTCCGTGCCGAGCGGGCGGGCGTGCCCACGTTCGTCCAGCCGCTGGCCAAGGGCTCCGATCGGGCCGTCTGGGACGCGGAACTCGCCCGCACCGTGGCGCGGTTCAGCCCCGACCTGGTGGTGAGCGCCGGGTTCATGAAGCTGGTCGGACCCGCCTTCCTGACCCGGTTCGCGATGGTCAACACGCATCCCGCGCTGCTGCCGTCCTTCCCCGGAATGCACGGTGTGGCGGATGCCCTCGCCCACGGCGTCAAGGTGACCGGAGCAACCCTGTTCGCGGTGGACGAGGGGGTCGACACCGGACGGATCCTGGCGCAGGAGGCCGTCCCGGTCCTGCCGGACGACACCGTCGAGACCCTGCACGAGCGGATCAAGGTGGTCGAACGCCGGCTGCTGGTCGACTGGGTGAACGAGTACGCGCAGACGGTCACGATCCCCGAGCCTGACGAAGGGTCGTCCGTGAGCGAGTACCTCGAGACGATGGCTGAGGTCCCACGCAGTGGGAGTCTCGAAGCCTCGCCGGTCACGATCCCTGAGCCTGACGAAGGGTCGTCCGTGAGCGAGTACCCCGAGACGATGGCTGAGGTCCCACGAAGTGGGAGTCTCGAAGCCTCGTCCGTCAGATTGGACGACCCTTCGGGACCCGGCCCGCGGCCGACCTCGGGGATCGTCGGTGAGGAGAACGATGACTGATCAGCTGCCCCTCCGCCGCGCGCTGGTGTCGGTGTACGACAAGACCGGGCTGGTCGAGTTGGGCCGGGCACTGGCCGAGGCGGGGGTGGAGATCGTCTCCACCGGTTCGACCGCGAAGACGCTGGCCGACGCCGGCGTCCCGGTCACCCCGGTCGAGCAGGTCACCGGCTTCCCGGAATGCCTGGACGGCCGGGTGAAGACCCTGCATCCGGCGATCCACGCCGGGCTGCTGGCCGACCGGCGGCTGGAGTCGCACCAGCAGGCGCTGCTGGATCTGGAGATCGCCCCCTTCGACCTGGTGGTGAGCAACCTCTACCCGTTCGAGGCGACCGTGGCCTCCGGGGCGACGCCGGACGAGTGCGTGGAGCAGATCGACATCGGCGGGCCGTCCATGGTGCGGGCGGCGGCCAAGAACCATCCGTCCGTGGCGATCGTGACCTCGCCCGACCAGTACCCGCAGGTGGTGGATGCTCTGGCCGCCGGTGGGTTCACGCTGGCGGAGCGTCAGGCGCTGGCGGCGGCGGCCTTCGTCCATACCGCGACCTACGACGTGGCGGTGGCCTCGTGGATGGGGTCGGTGCTGACCGACTCCTCCGGCGGGGACGGGTTCCCGGGCTGGATCGGCGGCACCTGGCAGAAGGTCGGGACGCTGCGCTACGGCGAGAACTCCCACCAGCCGGCCGCGCTCTACTCCTACCCGGCCGGGCCGGCCGGGATCACCCAGGCCGAGCTGCTGCACGGCAAGGAGATGAGCTACAACAACTACACCGACGCCGATGCCGCCTACCGCACCGCCTACGACTTCGAGGCGCCGGCGGTGGCGATCATCAAGCACGCCAACCCGTGCGGGATCGCGCTCGGCGCGGACATCGCCGAGGCGCATCGCAAGGCGCATGCCTGCGACCCGGTGTCGGCCTTCGGTGGGGTGATCGCGGCCAACCGTCCGATCTCGCTGGCGGCGGCGGAGCAGATCGCGGAGATCTTCACCGAGGTGGTGATCGCACCCGGGTACGAGGAGGGCGCGCTGGAGCTCCTCACCCGGAAGAAGAACCTCCGGCTGCTGCTGGCTCCGTCCTATACCCATCGGACGCGGCAACTGCAGCCGATCTCCGGCGGCGCGCTGCTGCAGGCACCCGACCGGATCGACGCCCCCGGCGACGACCCCGCGAACTGGCGGTTGGTGGCCGGTGAGCCCGCCGACGCGGCGACGCTGGCCGATCTGGAGTTCGCCTGGCGGGCCTGCCGGGCGGTGAAGAGCAATGCCATCCTGCTGGCGTCCGGATTGGCGTCGGTCGGGGTCGGGATGGGCCAGGTGAACCGGGTGGATTCCTGCCGGCTGGCGGTGGAGCGGGCCGGTGGCCGGACGGACGGCGCGGTGGCCGCGTCCGATGCCTTCTTCCCGTTCCCGGATGGTCCGCAGATCCTGATCGACGCCGGGGTTAAGGCGATCGTCCAGCCCGGTGGTTCGATGCGCGACGCCGGCACCATCGAGGCCGCCCAGGCGGCGGGCATCACCATGTACACCACCGCCACCCGGCACTTCTTCCACTGAGGGTTTCGATGACCGCACAAATCCTGGACGGCAAGGCGGCCGCGGCCGCGATCAAGGCCGAACTCGCCGAGCGGGTGGCCGCGCTGGCCGCCCGCGGGATCCGGCCGGGACTGGGCACCGTCCTGGTCGGGGACGACCCGGGCAGCCAGTCCTACGTCCGGATGAAGCATCGGGATTGCGCGGAGATCGGGGTGGAGTCGATCCGGGTGGATCTGCCCGCTTCCGCTTCTGCTTCCACTGTCACTGCGGCGATTGCCGAGTTGAACGCCGACCCTGCCTGCACCGGCTACATCGTCCAGCTGCCGCTGCCGAGGCACCTGGACGAGAACGCGATCCTGGAACTGATCGACCCGGCCAAGGACGCCGATGGGCTGCACCCGGTGAACCTCGGCAAGCTGGTGCTGAACGAGCCGGCACCGTTGCCCTGCACCCCGCGTGGGGTGGTCGAACTGCTGCGCCGGCACGACATCCCGCTGGCCGGAGCCGAGGTCTGTGTGGTCGGCCGGGGGATCACGGTGGGGCGTCCGCTGGGGCTGATCCTCACCCGGCGCAGCGAGAACGCGACGGTGACGCTGTGCCACACCGGCACCCGCGATCTGGCTTTCCACACCCGCCGGGCGGACATCGTGGTGGCCGCCGCGGGAGTGCCGGGGTTGATCACCGCCGACCTGATCGCCGAGGGGGCGGTGGTGCTGGACGTCGGGGTCAGCCGGGTGGACGGCAAGCTGGTTGGCGACGTCGCCCCGGACGTGTTCGAGAAGGCCGCCTGGGTGGCGCCCAACCCCGGCGGGGTGGGGCCGATGACCCGAGCCATGCTGCTGCGCAATGTGGTGGAGCGAGCCGAGGCACTGGCATGAGCACCCCACGACGTTCTTCTCCTCCGCTGCGCTCCTCCGAACGACTCCGCGGGGACGCCGCATGACCGAGCCCGCCGATTCCCGGCCGCCGAAGAACTTCGTCCAGCAGGTGCTGGGCCAGTGGCCGCTGGCCACCGTCCTGGCCGGGGTGGCGGCAGGGCTGGCGATCGTCGCCGCCGGTCACTGGCGGCTCGGCACCACGCTGGTGGGTGCGTCCGTCACCCTCGGCGGGCTGCTGCGCCTGCTCCCGCAGCAGCGGGTGGGGTTGCTGGCGGTCCGGAACCGGGCGCTGGACACCGTGGTGCTGCTCACCATCGGCATCGGGATCGTCGTCCTGGCCTTCTGGGTGCCGGCCAGCCGCAGCTGACCTGCCCGCCGTCCATCTGGTGTCGTCGTTGTTCGGCTACAACCGCGGGAAGCCGGGTAATCGTTACAACAGATCGTTGGACAAGCCGTCCACCGGGGGGTTCACCGAGTCACCGTCCCAGGTGAGGTCGTCGTCCGGCCCCACCTCGAAGGACTCGAAGGCGTCGTCGGCCAGGATCGCGTCCACCAACTCCCGGCTGCCGCCGACCAGGGTTGAGTCGAAGTCGATCTCGCTGGCGACGCACCAGGCATGGTCGTCAGGCCAGATCAGCGCGGGCATGGGCCCGTGATCGCGCTGCCAGCCGATCCCGGCGGTGCGGGGCCAGGCCGGGTCGGCCAGTTCGGCCAGGGTGGCGGTCAGCAGGATGTAGTCGCGGTGCGGCAGGTGCAGCAGCAGCGGGCCGGCGTGGCCGTCCGTGCGCTGCAGCGCCCGAGCGATCTCCGGAGCGACGCCGGCCGTCGTCTCGGCCCGGTGCCGGCGCTGCAACCGGTGATTGACGAACGGACGGCAGAGGTGAAAGTACCAGCGCCGCCACCAGGGCGTACCCTCCGCCGGGGCCCAGAGCAGGAAGGTGCTCGAGGCGCCGTTGATCTCACCCCAGCCGTCCCAGATGCCCAGTGTGATCGCCTGCTCGCGGCCGTGGTTCCGCAGCTGGCCGGTCAGGTGGGCCAGCAGCTCCGGCTCCAGGCGTCCTTCCTCGGGCAGGCCGGGCGACCAGCCGTCCGGAAACTCCACGTGGGCCGGCTCGGGGCCGAACAGCCGCTGGCTCTGCACCAGCGGATGCATCACCCGTCCGGTGCGGTCTGCCACTTCCGCCCAGCGCCACCGGGCGGTTTCGTCGCCGCGGTAGGCGGCGATCGGATGCAGGATCCTGGCGTAGGCCTCGAACCCGCGAGGAACCACCCCACCGACGTGCCCCCAGCCGTGGAGTCGCCCGCGGATCCAGTCGCCGCGGGACACGTCGCTCGTCCATTGCATGGGGTTCATCCTGCCCGACGGCGGCTGACCCTTCGAGACTCGCCGCTTCGCGCCGCCCTCAGGGATCAGCTGGATGTGGACCAGGGGACGGTTCCCTGTCCCATCTTGTCAGCCCAACATTGAGCAGGCCCATGGACCCGGGGACGGTTCTCTGGTCCACGGCGGACCAGGGAACCGTCCCCCGGTCCACGGGCGCCAGGAACCGTCCCCGTGTCCCAGGTCAGCGGAAGTCGGACTCTAGGAACTGGCCTTCCTCGGAGGCCTTCGCTACTCGCTCGGCTTCCTGCTCGCGGAGTTCCACCCGGCGGATCTTGCCTGAGATGGTCTTGGGCAGTTCCTGGACGAACTCCAGGATCCGTACCCGCTGGAAGCCGGAGAGCCGCTGCCGGGCGTGGGCGAAGATCGCCCGGGCGGCGGTCTCCTGCTCGGCGGCGAAATCCTGCACCAGGCAGACGAAGGCCTTCGGCACCGCGGCCCGCACCGGGTCGGGGCTGGGAACGATCGCCACCTCGGTGACGTACGGGTGCTCCAGCAGGATCGACTCCAGCTCGAACGGGGAGATCTTGTAGTCGGAGGCCTTGAACACGTCGTCGGCCCGGCCGACGTAGGTGAGGTAGCCGTCGGCGTCCCGGGAGGCGATGTCACCGGTGTGGTAGAAGCCCTCCCGGCAGGCCTCGGCGGTCAGCTCCTCGTCCTCGTGGTAGCCGGCCATCAGGCCCAGGATGGGCTGGGAGAGGTCGAGGCAGATCTCGCCCTCGTCCGGGCTGGGCTCGCCGGTCACCGGGTCGAGCAGCACCACCGGGTAGCCCGGCAGCGGGCGTCCCATCGACCCGTCCTTGACCGGCTGGCCGGGGGAGTTGCCGATCGCGCAGGTCATCTCGGTCTGGCCGAAACCGTCCCGGATCGTCCCGCCCCAGGCCTTGCGCACCTGGGTGATCACCTCGGGGTTGAGCGGCTCGCCCGCACCCAGCAGCTCCCGTGGTGGCTGCGTCAGCTGGCTGAGGTCGGCCTGGATCAGCATCCGCCACACCGTCGGCGGCGCGCAGAAGGTGGTGACCTGGTGGGCGTCCATCACCTTCATCAGGGTGGCGGCGTCGAACCGTTCGTAGTTGAACACGAAGACGGTGGCCTGGGCCAGGAAGGGGGAGAAGAAGTTGCTCCAGGCGTGCTTGCCCCAGCCCGGCGAGGAGATGTTGAGGTGGACGTCCCCCGGCCGCACCCCCAGCCACCACATGGTCGACAGGTGGCCGACCGGGTAGGAGACGTGGGTGTGCCCGACCAGCTTGGGACGGGCGGTGGTGCCGGAGGTGAAGTACAGCAGGCTGAGCGCGTCCGCTGGGGTGGGACGGCTCGGGCTGTACTCCGCCGGAGCGTTGTGGGAGTCGGCCATCGGCACCCACCCCATCGGGACGTCCGGCCCGATCCCGATCCGCAGCACCGAGCGTGGCACGTCGGTCAGCCGGGAGCGCAGCGCGCCGGGGGCGGCGACCGCGCTGGCCCGGCCGTGCTCGACCCGGTAGGCCAGGTCGGCGGCCGACAGCAGGGTGGAGGTGGGGATTGCGACCGCCCGGATCTTCAGCAGCGCGAACAGCAGTTCCCACAGCTCGATGGTGTTGTTGAGCATCACGATCACCCGGTCGCCCTCGCCGATGCCCAGGCCGCGGAGCCAGCGGGCGACCTGGTCGGAGCGCCGGGAGAGCTCGCCGTAGCTCCAGCTCTGCGCCTTCAGGTCGGCCGAGACGATGGTCACCGCCGGACGGGCGGGATGCTCGCCGGCCACCACGTCGAACCATTCGGTGGCGAAGTTGAACTCGGTCAGCTCGGGCCAGCGGAAGCCGGCGACCGCGCCGTCGTAGTCATCGTGGTGGGCGACCAGGAAGTCGCGGGCCTCGCGGACCGCGAGGGTGGCGGCGGTGGCCGGACGGCCGGTGAAGGACATGAACACTCCTGAGTTACGGAACCGTAGGTTACGGACTCGTAGCTTAGCGCGTCCGGGATGCTCGAGCTGCTTTTCCGGTTGGTTCCGAGTTTGCCCACCGAACATGGTGCACAAACTCGGAATGGGGACGCCGATGGTCCCACGACGCGACGGTGCCCCAGGAGATGGACCTCCCGGGGCACCGTTGACGAGGGCCGCGCTAGCAGCCCGAGGATCAGATCAGGCCGAGTTCGGTGACGGCGTTCTTCTCGTCCAGCAACTCGGCGACCGAGGCGTCGATCTTCCCCCGGGAGAAGTCGTCGATCTCCAGACCCTGGACGATCTGGTAGCCGCCGCCCGACTGCACCACCGGGAAGGACGAGATGATGCCTTCCGGCACGCCGTAGGAGCCGTCGGACGGAACCGCCGCCGACACCCAGTCACCCTCGGCGGAGCCCAGCACCCAGTCGTGCATGTGCTCGACGGTGGCATTGGCGGCAGATGCGGCGGAGGAGGCGCCCCGGGCGGCTATGATCGCCGCGCCGCGCTTGGCGACGGTCGGGATGAAGTACTCCTCGATCCAGGCCTGGTCGTTCACGGCCTCGGCGGCGTTGCGGCCGTCGACCTCGGCGTGGAACAGGTCGGGGTACTGGGTGGCGGAGTGGTTGCCCCAGATGGTCATGTGCTTGACCGCCGTGACTCCGACGCCGAGCTTGGCGGCGACCTGCGAGATCGCCCGGTTGTGGTCCAGGCGGGTCAGCGCGTTGAACCGCTCCTTGGGAATGTCGGGGGCGTTGCTCATCGCGATCAGGGCGTTGGTGTTGGCCGGGTTGCCGGTCACCAGCACCTTGATGTCGTCGGCCGCGACCTCGTTGAGGGCCTTGCCCTGGGCGGTGAAGATGGCGCCGTTGGCGCTCAGCAGATCGCCGCGCTCCATACCGGCGGTCCGCGGCCGGGCACCGACCAGCATGGCCAGGTTCACGCCGTCGAAGACCTGCTTGGCGTCGTCGCCGATCTCCACCCTGCTCAGCAGTGGGAAGGCGCAGTCGTCCAGCTCCATCACGACGCCCTCCAGCGCCTTCAGGGCGGGGGTGATCTCCAGCAGCCGCAGTTCGACCGGCTGATCGGGCCCCAGCAGTGCCCCGCTGGCGATGCGGAACAGCAGGCTGTAGCAGATCTGGCCGGCCGCACCGGTCACCGCGACTTTGACGGGGGTATTGCTCACGATGTTCTCCTCGGTGAGGTGTGTTCGGGTCTCTCCCGACGCTAGCAGTTGGGCGCTTGCCGGGTGTGGGTTCCGGGCAGACGGCCACCAATCCGTCCCGGTTCGGCACTCACGTGCAGGCTGGGTAGGGTCGAGGTATGCGCTTGATTCTCGTTCGCCACGGCCGTACCTCGTCCAACGTCGGGCTGCTGCTCGACACCGGGGAGCCGGGAGCCGACCTGGACGACCAGGGACGGCGGCAGGCCGAACTGCTGGTCGAGCGGCTGGCCGGTGAGCGGATCGACGCGATCTTCGCGTCCAACCTGGTGCGCACCCAGCAGACCGCGGCGCCGCTGGCGACCGACCGCGGCCTGACCGTCCGGGTGCTGCCCGGGCTGCGCGAGGTCCCGGCCGGAGAGGACGAGATGTCCCCGGACGCCACCCGCTACATCGGCGCGATGATGGCCTGGGGGCAGGGCGATCTGCAGGCCAGGGTTCCCGGTGGCGAGGATGCGCTGGAGTTCATGGCCCGCTTCGACGCCGCCATCGAGGAAGTCGTCGCCACCGGTGTGGAGTCGGCGATGGTGGTGAGCCACGGTGCCGCGCTGCGTACCTGGGCGTGGACGCGGATCGCCGGGTTCATCGACGCCGTGGGCGATGCCCACCTGGAGAACACCGGGGTGATCGTCGCGGAGGGATCCCCGGCCGAGGGGTGGCGCCTGATCGAGCTGGACGGCACCAAGCGCCGCCACGGCTACGACATGGCGGAGGCGTAGCCCAGGCAGCGCCCGGCGACGCGCTCCCGGGTTCTCTTCCTCCACTGGCGACTCCGGCGTCGCGGGGAATACCCGCTGCGCTCCGGGACTTGTGCCTGCCGTGACCACCTCCGTCGACCGCGCCACCGTCGGGCTGCGCTCCGAGCGGGGACCGGTGCTCGCGGCGCTCATGCTTGCCACGGGGTTGATCGCGATCGATGCCACCATCCTCGCCACGGCGGTGCCCAGCATCGTGCGGGAGCTCGGCAGCTACCAGCAGTTCCCGTGGTTGTTCTCGATCTACCTGCTGGCGCAGGCGGTGAGCGTCCCGATCTACTCCCGCTTCGCCGACACCGTCGGACGCAAGCCGATCATCCTGCTCGGCATCGGGCTGTTCCTGGCCGGATCCGTGCTGTGCGGGGTGGCCGGCAGCATGACCACCCTGATCGTCTTCCGCCTGGTGCAGGGCCTCGGTGCCGGAGCCGTCGCGCCGATGGCGATGACCATCGTCGGAGACATCTACACCGTCGCCGAGCGGGCCAAGGTGCAGGGCTACATCGCCAGCGTCTGGGCGATCTCGTCGGTGGTCGGTCCCACCCTCGGCGGTCTGTTCGCCCAGCTCCAGGCCTGGCGGTGGATCTTCTTCGTCAACGTCCCGCTGTGCGCGCTGGCCGGCTGGATGCTGATCCGCCGCTACCGCGAGCAGAAGCAGCCCCGCCGCCACCGGATCGACTTCGCCGGCGCCGGGCTGCTCACGGTCGGGCTGACCGGGCTGATCCTCGGGATGCTGGAGGGCGGCAACGCCTGGGAGTGGCTGTCAGTCCCCAGCGCGGTCTGCTTCGGTCTCGGCGTCCTCGCGCTGGCCGCCTTCGGGCTGGTCGAGCGCCAGGCGGCGGAGCCGATCGTCGACCTGCGGCTGGCCACCCGTCCGCTCATCCTGAGCACCACGCTGGTGTCGCTCGGGATCGGCGCACTGATGATCGGCGTGACGAGCTTCGCCCCCACCTACCTCGAGGGGTCGCTGGGGATCGCTCCGCTGCTCTCCGGCCTGGCGGTCGCCGCGCTGACCCTCGGCTGGCCCGTCGCCGCGGCGAACGCCGGCCGGCTCTATCTGCGGATCGGCTTCCGCCGGACGGCGCTGATCGGTCTCGCGATCAGCACGGCCGCGGCCGTCGCGCTCGCCGCCGTGTCGCCCTGGCCGAACCCGCTGGTCGTCGCGGCCGTGGCGTTCGTCCTCGGCTTCGGGCTGGGCTGGAGCGCGGCCCCGACCCTGATCGCCGCCCAGGCCTCGGTCGGCTGGAACGAGCGCGGAGCCGTCACCGGCATGAACTCCTTCGCCCGCTCCGCCGGCAGTGCGCTGGGGGTCGCGGTCTTCGGCGCGATCTCGAACGCGATGATCGCGCGGGGTTCCGGGCCCGAGGATCCGGCGACCATCGTCACGGCGTCCTTCTGGGTGTTCGTCGCCGCTGCCGTGGCCGCGGCACTCACCCTGCTCACCGCGTTCTTCATGCCCCGGGACCACGCCTCGGCGGTTGCCGGCGAACCGGTGGCGGGCTGACCGTCCGGTCGCGCTCCCGTCGTCCGCGCTGGACGGACGGTGGTCGGCGGGGTTTCTCCGTTCCCGCCCGCAACGAAATCACTGCGGGTTGACTTGTCCTTGGGTGTGGAGGCAGTTCAGCTGAAGGGGGCCGGCGCCGTGGTGATCGCGGACGAGGAGTCGTTCGTCGAGTTCGCGCGATCGCGCACCGGCCGGTTCCTGGATCTGGCCTGGCTGGTGACCAGGGATGCCGAGGACGCCCGCGACGCGGTGCAGGATGCGCTGGCCGGCCTGTTCTCCCGATGGGCGCTGCTGCCTGCGGGCGACGAGTTCGAGGCGTACGTCTACAGCACCGTGGTGAACGCCTGCCTGGGCGTGATCCGGCGTCGTCAGCCCTCGCTCCCGGTCGTCCGGCCGGAGGGGTTGACGACGGCGCCCGTACGCTCGGTCCCCGCCCAGGCGGTGGCGGCGGCCGACGAGGTGTGGCGGCTGTGCGGCGAGTTGTCGCCGGATCAGCGGGCGGCGGTGGTGCTGCGCTTCTACCAGGACCTGAGCTTCGCCGAGATCGCGGCCGTCCTGGGGTGCAGGGAGTCGACGGCCCGCTCGCACGTGCACCGCGCTGTGCTGGCGCTGCGGGCGAGGGTGGAAGGACAACGGTGATGGACGAGTACGAGCAGCTTTTCCGGGACGGGCTACGGCAGGCCGTCCGCCACCGGCCGACCCTGGCGGCGATCGACCCGGCCTAGGTGACGGCGCGGGAGGTCCCCGAGGACGAGCGGAGAACACCGGGTCCGCTGCCGGTGGCCGAGCCGCCGAAGCCGCCGGTCGCGCAGCGGCATCCCGCGGTGCGGTGGGCGATCGGCCTGGCGGCCGCGGCCGCGGCGGCGGGGCTCCTGGTGCTGCCGGGCGGGGTCGGCGGCCGTCCGATCGAAGCGGTGCCCGCGCAGTCGCCCACGCCCGAGGAGACCGCGACGCCCACCCCGACACCGTCGGCCGAGCCGACCACGCGCTGGGCCAGCAGCGTGACGCCGGCACCGGACGAAGTTGCCGCTGACCAGGTACTGGGATGCCCTCCGGAAGGCCGAGGAGTACGAGGACGCGCTGGTCAGCGACGTCGAGGTCGAACAGTGGCAGCACGACAAGCAGGCGTTCGTCGGCGCCTGCATGGCCGACCACGGGTTCGAGTACTTCCCGGAGGCCCGCCGGCCGGCCCCGGAGGCAGGAAGCGAGGAGGCGGCCTTCCGGGAGTCGACCAACCGGAATCACCTCCGGATCCCGGCGCTGGATGCCGACCGCGAGGTGGTCGCCCGGATCGGCTACGGGGTGCGGAGCAGCGCGGACGTCCTGCGTGCCGCCCGGCGGAGCCGCGGGAACTCCAGGAACACCGAGTACGTGGCCTCGCTGTCCGCCGCGGAACAGCGGGAGTACGCCATCGCCATGAACGGGCAGGCCGATGACGACCTGCGGATCAACCCGATGACCGAGGGCTGCTGGTGGGAGGCCGAGCGTGCCCACCCGGACCCGATGAACCGCTACTGGGACGACCTGGTCAGCAACCGTTTCGAGGTGGTGATGGATCTGGCGATATTCCGTTCCTCCTACGACGACTCGACCCTCGAGGCCGATCCGCGGCTGGTCGAGCTCAACGCGGAATGGCGGGCCTGCATGATCGCCGCCGGCGTATTGCCGGAGGAGGCTGGGGCCGGGGCCGGCACACCCGATCCGCAGGACGGTCCGCAGGCCGGCTACGACCTCGCGCTCCGCACCGGAGCGGACGGGGTGGTCGCCGAACCCGGTGACCGCGAAACCTCCCGGGAGGACCAGCGGTCGCTGGTCGGCTCCGAGGCCGAGATCCGGATCGCGCTGACCGACTACGACTGCCGGGTCAGCACCGACTATCTGAACCGGCTGATCGAGGCCCAGCGCGACTGGGAGCAGGAGTTCGTCGACGCCCACCGCAAGCAACTCGACAAGATGGTCGCCTACGTCGAGAGCCGCTGACGGTTCCGCTCAGTCATCGATGTCGACGGTGCGTTCGCGGTGGACCTGGACCAGGCAGACGGCCAGCGCCACGGCCGCGAGCGTGGCCGGAACGATCAGCTGGGCGTAGGGAGTGCCCAGCAGGTTCGCGGCCAGGGCGTAGTAGGTCACCGGCAGCTCGAGCAGCGTGGAGCTGAACGGGAGGCCGACGGCGAGTCCGGCCATCACGCTGATCGCGAGGGCCGGGTAGGCCCGGTTCGCCCGGGAGACCGCGAAGCCGGTGAAGCCCGCCAGCAGTCCGGCGAGCAGGACGGTTCCGGCCAGCAGCCAGCAGTACTGGCCGAGGGTGACCGAGGGGTAGAGGACGCCGGCGGTGAACGACTGGATCGGGGTGTCCCAGAAGGTGGCGAAGCCGAACCCCAGCAACGGCAGGCTGGTGACCACCAGTAGCAGTGCGGTGGCGCTGACGGTGACCGTCACGGTGGCGATCAGCTGGATGCCCAGCAGTCCGCGTCCGGTCGGTGTGGACAGCTGGAGGCGCCGCAACCGGCTGACCCGATCGGTGGTGACCAGCGGAGCGGCGATCAGCAGGACGATCAGGATCGCCAGCCCGGCGAGGCGTGGTGGGTAGTCGAGCAGGAGCTGCAGCAACTCGGCGCTCTGCAGGCTGCGCCATTCCCCGGTCCGGTTGATCTCCTCGGCGCGGGCGAGTTGGGCCGGCGTCAACTGGTCGAGGCCCACTGGCCGATAACCCTCCAGGTCCGTCCCCATCCCCTGGATCAGCCAGCCGAGGCCGCCGGGCTGGAACAGCAGTTCCGCCACGATGGGGTCGGTCTCCGGGTTGAGTTCCTCGCGTTCGGTGTAGGCCCGCCAGCCCGTGACGCTGTTGGCCGCCAGGGTGGGTCGGCGGCGATGACGGCGTCGGCCTCCCGCACCAGAGCGGCCAGGCGGGCTTCGATCACCGCCACCTCGGATGGTTCCAGGGTTGGCCCGAACTCGTCGTGCCAGGCCTGGGTGTAGTGGTGGTGTTCGGTCATCGGGTGCCCGTTGGGGAACAGGCCGACCAGGCTCCAGACGATCACCCGGTAGTAGATGGCGCCGAGCAGGAACGCGATGAGCAGGTTGCGCCACCACAGCAGCTTGCGGATCTCACCCCACAGCACGCGCATCACAGATCCGCCTTCCCGAACCGTCGGTAGCCGATCAGGGCCGCCAGGGCGCCGATGCCGAGCCAGGCCGCGGTGCCGACGGTCTCGAAGTGGGGTAGCAGGATGTCCAGGCCGCCGTCGGTGAACCAGCCGGGCTGCTTCAGCCAGAGCCAGACCGGGTTCATTGCTGACAGCAGGCCGGGGAGGGTGACGCCGCCCGCGAACGGTGCGGCGAGCAGGATGCCGCCGCTGAGCAGCACGACCCCGAACCCCAGATAGCTGTTGCGGAGCAGCGCCCCGGCGGTGAAGGAGATCAGCCCGACCACGAGTGCCAGGCCCAGCGATACCAGCAGGGTCAACGCGAGGTAGCTGCCCACGCTGAGGTCGAGCCAGGTGAAGAACGGACGCTGGCCCACCACGATGTCGGTGATCAGGTGGAAGCCGCTGCCCACGCTGTCCTGCCATACCCCGGCCAGCCCGTAGCGGAGCCCCGCGACGACCGTGGTGACCAACGCGAGACAGGCATGGCCGGCCGCCGTGGTCGCCAGTGCCGCCGTCAGCTTGGCCTTCAGCAGCCGGCGTCCGGCCGGACTGGTGAAGACCAGTTGCTCCGGTCCGCCGTGGCGTTCGACGGCGTGGACCTGCAGCCCGGCGGCGACGGCCAGCAGGAACCCCTCCAGGGTGACCGCGCCCAGCATGGTGCCGAACAGGAAGTCGTGCCGATTTCGGCCCTGAGAACAACAACATCGGCGGAGACACCGCGCCCGGCCCGGCCAGGAGGGCTGGCATCGACAACTTCGGCGGGCGCGTACGCCTGCTGGCCGGGAACACGTCCGCGATGGGCACCGCGAATGAACTGACGACCGCAACAGCTGGGAGCGACGCAATCAGACACAACGTCGGACCCCGCTGGCAGGATGGTGGAGACATCGCGCAGGAGGTGAACGGCCATGGTGGGTCCCGAGCCGGCCCTGGTGGTGGAGCGGGTCGCGGCCATGGTCGCGTCGGACTGGCCCACCACGGACGAGGATCGCCGCGCCTGGTTCGCTTCCTTCGGGATACCGGTCGAGGGCCGCATGGTCACCGAGCCGGAGCGGCCGCTTTCCCGGGGCAGGCAGTACTTCAGCCCGCCGACTGCGGACTGGCCGGCGACCGGTTGGCACGTCCATCGCGACCGGTTCGTCGGGGTGTCCTGGTTCCTGTGGGCGCAGGAGGACGAGGACGCCACCCGTGCGGCAGCCGAGAGCCTCAGGGCGCTGTTCAACGCTCACTGGCCCGCGGTGGATCAGCACTCCGACCGGGTTGCCGGCTTCACCGCGCTGTGGGAGCCGGGGGACTGTCAGGTCGACTTCTACTTCCACGCGCCCAGGGACCACCCTCGCGCGGGAACCGTCCCGGGGGCCGTGCAGCTGCACATCGACCACCGTGGCCGGGCGGCCGAGCTGGAACTGGAGGCGCTGATCGGAGACGTCCTGGAGAACACCTGGGATCCGATCGGGGTGTACACCGGGCCGTTCGAGCTGCGCCCGCCGGAAGGGGAGTACGACACCTATGTCGGCTGGATCGCCGATCGGCTGCATGCCGGTGGTGGTCAGACCGAGATCCTGGCTGAACTGCGGCGAGCCCGGGAATGGATGGGGCTGGAGCACGCCACCAGGGGTGACGAGGAGGCGACCGAACGCATTCTCGAGCGCTGGCGGGAGCACCTGGCGAAGCGCTGACAAGCTCGGTGCCTCGGCCCGCTACCACGGTTCTCGCCGGGGCTCCTTCCCTCCCGCCGCGGTCGCGGCGGAGCGGTCGGGGTGCGGGATGGCTGAGGTCGTCAGCGGAAGATGACCGTCCGCGCCCCGTCCAGCAGGACGCGGTGCTCGCTGAACAGCCGGACCGCCTCGGTCAGCGTCCGGGCCTCCTGCTCCTGGCCGATCGCGACCAGTTGCGGCACCTCCATGGTGTGATCCACCCGGCGGACGTTCTGCTCGATGATCGGGCCCTCGTCCAGGTCGGAGGTGACGAAGTGGGCCGTCGCGCCGATCAGCTTCACCCCGCGGGAATGCGCCTGGCGGTACGGGTTGGCCCCCTTGAAGCCGGGCAGGAAGGAGTGGTGGATGTTGATCGCCCGGCCCTCGAGCTCGTGGCACAGCTCGGGCGAGAGGATCTGCATGTAGCGGGCCAGCACCACCAGTTCGATGTCGTACTCCGCGACCGCGTCCAGGATGCGGCGCTCGGCGTCCGCCTTGGTCTCGGGGGTCACCACCATGTGCTGGAACGGGACGCCGTAGAAGGTGGCCAGATCCTCCAGGTCGGGGTGGTTGGCCATGATCAGCGGGATCCGCAGCGGCAGGTAGCCCGAGCGGGTCCGGAACAGCAGGTCGTTCAGGCAGTGGCCGGCCTTGGACGCCAGCACCAGGGTGCGCCGGCGCCGTCCGACGAAGTCCAGGTTCCACTCCGCCGCCAGGGATTGGGCGATCGCGGCGAACTTCTGCTCGAAGAACGACCGGTCGAACCCGGATTGCACCTGCACCCGCATGAAGAACCGGCCCGACTCCGTCGAGGTGAACTGCTGCAGTTCGGTGATGTTGCCCTGCGCCTCGACGATCGCACCGGTCACGGCATGGACGATTCCGGGCCGGTCCGGGCAGGTCAGCGTCAGCAGCCAGTGGGTGGAGTCGATCACGAGGAGACAGATTAGCTGAGCGCCCGCTGCCGATTGGTATCTTGAGCCCACCGACCGCGGTTGAAGGAGCGAAGATGGCGAAGATCAAGGTGCAGGGCACGGTTGTCGAACTCGACGGCGACGAGATGACCCGGATCATGTGGCAGTTCATCAAGGACCGCCTGATCCACCCGTACCTGGACGTGAACCTGGAGTACTACGACCTCGGAATCGAGCACCGCGACGCCACCGATGACCAGGTCACCATCGACGCCGCCCACGCCATCAAGCAGCACGGCGTGGGCGTGAAGTGCGCCACCATCACCCCGGACGAGGCCCGGGTCGAGGAGTTCGGCCTGAAGAAGATGTGGGTCTCGCCGAACGGCACCATCCGCAACATCCTGGGCGGCGTGGTGTTCCGCGAGCCGATCATCATCTCCAACATCCCGCGGCTGGTGCCCGGCTGGACCAAGCCGATCGTGATCGGCCGTCACGCCCACGGCGACCAGTACAAGGCGACCAACTTCAAGGTGCCCGGCGCCGGCCAGCTCACCATCACCTTCACCCCGACGGACGGCTCCGAGCCGATCCAGCACGTGGTCGCCAACTACGGCGACGACGGCGGCGTCGCGATGGGGATGTACAACTTCAACCAGTCGATCGCCGACTTCGCCCGGGCCTCCTTCAGCTACGGCCTGATGCGCAACTACCCGGTCTACCTCTCGACCAAGAACACGATTCTCAAGGCCTACGACGGCGCCTTCAAAGACATCTTCGCCGAGATCTTCGAGACCGAGTTCGCTGCCGAGTTCGCCGCCCGCGGCCTGACCTACGAGCACCGGCTGATCGACGACATGGTCGCCTCGGCGATGAAGTGGGAAGGCGGCTACGTCTGGGCCTGCAAGAACTACGACGGCGACGTCCAGTCCGACACCGTGGCGCAGGGCTTCGGCTCGCTCGGCCTGATGACCTCCGTCCTGATGACCCCGGACGGCCGGACCGTCGAGGCCGAGGCCGCCCACGGCACCGTCACCCGGCACTACCGGCTGCACCAGAAGGGCGAGCCGACCTCGACCAACCCGATCGCCTCGATCTTCGCCTGGACCGGTGGCCTGAAGCACCGCGGCAAGCTGGACGGCACCCCCGAGGTGACCGGCTTCGCCGAGACCCTGGAGCAGGTCTGCGTCGAGACCGTCGAAAGCGGCAAGATGACCAAGGACCTGGCGCTGCTGGTCGGTCCGAACCAGCCCTTCCTCACCACCGAGGACTTCCTGGCCGCGCTGGACGAGAACCTGGCCGCCAAGCTCGGCTGATCCCGGTCGCGTTCGGGTCGCAAGCTGTGATCGAAGTGGCGTCCACACCCGTTTGATCACAACGCGGCCGGACGCTGGGGTCCCGCTCCCTCGTCGCGGCAAGCTGTGAGGAGAGTCGCACCCACACCCGTTTTGATTGCGTCGAGCCGGGTGAGCTCCCAGTTGGGCGGTCACCCTCGCTGACCCGAGCCATACGGTGTGGCTTTCGGTGCGTACTCGCACCAAAAACCACACTATGTTGCCCCGGCGGCCAGGCGGAGCGGGCGGTGCGCAGCAATCCGACCGAGTCCCTGCCCTCCTTATCGCGGTCGCCTTCGTCTCACTCGCCGTGGGCGCCTCGACCGGATGTCGGAGCGCTTCGGCGGGGGTGGAGCCGGGCACCGGCGCGTCCCCCGGCGGCAGGCTGTGGGGGAAGGTGGTCTCCACCTCAGTTTGATCACCGCCTGCTCGGTGGTCAGTGTCGAAGCGTTTCGGCTGCGAACCAGAGATACCCGGTATAGAGTTGCTCGCAACCAATGATACTGAGTATATGGAGGGCCCGGTGTCCGAATCTGAGGCGGTAGCGAGAACGGCCCACACCCGCCAGGACGGGCTGGTCGGCCGGCGTCCCCAGCTGCGGTTCAGGGCATGAGCACCCCACGGAGTTCTTCTCATCCGCTGCGCTCTCCCCAACAACGTCGCCGGGACCCCGCGTGAGCGGGGGTCGCGCGGGGCTGCGGACCGAGGATCTGACCTTCGGGTACTCGGCCGGCCGGCCGGTCGTCCGTGGCCTGTCGGTGGCCTTCGAGCCGGGCAAGACGGTGCTGCTCGGCCCCAACGGTGCAGGCAAGTCCACGCTGCTGAAGCTGATGACCGGCCTGCTCGCACCGGCCGGCGGGGCCATCCAGTTGGACGGGCGGCGCCGGTCACGCCGCGAGCTGGCGCGGGTGGTGGGGCTGATGCCGCAGCAGATCGTCCCGATGCCCGGGCTGACCGTCCTCGAGGCTGTGCAGTACGCGGCCTGGCTGGGCGGCCTGTCCACCTCCGCCGCCTCGTCCGCCGCGCGCGAGGCGATCGCCGCGGTGGGCCTGGAGGACCAGCTTCACCAGAAGTCGAACCGGCTCTCCGGCGGTCAGCTTCGCCGGCTGGGGTTGGCGTCCGCCCTCAGCGCCACCGACCGGGTGCTGCTGCTGGACGAGCCGACCGCGGGCCTGGATCCGGCGCAGCGGTTCCGGTTCCGGGAGGTGCTGGCCAACCTGCCGGACGACCTCACCGTGGTGATCAGCACCCACCAGATCGACGACATCGAGGACACCTACGATCAGGTCCGGGTGATCGCCCAGGGCACTCTGCGGTGGCAGGGGACGCCCGCCGAGTTGCTCGCCCTGGCGCCGGAGGGCTCCCGCCAGCAGACCGAGCTCGCCTACCTGCGCCTGGTCGGCGAGGACGCCTGATGCCGATCCGGGCGCTGCTGCGCCGCAACTGGGCGATCTGGACCATGCCGCTGACCGGGCTGACCGTCGCGATCATGAACAACCGCCAACTGCCGTACTTCGACAACTACCCGTACTGGATGGCGGCGCAGAAGACCGGCGCGCTGGTGGTGTTGGGCATGATCGCCGCCCTGACGGGCGCGGCGGAGGGCTCCTGGCAGCGGCGTGCCGACCTGTTGCGGCGTCCGTCCGCGCGACCGATGCTGGCCAGGTTCGGCCTCCCGATTCTGCTCACCTGGCTGCCGACCGCCTCCCTCCTCATGGTCTCGGTGATCGCGGTGGGCGGCTTGGCCGCCGGGGGGTTGTGGCTGACCAGCCTGCTCTCCCTGTTGGCCTGGACGTGCCTGGGGTTCGCGGTCGGCGTCGCGCTCCGGCCGGCGGTCGCCCTGCCCGTCGCCGTGCTGTTGGCGTTCTTCTGGTTCGCGTTCACCCACGCGATGGAGCCGCCGTGGCTGCGCCACCTGTCGGCGGAGTGGGGCGGGTGCTGCGGCCCCTCGGACGTGCCAAGCACGGCGGTGCTCAGCGGCGTCGTACTGATCGCCAGCTGCCTGATCGCCACCTCCGCTTGGCTGGTGTGGGTCACCATCACCAGGAACCGGCCCTGGCTGTGGTGGGCCGCCTGCCTGGCGCCGGTCGCCGCGGGGCTGATCGCCGCCGGCGCGCTGTGCGGCCAGGTCGGTTACTCGCCCGAACAGCCGCGGACCGGCCCCGTGGTGTGCTGGGACGGCGAACCGCGGATCTGCCTGTGGCCGGAACGCCGGGCCTACGCCGAACCCGACATCGCCGCACTCCGCGCGGTGCTTGACCACTGGCGAGACCTGGGTGTCGTCCTGCCGTCCGTGCTGGCCGAGAACGCCCGGTCTTCGCCGCAGGACGACGCTCCTCAGCTGGTGTACAACCACAGCGATACCCCAGCCGAACGCACCGAGAATCTCGCCCTGGGCCTGGCCAACAGCTGCCACCCGATGGACGATGAGCCGACTGACCTGCTCGGCCACTTCGTGGTCAAGGACTGGCTGGTGATCAACAGCGGGACACCCCAGATCGACGACAGGGTCAGCGATCGTGAAGGCGTCGAGCCGCTGCTGAGGCAGTCCGAAGATCAGCAGGTGCGGGAGATCAACCGCACCCTCGAAGCCTTGTGGACGTGCTCGTGAAGTGGTGGGCGAAGTCCAGGATGCTCGCGCTGCTCGCGGCGATCACGGTCGCGGCGGCCGTCCTGTGCCTGCCCGGGGCCGGCGTCCTGGTCTCGCTGCCGAACCTGACCGGCGGCCCGGATTTCGCCTCGCCGGTCAGCTTCCTGATCCCGCTGGCCGCGGTGGTCGCCTACTGCCAGGGTCTCGCCCGGCAGGACGTCACCCTGGAGTACCAGGCCGTTCGGCGGGTCTGGCTGGCCGACCTCGGGGTCGCTGCCGCGTGCTGTGCCGTCTTCGCTGCCGGCCTGATCGTCGACCACGGCGACACCATGCTGGCCACCGTCCGCAACACCCTGGGCTTCTTCGGGGCGGCGCTGATCGGAACCTGGCTCATCGACCTCAGCAAGGCCGCCCTCGTGCCGGTGATCTGGTCGCTGCTGGCGGGCCTCGGCGGCCTTCCGCTGGGGGACGTGGCGCTCACCACATGGTCGAGCCGCCCGGCGGCGGACGCCGGATCCTGGATCGTCGCCGGGGCCCTGGCGCTGGTTGGCCCAGCGGCCTACCTGGCGCACCACGCCCCCGTCACCGACCGACTCGCCCGACGGCTGCGCCCCGCCACCGGATGACAGCGGGGGAGGCCCACAGAGTGTGGCTTTTGGTGCGAGTACGAGCCGAAAGCCACACCATGTTGCCGTGGTGGCGAGTGGGGGATCCTTGCCTTCAGCTGAACAATTGTTTAGCATACTGAACATGCATTCAGACCTCACTGCGGCGGCCCGGATCAGGAATGCCGCCATCGATGTCTTCGGGCGCCGGGGGTTCGAGGCGGCGTCCGTCCGGGAGATAGCGCAGCAGGCCGAGGTTTCCCCGGCGTTGGTGATCCACCACTACGGCTCGAAGGAGAAGCTGCGCGAGGCCTGCGACGACTTCCTGATGGCCGAGGGCTTCCGGATCGGCGGCGAGGTCGATCTGGCGGACGAGCCCAGCGTGGCTGCGATGATCGCCGGCTACCCGCCACACCACCCCTGGCTGGTCTACATCTCGCGCCTCATCATGGACGGCGGCCCGGCGGGGGCCGCGCTCTGGGACCGGCTGGAGCGGGAGGCCGTCCGGGGCCTGGAATCGGGCGCGTACCCGATTCGGCTCCGCGACGGCGTGGACCCCAAAGTAGCGGCCGCCCTGGCCACCGCGCTCGGCCTGATCCCGCTCGCTTTCCAGGGCCACCTGGCCCGCAGCCTGGGTGCCGAGGTGCTGGACGGCGACGCCTACCAGCGCGTCATGACCACCCTCATGGAGTTGCTGATGAACGGCATCTATCAGGTACCCAGCGAAGGAGACCCGACATGACCGCAGCCATCACCGCCAGCAGGCTCAGCAAGAAGTTCGGCCCGATCCGGGCGCTGGACGACCTCGACCTGGAGATCCCCAGCGGCTCGGTGTTCGGGGTGATCGGCCACAACGGCGCCGGCAAGACCACGCTGATGCGGATCCTGCTCGACATCGTCCGGCCCACCGCCGGCCACGCCACCGTACTGGGTCAGGATCCCCGGACGGGCGGTCCGGCGCTGCGCAACCGGATCGGCTTCCTGCCGGGCGAACTGCGGCTCGACCCGAAGCTGAGCGGACGCGACCACCTCGCCTACTGGGCCTCGCTCGGCGCCACCCCGAAGGAGTCCAACGCCCGGGCGCTGCGGCTGGCCGAGCAGCTCGACGTCCGGCTGGGGGACGCCAGCCGCAAGCTGTCGAAGGGCAACAAGCAGAAGCTCGGCCTGATCCAGGCCTTCATGCACAGTCCCGAACTGGTGATCCTGGACGAGCCGACCTCCGGGCTCGATCCGCTGGCGCAGCGGCAGGTGCTCGGCCTGGTCGCCGAGGCCCGGGACGCCGGCACCACGATCTTCCTGTCGTCCCACGTGATGAGCGAGATCGAGCAGATCGCCGACACCGCAGCCGTGCTCAACCACGGCCGGCTGGTCACCGTCGCGCCGATGAGCCAACTCCGCGCCACAGCCACCCGCCGGATCCGGGCGGTGGCACGTGGGACGGCCGAGGGCGTCGCCGCGGAACTCGCCGGGTTCGGGCTCGACCTGCAGGTGGACGGCAGCGACGGCGAGGTGACCGTCACCGGCCTGCTGGAAGGCAGACCCAAGGAGCTGGTCGCCGCCCTCGGTGCGCTCGACCTGGTGAGCCTGGTGGTCGCCGAGCCCGACCTGGAGGAACTGGTGCTCGACCTGTACGGAGCGAACTGATGCCCCTTCTCAACGCGGAACTCCGCCACGGCTGGAAGGCCCTGCTCGGCTGGGCGATCGGCCTGCTCGTGGTCGGCGTCGTCTACCTGCCCTTCTTCGAGTCCATCGGCGGTTCGCCCGAGATGAAGGCGATGCTCGACTCGCTGCCGAGGTCGCTGGTGGTCGGGATGGGCTTCGACATCATGTTCAGCGGCGCCGGGTACGTCCATTCGTCCATCCTGGAGCTCACCGCGGCGATCCTGGTGGTGATCGCCGGGGTCGGCTGGGGAGCCCGGGCGATCGGCGGCGACGAGGAGGAGGGCATGCTCGAGCTGACCCTCGCCCACGGCGTCGGTCGTACCCGGGTGTACGCCGAGCGCGCGCTGGCGATCGTGGTGCGGTTCCTGATCCTGGGCGTGGTGCTCTGGGCGATGCTGGTTGCTTCGTCCGGCCCGTTCGCCCTCGACCTCGACGCCGGCCGCACCCTGGCCGGGGTGGCGTCCCTCACCGTGCTGGCGATCGCGATCGCCCTGGTCTCGCTCGCGGTCGGTGCCGCCACCGGACGGCGGAGCGCGGCGATCGGGGCCGGTGCCGGGCTTGCCGTCGTCAGCTACGTGTCGAACGTGATCGGCCGGCAGTCGGAGGACTGGCGCTGGCTCGCGGAGCTGTCGCCGTTCGGCTGGGCGTTCGGGAGGTTCCCGATCATGGACGGGTGGGACTGGCCGGGGATCGGTTCGCTGACCGGCCTGGCGGTGCTCGCGTTCGCGGTCGGTCTGCTGGTCTTCCGCAACCGGGACGTCCTGGGCTGACCGCGCCCAACCGTGTCACAGCGGGGACGAGGGGTCGGCGCTTCGCGACCACACCGGCGGCGGACGGTCTGTCAGAATGACCGGGTGAGCGAGCCGGCAGCCCCCCGTCCCATCCTGGACCCGCTGCCCGAGCGGGTGCCGGTGTCGTACGTGATGCCGGTACTGAACGAGGCCGGGCACCTCGCCCGGGCGGTCGGGGCGATCCTGGCCCAGGAGTACGACGGGGAGGCCGAGCTGGTGCTGGCGCTGGGGGTCTCCACCGACGACACCGACGCCATCGCCGCGGACCTGGCGGCGGCCGACCCGCGGATCCGGCTGGTGTCGAATCCGCTCAACGACATTCCCAAGGGGGTCAACGCGGCGATCCGGGCCAGCCGGCATCCGGTGGTGATCCGGGTGGACGCCCACGCCGAACTGCCGCCCGGCTACACCGCCGCCGCGGTCGAGATTCTGCGCCGGACCGGTTGCGGCAACCTCGGCGGCGTGATGGTCGCCAAGGGTGAGGGACGGGTGCAGCTGGCCATCGCGCGCGCCTACAACAGCCCGTTCGGGCTGGGCGGCGGCGTCTACCACCACGGCGAGGAGGAGGCTCCGGCCGACTCCGCCTACCTCGGTGTCTTCCGCCGTGAGGTGCTGTTCGGCGTCGGGCTGTTCGACGAGGGGCTGCGGCGTGCCGAGGACTGGGAGCTCAACTCCCGGATCCGGGCGGCCGGGTACCAGGTGCTGTTCACGCCGAAGCTGAAGGTGACCTACTGGCCGCGGGCGAGCCTGGACGCGCTGCGCCGCCAGATGTACGCCACCGGGGTCTGGCGCGGTCACCTGGTGCGGCGGCAGCGGGGGACTCCCTGGCGCTACCTGCCGCCGCCGGCGGTCGCGCTGATCGTCGGGCTCAGCCTCACCGGCCTGCTGCTGCAGGCGCTGGGCCTGCTGCGGGGCCCCGCCGGGAAGCTGGCCGGCCTGGCCCACCTGGGCGCGCTCACCTACCTGGCCGGCGCCTCGGTGGTCGGGATCACCCGGCTCGGCGGCGGCGACCTGCTCGACCGCCTGCTGAACGCGGCGGTGCTGATCACCATGCACCTCTCCTGGGGAGCCGGTTTCCTGCGCGGCGTCCTGTTCGGCGCCGAACGCACCGTCGACCGCTCCCGGGTGACCTGAGCGGCCGGCCCACCTGGTACCGGCCAGGCCGCTAGCCTGAGGCAATGAGCAACCCGGTGGACCCGACTGTCGAGCGCCTCGAGAAGCGGCTGAAGGGGGCCCGCCTGCTGAACCTGGGCCTGGCGCTGGTGATCGCGCTGCTGGCCGGGATGCTGCTGGCCGGTGGCGGTGGCAACCCCTTTGCCGCGCCGCCCGCGGTGAGCGCGCCGGTGGTGACCCCCACGCCTCCCGCCACCACGGCGACCCCGCCGGCGGAGTCGCCGGAGCCCGGCGAGCCGATCGATATCGTCCGGCGCGACCCGGCCGACACCCTGGCGATCGGGGACATCGACGCTCCGGTCGTGCTCAGCGAGTGGGCTGACCTGCGCTGCCCGTTCTGCGCCCGGGTGACCACCGAGATCATGCCGACCCTGATCGCCGAGTACGTCGACACCGGCAAGGTGCGGCTGGAGTTCCACGACGTCTCCTACTTCGGGGAGGACTCCACCACCGGAGCGGTCGCGCTGCGGGCCGCCGCCGAACAGGGCAGGTTCGCCGAGTACCTGCACGCCGTGCATGCCGCGGCGCCGCCCGAGGGAGGTCACCCCGACCTTCCCCGGAAGACCCTGATCGCCTTCGCCGAGACCGCGGGCGTCCCCGATCTGGAGCGCTTCACCGCCGACCTGGACCGGGACGATCTCCGCGCCGCCGTCGAGGACTCCACCACCTTCGCCCAGCAGTTGGGGATCTCCAGCGTGCCGTTCTTCGTGATCGGCGATCAGGCGATCTCCGGCGCCCAGCCGATCGAGCTCTTCCGCCAGGTGCTGGACGAGCAGTTGGCGGCCGGCTGAACCCGGCGGTGACTAGCCGAAGCGCTGCCGCACCAGGGCGTCGGCCGCTTCGGCCACCCGCCGTGCGTTGTGGCCGTCGGTGTGGCGGTGGAACCTGGCCGCGAGCTCCCGGCTCCGCCGGGCCGCGGCGGCGTACCGGGCCGGGTCGGCGAACAGGGCGTCCAGGGTGCCGAGGGCCTGTCCCCAGGTGGTGTCCCACCCCCCGGTGAGTTCGGCGTAGTCGACGTACAGTCCGCGGCTGGCCCGGTAATGCTCAAGGTCCGGCGCGAGCAGCACGATCGGACGCCCGGTCACCGCGTAGTCGATCAGCATGGAGGAGTAGTCGGTGATCAGGGCCGACACCCCCCACAGCAGCGGCATCGACTCCCGCTGCACCGTGGGCGGCAACAGCTTCACCCGCTCGCTGGTGTGGCGGTAGGCGCCCACCCCGAGCGGATGCGGACGGATCACGAGCACCGCGTCGTGCCGCTCGCAGAAGGCCTCGATCGCCGCCCAGTCCGCGTCGGTCGGAATGGACGGATCGGGCTGGCCGTCCCGCCAGGTCGGCGCGAACAGCACCACCCGGCGATCGCCGAGCTCGCCCAGCCGGCTGCTCAGCAGCCCGCGGGAGGCCGCGGTGAGCTCCCCGGGGTCGCCGCCGAACAGCACGTCGGTCCGCGGCTCGCCCAGCACCCGCACCTGGTCGGTCAGATGGAAGGCGCTGCGCAGGAAGGGAGCGAAGAACGCCGACGACACCGGCAGCAGGCTGATCCGCCGGCTGACCCGGCGGTAGGCCCAGCGCATCAGCGCCGGCATCCCGGGGATCCGGCCGAGCCGCCCGGCGCCGATCACGGCGGGGGAGTCGGCGTGCAGCTTCTTCAGCGGGGCGCCGTGCCACAGCTGGACGATCACCGCGCCGGTCACGCCGAACCGGTTGACGTCCCCGAAGCCGTGGGTGACCGCGATCAGCCCGGCGCCCAGCGTGGCCCGCAGGCCGTCGTCCCCGTCCCGATCGACGGTCTCGAAACCGGCCGCGCGCGCGTCCGCGGCCTCGCCCTCGCTCGCCGCCAGCCAGGTCAGCCGTGGCGGGTCGGGGAGTTCCAGGGCGGCCCGGGCGAAGGCCAGCGCTCCGTCCGCCACGCCGAAGGCCGAGCCGATCACCCAGCTGCGCGGATCCCGCCGGGCCCGGCGGGCACGCAACGCCCCGGTCAGGTAGCGGGGGACGGCCAGGAGTTGACGCAGGTTTCCCGCAGCGAAGGAGAACCCACCGGCAGCCACGGCAGACGAGGCTACCAGCGCCGAGCCGGTGCCGGCCCGGCCGGTGGCATCCTGCCGCCCTGGCCGGACGCGGAAGGTCCGGCCGATTCCCCTAGAATGAGTGCCCCGAGTGGGAGAGGAGCCGGATGAACGAGATCGTCGGCAATGTGGCGTTGATCTTCGTGTTCATCCTGATCGGCGGCGTCTTCGCCGCTGCCGAGATGGCGTTGGTGTCGCTGCGCGAGAGTCAGCTGAAGCAGCTGGCCGTCCGTGGCAAACGGGGGCGCACCGTCGCCCAGCTCAGCGCCGATCCGAACCTCTTCCTCTCCGCGGTTCAGATCGGCGTCACGCTTTCCGGGTTCCTGTCGGCGGCCTTCGGCGGCGCCCTGCTCTCCGACGCGTTCGGCGACGTGCTGGAGACCTGGGGCGTTCCGAACGCCGCCGCCGACCCGCTGGCGCTGGTGCTGATCACGATCGTGATCTCCTACTTCTCGATCGTGATCGGTGAGCTCACCGCCAAGCGGCTGGCGATGCAGCGGGCGGAGTCCTTCGCGATGGCGCTGGGGCCGCTGGTGAGCGCGATCGCCACCATCGCCAAGCCGGTGATCTGGTTCCTCGGCGTCTCCACCAACGGCCTGGTGCGGCTGCTCGGCGGCGATCCGAAGGTGGGGCGCGAGGAGGTCACCGACGAGGAGCTGCGCTCCATGGTGGGCTCGTCCACCACCCTGGGCGACGAGGAACGGCAGATCGTGGACGAGGTCTTCGCCGCCGGCGAGATCTCGCTGCGCGAGGCGATGATCCCGCGGACCGAGGTCGACTTCCTGGACGGCGACCTGCCGGCGCACCAGGCGCTGCAGGAGGTGCAGGACGGCGCGCACAGCCGCTATCCGGTGACCGGCCGGGATTCCGACGATGTGCTCGGCTTCGTCCACCTGCGCGACCTGGTGGGGCTGGACGCGGTCGCCCGCAACGCTCCGGTCCGGCAGTTGGTCAGGCCGGTGGCCAGCCTGCCGCAGAGCATGCGGATCCTGCGCGCGCTGACCGAGTTGCGGCAGAACAAGGCGCACCTGGCGATCGTCCGCGACGAGTACGGCGGCACCGCCGGCATCGTCACCATCGAGGACCTGATCGAGGAACTGATCGGCGACATCACCGACGAGTTCGACAACGAGACCGCCGGCAGCCTGGCGAACACCGACTCCTCGGTGGACCTGGACGGCCTGACCACGCTGGAGGACTTCGCCGACGAGTTCGGCTACGCGCTGCCCGAGGGTCCCTACGACACCGTGGCGGGCTACCTGATGGCCCAGCTCGGCGCGCTTCCCCAGCTGGACGACCACTGCGAGGTCACCCTGGAACCGTCGGAGCCGCAGGAGGTCGGCGCCACCCGCTTCGAGCTGCGGGTGACCGAGCTGGACGGACGCCGGGTCGCCCGCGTCCGGCTGACCAACCTGGGTACCGCCGAACCCCACCCCGCCTAAGGAAGCGCGCGATCCCTGAGGTCGCGCGTAGCGCGAGTCTCGAAAGGAAACGCTGGCTAGTGCACAAAGCGATCCCTGAGGTCGCGCGTAGCGCGAGTCCCGAAAGGAAACGCTGGCTAGTGCACTAAGCGATCCCTGAGGTCGCGCGTAGCGCGAGTCTCGAAGGGTCGCGGGCTTCGGGACTCGGCCCTGCGGGCCGGCCTCAGCCGGCGGTCGCAGTACCCACGCCCATTGACCAGCGGTTCCCGACCGCTCCCGCTCGTTCCGCCGGCCCGTCCGCTGCCACCCTTCGCGTCCGGCGTCGGGCCGCCGGGGGAGGGGCGAGTTCCGCGCGTCGGAGGCGCGGGCGCAGCGGGTGGGGCATAGCCTGACGCCACGACGTGGCAGGAGGTGAGCGTGACCCGGCAGGATCCTGACGGCTCGGCGCTGCTCACGTCCGCCGAGGCGGGCGGGCTGCTGCAGGCCGCGGTGGACCACGCCGGCGGCCGGCTGGTCAGCTGGACGCTGGACCACGTCGACGCCAACCCGCCGCATTCCACCACCGCCACCTACTCCGCCGTGGTGGAGTGGCCCTACGGCCGCCGGGAGGAACTGCTCGGGGTGAGCGCGCGGGCCTCCGGGCCGGCGGCCAGCGATGCCGCGGCGGAGATCTTCGCCGACGGCGAGCGGGAGGTGGCGGTCTGGATCTACCCGCAGGATCCCGATCTGCCCGGCCTGGCCCGGGCCGCCTACGCCGAGTCGATGGCCGAGGTGTGCAACGCCCACCAGGTGTTCGATCACGCGGTGACGCCGGCCGACCTGGATCTGCACATGGTCGGCTACCGGCCCCGGCGGCGCGCGGTGGTGCGGGTGGCCGAGCCCGGCGGCGAGGCGGTGTACGTCAAGGTGCTGCGGCCCAAGCTGTTCGACGACGTGGTCCGCCGGCACCGGCTGCTCGCCGACGCGGGCGTGCCCGTGGCGCCGATCGCCGCCACCACCGACGACCACCTGCTCATCCTGCGCGAACTCCGTGGCGTCCCGCTGGCCCAGGCGGTGTTCGACCCGACCCCGCCGTGCACCGCCGAGCAGTTGATCGAACTGCTCGACTCGCTGCCGGCCAGCGTCGCCCAGCTGGAACGGCGACCGCCGTGGAGCGACGCCGTCCACCACTACGCCAACGTGGTGGCGAAGGCGGTCCCGCGGCTGGAGGACCGGCTGGCCCGGCTGGTCGACACCATCTCGGCCGGCCTGGCCCCGGTGGGGCTGGGCAACGAAGCCACCCACGGCGACTTCCACGAGGGTCAGGTGCACGTCGCGGACGGACGGGTCTGCGGCCTGCTGGACATCGACACCATCGGCCCCGGGCACCGGGTGGACGATCTCGCCTGCCTGGTCGCACACCTCTCCACCATCCAGCGGATGAACCCCGCCCAGCAGGCCCGGGTCCACGAACTCGTCCGCAGCTGGGTGCCGGTCTTCGACACCCGGGTCGACCCGACCCAGTTGCGGTTCCGTGCCGCCGCGGTGGTCATCTCCCTGGCCACCGGGCCGTTCCGCGGCCAGGAGCCCGACTGGGAGCGGGAGACGGCCACCATGGTCCGCTCGGCCGAGGCGCTGGTGCAACAGGTCGTTTGACCCTGTCGTCCCAGGAATTGAGCCGGGCGGTATCGCTGGACGGTTTTTTTGGTCTGACCGCCAGCGCCGCCGGGATTGCGACGATAGGGTTTCATCCATGACCGATACCCCGTTGCTGCTTGCCGGGGACTTCGCCGCCCCCACCCGTGAACAGTGGGAGACCGAAGTCCTCAAGGTGCTCAATCGAGGCCGCCCCGAAGGCAGGGAACTCACCATCGACCAGGCCATGAAGCGGCTGCGGACGACCACCGTCGATGGCCTGACCATCGAACCCCTGTACACCAGGGAGAGCCGGGCCGGCTCGGGTGCTCCCGAGGCCGACGCCGACGAGGAGGGCACCCGCGCGGACCGCCCACTCGGCCACCCGGGGGTGATGCCGTTCACCCGCGGGACGATGGTGAAGACCAGCCCGATGGTGACCTGGGACGTCCGCCAGCTGCACGAGGATCCGGACGTCGCCTTCACCAGGCGTGAGATCCTGGCCGACCTCGAACGCGGTGCCAGCTCGGTCTGGCTGCGGGTCGGCAGCGACGCCGTCGCCGCCGACGACCTCGCGGCGGTGCTGGACGGTGTCCAGCCCGACCTGGCGCCGATCTCGGTCACCAGCGCCGAGGATCAGGTGGCCGCGGCCAAGGCCCTGGTCGGCTACTGGAAGGCCAAGGGGGCCACGTTCCCGCGCGGCAACCTGGGCCTGGACGGGCTCGGCCTGGCCGCCCGGACCGGCGGCGCACCCGATCTGAGCGCGCACGCCGGGTGGGTGGAGGCCGCGCTGGCCGAGCTGCCCGCGGTCCGGGCGCTCTCGGTCGACGTGCTGCCCTACGACGACGCCGGCGCCAGCGACATCGACCAGCTCGCCTTCGCGATCGCCACCGGCGTCGCCTACCTGCGCGACCTGGAGGCGGCCGGGATCGCCCCGGCGGCCGCGGCCGGCCAGCTCGCCTTCCGGGTGAGCGCCAACACCGACCAGTTCATGACCATCGCCCGGCTGCGCGCCCTGCGCCGGCTCTGGGCGCGGGTCTGCGAGGTCAGCGGCGTCCCGGCGAAGGACCGCGGCGCCGTCCAGCACGCCGTGACCAGTTGGCGGATGATCACCCGCGACGACCCGTGGGTCAACCTGCTGCGGGGCACGATCGCCACGTTCGCCGCCGCGGTCGGCGGGGCCGAGATCATCACCTGCCTGCCGTTCGACACCGCGCAGGGCCTGCCCGACGAGTTCAGCCGCCGGATGGCGCGCAACACCCAGGTGCTGGCCGCCGAGGAATCCCACATCGGCAAGGTGTCCGATCCCGCCGGTGGCTCCTGGTACGTGGAGTCGCTGACCGACGACCTGGCCACTCGCGCCTGGTCGGCCTTCCAGGAGATCGAGGCGGCCGGCGGCATGGTCACCGCGCTCACCTCCGGCCTGGTCGCCGACCGGATCGAGGCCACCAGGGCCGAGCGGGCCACGCGCCTGGCCAACCGCAGCCAGCCGCTGACCGGCGTCTCGATGTTCCCCAAGCCCGACGAGGAGCCGCTCACCGTCCGTCCCCGCCCGGCCGCGCCCCAGCGCGCCGGTCTGGCGCCGCACCGCGACAGCGAGATCTTCGAGGCACTGCGCGACCGCGCGGCCGCCGCCGATCCCAAGCCGGCCATCTTCCAGGCCTGTCTGGGCGCCCGGCGCGACTTCGGTGCCCGGGAGATGTTCGTCGGCGCGATGCTGGGCGTCGGTGGGATCGAGCACCCGTCCAGCGAGGGTGGGACACCGGAGGAGATCGTCGCCCGGGTGAAGGAGTCGAGGGCGCAGTACGTGATCCTGTGCTCCTCGGCGAAGATCTACGCCGAGCAGGCGGTACCGGTGGCGCGCGCGCTCAAGGAGGCCGGTGTGCCGACCGTCTACATCGCCGGCAACCGCAAGGAGGCCGCCTCCGACGAGGTGAACGACTGGATCGACGGAGAAGTGTTCATGGGTATGGACGTGGTCGCCTTCCTCTCCGAGGCGATGGACCGGATGGGAGTGGCGAAGTGACGCATTCGACAGGCTCAGCGCAGGGCATCCCGAGCTTCGAAGGCATCGACCTGGGCACCACGGTTCCCCCGGCCGACTCGGCCGAACAGTTCGACGCGCTGCTGCACGCCTCGCCGATGTACTCCGAGGGTTGGCAGACCCCCGAGCACATCCTGGTCCCGCCGATGTACGACGAGCGGGCCTACTCCGGGCTCGACTTCCTCAACACGTACCCGGGCATCCCGCCGTTCCTGCGGGGGCCGTACGCTACCATGTACGTCAACCAGCCGTGGACCATCCGGCAGTACGCCGGCTTCTCTACAGCTGAAGAGTCCAACGCCTTCTACCGGCGCAACCTGGCCGCCGGCCAGAAGGGCCTGTCGATCGCCTTCGACCTGGCCACCCACCGTGGCTACGACTCCGACCACCCGCGGGTGACCGGCGACGTCGGCATGGCTGGCGTGGCGGTGGATTCGATCCTGGACATGCGGCAGCTGTTCTCCGGCATCCCGCTGGACCAGATGTCGGTGTCGATGACCATGAACGGCGCGGTGCTCCCCGTCCTGGCGCTCTACGTGGTGGCGGCGGAGGAGCAGGGGGTGAAGCTGGAGCAGCTCGCGGGCACGATCCAGAACGACATCCTCAAGGAGTTCATGGTTCGCAACACCTACATCTACCCGCCGGCGCCGTCGATGCGGATCATCGCCGACATCTTCGCGTTCACCAGCGCGAACATGCCGAAGTTCAACTCCATCTCGATCTCCGGCTACCACATGCAGGAGGCCGGGGCGACCGCCGACATCGAGATGGCCTACACCCTGGCCGACGGCGTGGAGTACATCCGGGCCGGTGAGTCGGTGGGCCTGAAGGTCGACCAGTTCGCCCCCCGGTTGAGCTTCTTCTGGGCGGTCGGGATGAACTTCTTCATGGAGGTCGCCAAGTTCCGCGCCGCCCGGCTGCTGTGGGCCCGGCTCGTCCGCCAGTTCGAGCCGAAGAACCCCAAGTCGATGTCGCTGCGGACCCACTCGCAGACCTCCGGCTGGTCGCTGACCGCGCAGGACGTGTTCAACAACGTGATGCGCACCTGCCTGGAGGCGATGGGCGCGACCAAGGGCCACACCCAGTCGCTGCACACCAACGCGCTGGACGAGGCGATCGCGCTGCCGACCGACTTCTCCGCCCGGATCGCCCGGAACACCCAGCTGTTCATCCAGCAGGAGTCCGGCACCTGCCGGACCGTCGACCCGTGGGCGGGTAGCGCCTACGTCGAGCGGCTCACCTACGACCTGGCCCGCAAGGGCTGGGATCTGATCCAGGAGGTCGAGGCGGCCGGCGGCATGGCCAAGGCGATCGAGGCCGGCATCCCGAAGATGCGGATCGAGGAGGCCGCGGCCCGCACCCAGGCCCGGATCGACTCCGGCCGGCAACCGCTGATCGGCGTCAACAAGTACACCGTCGAGAACGACGTGCTGCCCGACGTGCTGAAGATCGACAACGCCAAGGTGCGCGAGGAGCAGATCGCCAAGCTGCACCGGCTGCGGGCCGAGCGCGACCAGGCTGCCACCGACGAGGCGCTGGAGCGGCTCTCCTGGGCGGCGGCCAACCCCGACCCGACCGACCCGGATCGCAACCTGCTCAAGCTGAGCATCGACGCCGCCCGGGCGAAGGCCTCGGTGGGCGAGATCTCCGACGCGCTGGAGAAGCACTTCGGCCGGTTCACCGCGAACATCCGTACCATCTCGGGTGTGTACAACGCCGAGTTCGGTCAGGCCACCGGGGTCTCCGAGGCCCGCCAGTTGGTCGATGACTTCGAGAAGGCCGAGGGACGACGTCCCCGCATCCTGGTCGCCAAGATGGGCCAGGACGGCCACGACCGCGGCCAGAAGGTGATCTCCACCGCGTTCGCCGACCTGGGCTTCACCGTGGACGTCGGTCCGCTGTTCCAGACCCCGGAGGAGAGCGCCCGGCAGGCGGTGGAATCCGATGTCGACGTGGTGGGCGTCTCGTCCCTTGCGGCCGGGCACCTCACCCTGGTGCCGGCGCTGCGGCAGGAACTGGACAAGCTCGGCCGGCCGGACATGATGATCGTGGTCGGCGGCGTGATCCCGCCGCAGGACTTCGACGAGCTGTACGCCAACGGCGCCGACGCGATCTACCCGCCCGGCACGATCATCCCTGAGGCCGCCATCGAGCTGGTGACCAAGCTGCGGGAGCGCCTCGACGCGGCCTGACGATCCCAGACGACGACCGCCACGTCGCTGGTAGCGGCGGGAAGGGAGGAGTCTTGAGAGGGCCGCGTCAGCGGGCCGAGGAACAGAGGTCGCGCGCAAGCGCGAGTCTCGAAGGGTCGGCAGCCCGACCCGGGATAGGGTCGAAGGTCCATGAGGCCGGACCAGGGGTGCATTTTCTGCCATGTGAGCGCTCTGGCCGACAGCTCTGTCGGCCAGAGGCGCTATTTGGCAGAAAGTGGCGATCAGGAGAGTGATGACTGACGAACAGGCACGGGAGGCGCTCGCCGACCACGGGGGCGTCCACGGTGCCGAGCATGCCGAGCTGCCCGAGTGGGCCGCCCGCGCGAACCCGGCGGCGGAGGGCGAGGAGCCGCTCTACCTGCGCTCCGACCCGACCCCCGGACGGCAGTACGGCGACGCTCCTGCTCCGGGGGCCGACCCGGCCAGGCGACGGCGTCCGCTGGCCGATCCGGCCGAGTTGGCCGAGCTGGTGCTGGCCGGGTCCCGGCAGGGCATCGCGCGGGCGATCACCCTGGTCGAATCCAGCAAGCCGGCCCATCACGCGGTGGCCGCCGACCTGCTGCGAATCCTTCGTCCGCACACCGGCAGGGCGGTGCGGGTGGGCATCTCGGGCGTCCCCGGCGCCGGTAAGTCCACGTTCATCGACGCCCTCGGCCGGCGGTTGATCGACCAGGGGCACAAGGTGGCCGTGCTGGCGGTCGACCCGACCTCGGCCCGTACCGGTGGGTCGATCCTGGGCGACCGGACCCGGATGGGCGAACTGGCCCAGTCCGATCAGGCGTTCATCCGGCCGTCACCGGCGGGCGCCCATCTGGGTGGTGTCGCCCGTACCACCCGGGAGTCGATGTTCGTGCTCGAGGCGGCCGGCTTCGACGTCGTCCTGGTCGAGACGGTGGGCGTCGGGCAGTCCGAGGTCGCGGTCGCCGGCATGGTGGACACCTTCCTGCTGCTCACCCTGGCCCGAGCGGGTGACCAGCTGCAGGGCATCAAGCGCGGCATCCTGGAGATGGCCGACGTGATCACGGTGAACAAGGCTGACGGCGACCACGAGGGCGAGGCCCGGGTGGCGGCCCGCGAGCTGGCGATCGCGATGAAGCTGATCTCGTCCGATCCGAAGGCGCCCAGGCCACCGGTGCTCACCTCGAGTTCGCTCACTGGCAAGGGCCTGGACGAGGTCTGGCAGGCGGTGCTCGATCACCGCGCCGCGCTGGAGAGCGCCGGCGAACTGGACGCCCGCCGGGCCCGGCAGCAGCGGGAATGGCTCTGGGCCCTGGTCCGCGGCGAACTGGAGGACGCGCTGCGCACCTCACCGGCTGTCGGAACCCTCCGAGGCCCGCTGGAGGACGAGGTCGGCAGCGGCGAACTCTCCGCCCTGGAGGCCGCCGAACAGATCCTGACCGCGTTCTACACCGAGCTGGCCCGCCGCGGCACCCACGGCCACGCCGGCTAGCCCCGACTCTCATAGGGCCCACCGGGGACGGTTCCTGGTGGCCCCAGAAAAGATGGCTCTGTGGACCAGGGGACGGTTCTCTGGTCCGTTTTGAGCCAGGGAACCGTCCCCCGGTCTACGCGACTCCTGATGAAGCGGCGGGTTGGTGCAGGGTGCTGAGGTTCCTCCAGCGCATTCCCACCGCATATGGCATCGGGTCAGCTGCCACAGACCGATTGCAGCGCAACCGTGCCGCTTATCGGGCCTGCCCAGGGGCTGACAGGCGGTGTCAGAGTGCGAGCCTGGGTCATCGCCGCCGACGAGGTTGTCATACGCGGTGCCGATGCGCGAGCAGCCTCCTGGTGACGTGCTCAGACCAGGACGAACTCGAAGTCGCCCTGGGTGGCCAGCACGTCGCGGTAGTGGACGAGCTGCTCGGGTGTGGGTTCCAGCAGTGGGACGGAGGTGGGCCGCACCCCGTGGTGGCGGAAGCCGATCACCTTCAGCCGCATGGCCGGGTTGATCGCGGCCAGCCAGCGTCCGGTGGCGACCAGTTGCTCGTCGGAGTCGTTGTGGCCGGGCATCATCAGCAGCCGGACCTCGTAGAGCTGGTCGCATGCGGCCAGGAACCTGATGGTGTCGAGCACCTTGGCATTGTCGGCGGCGGTCAGCCGTCGATGGACGTCCGGATCCAGCGCCTTCAGATCGATCATGGCGGCGTCCATCACCGAGGAGAGCACCTCCCAGATCGGCAGGTTGGTGTCGCCGTTGGAATCCACGAAGCAGGTCAGCTTCGAGAGCTCCGGATCGGCCCGGACCGCCAGGAAGAGCTCGCGCAGGAACAGCGCCTGCCGGGTCGACTCGCCGCCCGAGACGGTGATCCCGGAGAGGAAGGGCGCCGCGGGGCGGAGCTTGGCCAGGATCTGCTCCACGGTCAGCCGCCGGGCCTTCGGGGTGGAGTCGTAGCGGCAGACCGACACGCAGCCGTCCGAGCCGGTGCACAGCTGCTCGTTCCAGGCGACGTGGCCCAGCTCATCGATCGACAGCGCGCTGGAGACGCACTGGTCGACGCATTCCCCGCAGTCATTGCAGGGATTGATGGTGTACGGGTTGTGACAGGCCAGGCAGTCGAACCCGCAACCCTGCAGGAACAGCACGAACCGGTTCCCCGGACCGTCCACGTTCGAGAACTCGATCCAGTCGGTGATCAGCCCCTGCTGTCCGGCTCGGGCGACCGCCAGCTGCCTGCTCGACGATCCGTCCTCCGCTGGCTGAGGTCGCGCGTAGCGCGAGTCCCGAAGCCCGGGCGACCGACCCTTCGAGACTCCGCCCTGCGGGCGGACCTCTGATCCTCGGCCCGCTAGCGCGGCCCTCGTCAAGACTCCTTCCTTCCCGCCGCTGCTAGCGGCGTGGCGGTCGTCGTCTGGGATCGTTGTTTCAGACACCGGCTCCGGCCAGCATCTCGGCGGCCACCACGCGCTTGATCGCGCGGGTGGTCACGGTGTGGTTCTGCTCGGCGGTGGCAGCCAGGTAGTCGCTGGAGTGCCGGGCGCCATGCTCGTCGATCCCGACCAGATCCGACTTGCGCACCAGGTAGCCGGTGATCCGGATGAACTCGTTGGAGTCGAGGTTGAAGGTGAAGTCGCGCATCCCGACGGCGAAGGCGCCGCGGATGATGTCGACGATCGCCTGCGGGTTGCGGGTGGCGGTGTCATCGACGTGGAAGATGTCGGAGATCCCGGCGGAGTAGTGCTGGTGGTGTGGCGCGCAGACCGCGATGTGCTCCCGCATCCCGGGCTCCTCGCCGATCGGGATCCGGGTGCCGGCGGTGACGTCCAGATCCAGGTCGATGCCGCTCTGGGAGTGCAGGTAGGCGTACCCGCCACCGCCCTGGCAGTAGGGCAACCGATGCTGGCCGACCAGCTCGGCCAGCCGCTCCGAGATCCGCACCGCCAGCGTGTTGGCCGCCTCGTCCCGCCCGTACCGGGCCTGGACGCCGGCCCGCTCCAGCAGCAGGTTGACCGCCTCGGCAGTCCCGAAGACGCCGAACATCAAGGAGAACCGATCGAGCGAGATCAGCCCCTCGGTGGCCAGGAAGTGCTGGTCGTAGAAGCCCTGCTGCTCGACCAGCGAGCGGATCCGTGCTTCACCCAGCTCGCAGGTCAGTTCGACCCAGCCGGGAAGGGCCTCGGTCAGGAATGCCTCGGTGTCGCCGGAGTGCCGCAGCACGGCTTCCTTCAGGTTCAGCCGCACCAGCGAGTGGGCGCCGCCGGCGGTCTTCAGCGAGTTGTAGCAGCTCACCACCGCGTAGCCCTCGCCGTGGTCGGCCACCATCATCGGGTGGTTGGCGAAGTGCGGTTTGGCGGTGACGAAGCAGGTCTCCACCGCATCCCGGATCAGATCGTCAGGCGTCAGTGACGGATCGACCTTCAAGGTGAGATTGGGGACGACCTGGCGCACCGAGCGCTCCACCCGCAGGATCGAACGGACGACGCGGCCGTCGCGCGGGCCGAGGTTGGCGTGGACGAAGGCGTCCGGCAGCAGCCGGTCGAGCTGGATCCAGAACCGGCGCAGCTTGCGATCCAGTTCCTCGTCACTGAGGTCAGCGGGGACGTACGGCTCCAGCAGCGAATCCAGATCGCCCAGGTAGACCGGGTAGGTGGTCACCGAGGGGACGTGGCCGTAGAGGATGGTGAGGAAGCTCAGCGCGTCGTCCAGATCGGTCGGCGGCTCGAGTTCCAGGAAGGCCACGCCCTGGCGCAGCGCCTTGGCGTAGTCGGGTAGCACGTAGCGCGCGGTGAACGGCCGGTTGCCCTCGTACATGTCGCAGATCACCCGTTCGTCCAAGGCCTGGCGGCAGGAGTCCGACAGGGTGGGGTACGGCAGGGCGGAGTTGGCCAGGGTGGCGAGCTGGCGCAGCTTCTGGTTGTACCCGTTGGCGCGGTTGGTCACGGCGGCTTCGGCGTCCCGGACGAGGTGCTCGACAGTCATACGACACAGTGTAGTACTCGGCTGCCGTGAACTCCCTGGTCGGAGGGACGCGGGGCCACCAGGAACCGTCCCCGGTGCCCCCCGGCCAACCGGAGAAGCCATGGGTCGACCGACCGGCCAGGGCGGGTGGAAAAGTTGCTGATGGGACACTTTCTGGTAACGGTTCGTGCAGGGTGCCACTGTCGGCTGTCGGGCCGGTCGGCCGCGGGATAGAGTCGGGATGCCGGGGCACCGCTCCGCAGTTCGTTCCACAAAGGAGACACTTGTGCGACAGGTGATCAAGATCGCTATCGCGGCAGCCACCGCTGCCACCCTGACGCTGGCCGGTTGTGCGGGTACCCCCGCGGCCCCCACGCCAGAGCCGACCGACACGGGCGCCGCGCCCACCACGACCGCACCCGAGCCCGCCGAGAAGATCAAGGTCGGCATGGCCTTCGACGTCGGCGGCCGAGGCGACCAGTCCTTCAACGACTCCGCCGCTGCCGGCCTGGACAAGGCTGCCGCCGAGTTCGGAGTCGAGGCCAAGGATGTCGCCGCCACCGCCGGTGAGGCCGAGTCGGTCCGCGAGGAGCGCCTCCAGCAGCTGATCGACGCCGGCTTCGACAACATCGTGGCCGTCGGCTTCGCCTACGCCGCCTCGGTCGGCAAGGTAGCCGCCGCGAACCCGGACGTGAAGTTCGCCATCGTCGACGACGCCTCCGAGGCCTCGACCGCTCCGAACGTGATGAACATCACCTTCGCCGAGCACGAGGGTTCGTTCCTGGTCGGCGCGGCCGCGGCGCTGAAGTCCGAGACCGGCCACATCGGCTACGTCGGCGGCGTCCAGACCCCGCTGATCGAGCGCTTCCAGGCCGGCTACGAGGCCGGCGCGAAGGCCGTCAACCCGGACATCAAGATCGACGTGAACTACCTCACCCAGCCGCCGGACTTCTCCGGCTTCGGTGATCCGGCCAAGGGCGAGACCGCGGCCAAGGCCATGTTCGACGCCGGTGCCGACATCGTCTACCACGCCGCCGGTGACTCCGGCGGTGGCGTCTTCAACGCCGCCAAGGCGGCCGGCAAGTCGGCGATCGGCGTCGACTCCGACCAGGCCCTGACCGCTGCCGAGGATGTCCGTGACGTCATCATCACCTCGATGATCAAGCGGGTGGACGTCGGCGTGTACACCTTCATCAAGTCGATCCACGACGGCACCTTCAAGGCCGGCGAGACCGTGTTCGACCTGAAGGCCGACGGCGTCGGCTACTCCACCACCGGCGACAAGATCGCCGACATCGTGCCGAAGCTGGAGGAGTTCAAGGAGCAGATCATCGCGGGTTCGATCACCGTTCCCTCGACCGTCTCCTGAATCACGCTGCAGAACG
>JAEXCA010000152.1 GCA_023393755.1 Actinomycetes bacterium | reverse complement strand
GGCGTGAGCGGATCGGTCATCAGCTGATACCCAGGACGGCGTTGGTCAGCTTCGACAGCGGGGTGCGGGTGGCGTCGATCTGGTCGACCAACTGCTTCTGCTGCTTGCGGTCGACCTTGTCGTAGCTCACGAAACCGGCCTCCAGGCTGCCGTGCCGGGCCAGGAGAGCGGCCAGCTTGTCGAATTCGGCGCGGATCTCAGCGACCAGCGCCTGCCCGTCCGACCCCTTGCGTTCGGCGATCGGCGCCACCAGGTCGAACGCGATCCGCGAGCCTTCGAGATTGGCCTGGAAGTCGTAGAGGTCGGTGTGCGACCACCAGTCCTCCTCGCCGGTCACCTTGCCGACCGCGATCTCCTCCAGCAGCCCGGAGGCGCCATTGGAAACGGTGGCGATGTCAACGCCCTGGGTGGCGATGAAGTCAGCGGCGTGGACGGCGTCGTACAGCTTGGCGATGTCGGCCACCAGGGTGTCGCCGATCACCTTGCGCTGCTCGGGGGTGGAGGGCTCCCAGCCCTCCCAGGCGTTGGCACCGTCGGGCTGGACGGCGTCCTTGGCCGGCACCCAGAGGTCCTTCTCCATCCGGTGGAAACCGAGCCATTCGGTGAAGGTCGGGTCGTCGCCCTTCAGCTGGTCCGCCTCAGCGAGGTAGTCGATCTCGCGGTAGTCGATCCGCGGGTCGAGCACGCCCAGCGCCTCGGCGAGCGGCTCGATCCGCTCGTAGTGGACGCGGGTGGTGGCGAACAGCTTCTTGGCGGTCTCGTCATCCCCGTCGACGTAGGCCTTGACCAGCTCGTCGACCTTGGGCTGCAGTTCGGCCACCTCGTTCTTGACGAAGTTGACGTAGTCGGCCACCGCCTGGTCGAACAGTTCCTGATCCTCGCCGGAGAGCTCGATCGGGTCACCGGTCACGGTGAACGCGGCCTCGCCGACGTTCGCGCCCCGCATCCCGGGCTTGCAGGCGGTGAAGTAGTCGCCCGGCTGCAGCGACACCGACAGTTCAGCGGACGCTCCGGGCGCGATGTTCTCCTTCTCGGCGACGATCCGCAGGCCGTCCGAGCCGAGCAGGTAGAACTCGGTGATCTTGCCGCCGTCATTGGTGATCTGGAAGGTGGCATTGCCGCTGGCAGCGGTGTTGGCCGAGATGGTGCACTCGGTGTCGGTGGACGACACGGTCAGCACGCCGGTGTTCGCCGGGGCGCTCTCGCTCGGCGCGCCGGACGAACCGGGCGCGGGATCGGGCGTCGGGGTGTTGGCCACGCATCCGCTGATCGCGAGCGCGGCGGCTGCCGCCAGCCCGGCGAATAGGGGTGCTCTCATGGGGTTTCCTCTCTTACTGGTGGATCAGGGGGGGGGCGGCCGCGTCGACGGACGCGGTGGCCGGGTGGGTGGAGTCCTCGGTGGACGACGTCCGGGCGTCCGGGGTGGCGGCGCCGGCGGGGTTCGTCACCGCGTCCGCGGAACCCTGGGCGGCGGCGGCCCTGGCGGCGGCGGCCGCCTTCCGCTGGGCCCGGTTGCGCAGCGCGCCGGCGACGAACCGGGGCAGGACGATGGCCAGGTAGATCGCCCAGGCGGTGACCTGCAGCCAGGACATCTGCGGGGTGAAGCCGACGATCCCCTTCAGCAGGGCTCCGGCGAAGCCGCTGGGGTCGATGCTGCCGGTGAGGTCGAAGGCCCAGCCGAACGGGAAGGAGGCCATCCAGAACGGCCCGTCGGTGGGGCCGACCAGGACGTCCCCGGTGCGCATGTCGGTGGGGGTGATCGGGTGCCCGGAGAACGGCCCGGGCAGCACTCCCGCCTCCTGCAGGTCGTGGATGCCGTAGGCGAGGATGCCGGCGGCGACGATCACCAGGAAGGTGCCCATCCAGGCGAAGAAGACCCCGAGGTTGACCCGCACCATGCCGCGGTACATCAGGTAGCCGATCACGATCGCCACCGCGATGCCCACCAGCGCGCCGAGCAGGGCGGCCGGCTGCAGGGCCCAGCCCCACAGCAGCAGGGTGGTCTCGATGCCCTCGCGTCCGACCGAGATCAGGCCCAGCCAGAAGATCGACCAGCCGGTGCCGACCGCCAGCGCGTGGGCGGCGCCCTCCTCCAGCTCGGCCTTCATCCGGCCGCCGATCTTCAGCATCCAGAAGACCATCCAGGTGATCATCCCGACGGCGACCAGCGACATGGTGCCGCCGATGATCTCCTGGGCCTGGAAGGTCAGCCGGTAGGCGCCGAAGGTGAACAGCGCGCCCAGGCCGAGCGCCCCGGCGACCGCCAGCCCGACGCCCGACCACAGCTTGGCGAGCACGTCCGGCCGTCCGTGCTTGCGGAGGTACGCCACCAGGATGCCGACGATCAGGGCTGCTTCCAGCCCTTCGCGCAAGCCGATCAGGAAGGCGGCGAGGAACAACGACGGATCTCTCAGGTTTAGGTGAGGCTAACCTCACATCATTTTCGCAACCCGAGACTATTTAAAACCTCGCCACCCTGCAAGCCGCGCGCGTCCCGTGAGACAGCAGGCCGCGCGGGCCCGCGCACCCATGGGGCGGACGGTGCCGAGTCAGCTCTCAAACCGGCCTCGCCCGACGACTGGCACACCATGGACGACGGGATCGACACCCTGCTGACCGCGCTGCGGGCTCAGACCCCGTCCGCGGCCGAGGTCACCGCTGCCGTCACAGGTCTGCAGGACGTGATCGCCGGCCTGCAGGCGAAGTAGCCCTGAGCCACGGGTGGGCGCGACATCGCGCCGGACCCGCGTCAGGGCAGGTCGAACGGCAGTTCCTGGCCGTCCAGGGCACGACGACAGGCGCATTCCGCGGTGGCGTCGGGCTCGGGCGCGGGCAGGCCGGCGATCACGGTGGCGAGCAACGACTTCAGCCGTTCGATGTTCTGGCCGAACACCTCCAGGACGGCGGCGTGGCTGACCGCTTCCCCGGTATCGACCCCGGCGTCGTGATCGGTCACCATGCAGATCGTGGTGAAGCACATGGCCAGTTCACGGGCGACCGAGGCCTCCGGCATGCCGGTCATCCCGACCACGGTGCCGCCCGCGGCGGCATGCCAGCGGGACTCGGCCTTGGACGAGAACCGCGGGCCGTTGATCACAACCAGGGTGCCGCCGTCCACCACGGTCGGGTCGGCGGCGACCGCGGCCGAGCGCCCGCGCGGGCAGTACGGATCGGCGAACCCGACGTGCACCACCTGGCCGGTGGCGTCGTAGCAGGTGTGCTCGCGTCCCCAGGTGCGGTCGATCACCTGGTCGGGCACCACGAACGTCCCTGGGCCGAGGTCGGCGCGCAACGACCCGACCGCGCACGGCGCGATCACCTGCCGCACCCCGACGCTGCGCAACGCCCACAGGTTGGCCCGGTAGTTCACCCGGTGCGGCGGGAACTCGTGGTGCCGGCCGTGCCGCGGCAGGAAGGCGACCTCCCGTCCGGCCAGTTCCCCCACCGTCACCGGAGCGCTGGGCGCGCCGAACGGTGTGGTCGCCTCAACCTCGCGCGCGTTGCTCAGGAACGAGTAGAACCCGGTTCCGCCGATGATGCCGATGTCTGCCGTCATGCTCGCAACCTTACGGCTCAGCCCCTCCGGACGGTGGCTGAGCTGGTCGAAGCCCAACGACCCTTCGGCAGGCCCTGTTCCTCGGGCAGCGGCCCTCGTCGAGACTTCTTCCTTCCCGCCGCCGACAGCGGCGTGGCGGTCGTCGTCCGGGATGGGTGGGCGGTGACCCTACGGCAGGCTCAGGGATCGTTGGCCCGTCAACCGGCGGCGCGCAGCACAACCCCCTCCGGCTGGAACGTGAGCACGTCGCTCAGCCGGCGTCCGCCCAATCGCGAGGCATACTCCGCCCCGGCGCCCTGCGGACGGACCTCCTGTAGCACCGTCCGACGGGCGCCAGTGGCTCGCACCCGCTGGATCAACCGCTCGACGTGCTCGGCGGTATGGACGGTCGGGTCGACCGTGATCCGCACCTCGTGGTCAATCCCGCTGGCGACCACGAGATCGAGGCTGGCGAAGGCCCTCGTGCCGCTGGCGCCCACCCCGGTGATGCGGCGGTACTCCCCCGGCAGCGCCTTGATGTCGAGGCCCACCCAGTCGACCAGCGGCAGCAGTTCGACCAGCCGGGCCGGGTAGGCGCCGCCGGTGTGCAGGCTGACGCCGAACCCCAGTTCCCGCACCTCGCGCATCGCGGCGGGCAGGCCCGACTGCCGGGTCGGCTCGCCGCCGGAGAAGACCAGCCCGTCCAGCAGCCCCTTGCGTCGGTTCAGCAGATCGCGGACCTGCTGCCACGGCACCTGGCCCGGCGCCTTTGAGTCGAGCAGCGCCGGGTTGTGGCAATAGGTGCAGCGCCACGGGCAGCCCTGCAGGAAGACCGTGGCGACCAGCTTTCCCGGCCAGTCACAGGTCGACAGTGAGGTGAGGCCGGCGATGGTCAACGCCTCAGGTGCGGCCGGAGGCTTCGCGACGGACGCGCGAGGCGCGGGGATCCGCGCCCCCGCGCGACGTCTTGACGAGCGAAGCGAGGAACTGCCTCGGCCGCTAGGGCGGCCGACCTCAGCCACCGTTATCCCGACAGAAACCGGGCAGGAGAGGCCACTCGCATGCATAGCGTCCTCGACTGGCCCGTACTCCCCGGTTTCTGTCAGGCGGCCGGCGACCCTTCGAGACTCCGAGCTGCGCTCGGACCTCTGTTCCTCGGCCCGCTGGCGCGGCTCTCGGCGAGACTCCTTCCTTCCCGCCGGTGGCAGCGGCGTGGCGGTCGTCTGGGATCGTCCCGCGCCGGTCACACCAGGACCCGGGATTCCTCGAAGGGCAGCCGCTCGGCGTACTCGCCCTTCTTGCCGATGTTGAACGAGGTCACCGGACGGTGGTAGCCCATCACCCGGGTCCACACCTCGCACACCTGCTCGACGCCTTGGGCTTCACAGGTCGGACACACCGGCTGCTCGCCGGCCAGGTAGCCGTGGGAGGGGCAGATCGAGAAGGTCGGTGTGATCGTGATGTACGGCAGCCGGAAGTTGGTCAGCGACCGGCGGACCAGCTCGCGGCAGGCCTCGGCGTCCGAGATCCGCTCGGACATGTAGAGGTGCAGCACGGTGCCGCCGGTGTACTTGCGCTGCAACTCGTCCTGCCGCTCCAGGGCCTCGAACGGGTCGTCGGTGAAGCCCACCGGCAACTGGGACGAGTTGGTGTAGTACGGGTTGGCATCGGTTCCCGCCTGCAGAATCTCGGGGAATCGCTTGCGGTCCTCCTTGGCGAACCGGTAGGTGGTGCCCTCGGCCGGGGTGGCCTCCAGGTTGTACATGTGGCCGGTGGCCTCCTGGAACTCCACCATCCGGGCGCGGACGTGATCCAGCAGCCGCACCGCCAGCGCGTGACCGCGCTCGTCGGTGATGTCGTAGGCGTCGCCGGTGAAGTTGCGGATCAGTTCGTTCATGCCGTTCACACCGATGGTGGAGAAGTGGTTGCGCAGCGTCCCCAGGTAGCGCTTGGTGTAGGGGAACAGGCCCTCGTCGATGTACCGCTGGATCACCTTGCGCTTGATCTCCAGCGACTCCTTGGCCAGCACCAGCAGCCGGTCCAGCGCCAGGATCAGCCCGGCCTCGTCCCCGCGGTGCAGGTAGCCCAGCCGGGCCAGGTTCACCGTCACCACGCCCAGCGAGCCGGTCTGCTCGGCCGAGCCGAACAGGCCGTTGCCGCGCTTGAGCAGCTCCCGCAGGTCGAGTTGCAGCCGGCAGCACATCGACCGGACCATGTTCGGCTTCAGCTCGGAGTTCAGGAAGTTCTGGAAGTAGGGCAGGCCGTACTTGGCGGTCATCTCGAACAGCGCCTGGGCGTTCGGCGAATCCCAGTCGAAGTCGGGGGTGATGTTGTAGGTCGGGATCGGGAAGGTGAACACCCGGCCGGAGGCGTCCCCAGCGGTCATGACCTCGATGTAGGCGCGGTTGATCATGTCCATCTCGGCCTGTAGATCGCCGTAGTTGAAGTCCATTTCCTCACCGCCGATGATCGGGTTCTCGTCCCGCAGATCCTCCGGGCAGACCCAGTCGAAGGTGAGGTTGGTGAACGGCGTCTGAGTGCCCCACCGAGACGGCACGTTGAGGTTGTAGATCAGCTCCTGGATGGCCTGCTTCACCTCGTCGTAGCCCAGGTTGTCCTTGCGGATGAACGGCGCCAGGTAGGTGTCGAAGGAGCTGAACGCCTGCGCGCCGGCCCACTCGTTCTGCAGGCAGCCGAGGAAGTTGACCATCTGGCCGACCACGGAGCCGAGGTGCTTGGCCGGGGTGGCGTCCACCTTGCCCGGGACGCCGTTCAGCCCCTCCCGCAGCAGGGTCTTCAGCGACCAGCCGGCGCAGTAGCCGCTGAGCATGTCGAGATCGTGGATGTGGACGTCGCCGTCCCGGTGGGCCTGGCCGACCTCGGGAGGGTAGACGTGGGAGAGCCAGTAGTTGGCGGTGACCTTGCCGGAGGTGTTCAGGATCAGCCCACCCAGCGAGTAGCCCTGGTTGGCGTTGGCGTTGATCCGCCAGTCGGAGCGGTCGAGGTACTCGTTGATCGAGTTGGCCACGTCGACCATGGCGTTGCGGGTGTCCCGCAGCCGGGTGTGCTGCTCGCGGTAGACGATGTAGGCCCGCGCGGTGGCGGTGTAGCCGGAGTCGATCAGCAGGTGCTCGACCGCGTCCTGGATCTCCTCGACGTGCGGCGGGGTGCCCCGCCGAGCCAGCCGGACGCAGACCTGCCGGGCCAACAGATGGGCCTCAGCGCCGTCCAACTCCCCCGTCGCCGCGCCCGCCCGGGCGATCGCCGAGCGGATCCGTTCGAGGTCGAACTCGGCGGCGGTGCCATCGCGCTTGATGACGGCTTCGGGGGTGGCGATCTGCGACATTGCCTGGTGCTCCTGCTTCCTTGACTGGACCCGCAGGAGGAGAGGTCGCGGGGACGCTCCCGCTGGCCACCAGCCCTCCCACGGGGCTGCGATACCGGCGTCCCTTGCCCTCCGCCCCTTCGACAGACCCAGGGCACGTTCAAGCGGCGGGACGGCAGAGGCAGGTCTTCGGACTCATGGGCAGAACCAAACCTGGCTCGGGCCTACTGGCCGTCGCTTCCCAGGATCACACCCAGTGCTGATGACGGCGGTCGTTCCCACATACCGCTGCGGGGCAGTTCCGGATTCACACCGGATTCCCTCTTACGACGACCCACCCGGCTGGCAGGCCGAACCACTGCGTCAATCACTATATACGTAAAACTACGCCGATGTAACTACCCATATGTAGTGGTTCACCGGATTTTCCCGCGACTGAGGGCAGTTCTGAGCGCTACACCCCCGCGCAATGGCCCACGCATCAGGCGAAAACCTATCCCGACACTAGATATGGGGTGCTTGCCATGGCCACACCACCACAGTTAGAGTCCCTGCTCGTCACATCCATGAAACTACACCGGTGTAATCCGGACTTCCCCAGGAGGCAGCAGCCATGGCGATCAAGGTCTACAGCAAGCCCTCATGCGTCCAGTGCACCGCCACCTACCGGGCGCTGGACAAGCACGGCCTGGAGTACGAGGTCGTCGATCTCAGCCTGGACGAGGTGGCGCTGGCCGAGGTGATGGCGCTGGGCTACCAGCAGGCTCCCGTCGTGATCGACGGCGACGAGCACTGGGCGGGCTTCCGTCCGGACAAGATCAAGGAGACGGCCGCCCGCATCCAGGCCGCCTGAACCACCCCGCCGCCCGCTGCGGCATCCTGCGTCGCGCTTTCCCGGCTTCCCGGCCGGGTAGCCGGGCAACTGCGACACCAGATGATTCCTGCCAGACCTGCGCCCGCGCCGGTCACCGGGTTCCCGGGAGCGCCGGGACGACAACCAGCCGAGGAGAGGAGAAGGCCATGACCAACCTGGTCTACTTCTCGTCGGCCTCGGAGAACACCCACCGGTTCGTCACCAAGCTGGGGCTCCCGGCACAGCGGATCCCGCTGTACGCCACCGAGCCCGCGCTGAAGGTGGACGAGCCGTACGTCCTGCTCGTCCCCACCTACGGCGGGGGCAACGGGCAGGGGGCAGTACCCAAGCAGGTGATCCGGTTCCTGAACGATCCGGAGAACCGCGACCTGATCCGGGGCGTGATCTCGGCGGGCAACACCAACTTCGGCTCTGCCTACTGCCTGGCCGGAGACATCGTCGCCGCCAAGTGCGGCGTCCCACACCTGTACCGATTCGAACTGATGGGCACGTCCGACGATGTCGAGCGCGTCCGCGAAGGACTCAGCAATGTCTTCCACCCTGCTCACTGACACCGGCGTCGAAGAGGTCGCCCCCGGCGTCGACTACCACGCGCTCAACGCGCTGCTGAACCTCTACGACGAGGACGGCAACATCCAGTTCGAGGCCGACCGGCAGGCCGCCCACCAGTACTTCCTGCAGCACGTCAATCAGAACACCGTCTTCTTCCACTCGCTGAAGGAGAAGCTGGATTACCTGGTCGAGCAGGGCTACTACGAGGCCGAGGTGCTGGGCCAGTACGACTTCGAGTTCGTGAAGTCGCTGTTCAAGCGCGCCTACGCGGTGAAGTTCCGCTTCCCCACCTTCATGGGCGCCTTCAAGTACTACACCTCGTACACCCTGAAGACCTTCGACGGCCGTCGCTACCTGGAGCGGTTCGAGGATCGGGTCTGCATGGTCGGCCTGGGCCTGGCCGCCGGTGATCGTCAGCTGGCCGAACGGCTGGTGGACGAGATCATGGCCGGACGCTTCCAGCCCGCCACCCCGACCTTCCTGAATGCCGGTAAGGCGCAGCGCGGCGAACTGGTCTCCTGCTTCCTGCTGCGGGTGGAGGACAACATGGAGTCGATCGCGCGGGCGATCAACTCCTCTCTACAGCTGTCGAAGCGGGGCGGTGGCGTGGCGTTGTCCCTGACCAACATCCGCGAGGCCGGCGCACCGATCAAGAAGATCCAGAACCAGTCCTCGGGCGTGATCCCGGTGATGAAGCTGCTGGAGGATTCGTTCTCCTACGCCAACCAGCTGGGCGCCCGGCAGGGTGCCGGCGCGGTGTACCTGAACGCCCATCACCCCGACATCCTGGCCTTCCTGGACACCAAGCGGGAGAACGCTGACGAGAAGATCCGGATCAAGACGCTGAGCCTGGGCGTGGTGATCCCCGACATCACCTTCGAACTGGCCCGGGACAACGAGGACATGTACCTGTTCAGCCCGTACGACGTCGAGCGGGTCTACGGGGTGCCGTTCACCGAGATCTCGGTCACCGAGAAGTACCGCGAGATGGTGGACGACCGTCGGATCACCAAGAAGAAGATCAACGCGCGGAAGTTCTTCCAGACCATCGCCGAGATCCAGTTCGAGTCGGGCTACCCGTACATCATGTTCGAGGACACGGTGAACCGGGCCAACCCGATCGACGGCCGGGTGACGATGAGCAACCTGTGCTCGGAGATCCTGCAGGTCTCCACCCCGTCCACCTACAACGAGGACCTGTCCTTCGCGACCATTGGCAAGGACATCTCCTGCAACCTGGGTTCGCTGAACATCGCCAAGGCGATGGATTCGCCCGACTTCGGCCGGACCATCGACGTGGCGGTGCGAGCGCTGACCGCGGTCTCCGACCAGTCGAACATCGCCTGCGCGCCGTCCATCGAGTACGGGAACGCGCGCAGCCACGCGATCGGGCTGGGCCAGATGAACCTGCACGGCTACCTGGCCCGGGAGTCCATCTTCTACGGCTCGGACGAGGGGCTGGACTTCACCAACATGTACTTCTACACGGTGGCCTTCCACGCCATCGCGGCGTCCTGCCGGATCGCCCGGGAGCGCAACGAGCGGTTCGACGGCTTCGAGCGTTCGCAGTACGCCAGCGGCGAGTACTTCGCCAAGTACATCGAGGGTGACTGGTCGCCGCGCACCGAGAAGGTGGCCGGGCTGTTCGAGGCGGCTGGGATCCACCTGCCCACCCCGGACGACTGGCGCGCGCTGGCCGCCGAGGTGGCCGAGCACGGGATGTACAACCAGAACCTGCAGGCCATCCCGCCGACCGGTTCGATCAGCTACATCAACCACTCCACCTCGTCCATCCACCCGATCGTGGCCAAGGTGGAGATCCGCAAGGAGGGCAAGATCGGACGGGTCTACTACCCCGCGCCGTTCATGACCAACGACAACCTGGAGTACTACCAGGACGCCTACGAGATCGGCCCGGAGAAGATCATCGACACCTACGCCGAGGCGACCAAGCACGTCGACCAGGGCCTGTCGCTGACCCTCTTCTTCCCCGACAACGTCACCACCCGTGACCTGAACAGGGCCCAGATCTACGCCTGGAAGAAGGGCATCAAGACGCTGTACTACATCCGGCTTCGGCAGTTGGCCCTGGAGGGCACCGAGGTCGAGGGCTGCGTCAGCTGCATGCTGTAGGCGCATCGTGAACAAATCGACGTCCAGATGCGGGCAAAGTGCTCCATTCGTGCCTTCCAGCGCAATCTGGATGTCGATTTGTTCGGCTCACCCGCTTTCCACCATCTCCGCGCAGGCGGGGATCTCCCAACCCGAGGAACCATGACCCAGAAGCTCACCCTGTTGCGCGGCGTCCAGGCGATCAACTGGAACCGGATCACCGACGACAAGGACCTGGAGGTGTGGGACCGCCTGACCGGCAACTTCTGGCTGCCGGAGAAGGTGCCGCTCTCCAACGACATCCCCAGCTGGCGGACGCTCAAGCCGCACGAGCAGCTGATGACCACCCGGGTGTTCACCGGCCTGACCATGCTGGACACCATCCAGGGCACGGTCGGCGCGGTGTCGCTGATCCCGGACGCCCGCACCCCGCACGAGGAGGCGGTGTACACCAACATCGCGTTCATGGAGTCGGTGCACGCCAAGAGCTACTCGTCCATCTTCTCCACCCTGATCTCCACCGCCGAGATCGACGACGCCTTCCGGTGGAGCGAGGAGAACGAGCACCTGCAGCGCAAGGCGCAGATCGTCCTGGACTTCTACTACGGCGACGACCCCGAGAAGCGCAAGGTCGCCTCGACCATGCTGGAGTCGTTCCTGTTCTACTCCGGCTTCTACGCCCCGATGTACTGGTCGAGCCACGCCAAGCTGACCAACACCGCGGACCTGATCCGGCTGATCATCCGGGACGAGGCGGTGCACGGCTACTACATCGGCTACAAGTTCCAGCAGGCGCTGAAGGAGGCCTCGCAGGAGCGCCGTGACGAGCTGAAGGACTACACCTTCGAGTTGCTCTACGAGCTGTACGACAACGAGGAGTCCTACACCGAGGATCTCTACGACCCACTCGGCCTGACCGAGGACGTCAAGATGTTCCTGCGGTACAACGCCAACAAGGCGCTGATGAACCTGGGCTACGAGGCGCTGTTCCCGAAGCAGGCCACCGCGGTCTCCCCCGCGATCCTGGCCGCCCTCTCCCCCAACGCGGACGAGAACCACGACTTCTTCTCGGGGTCGGGCTCGAGCTACGTGATGGGCAAAGCGGTCAACACCGAGGACGAGGATTGGGACTTCTAGGGGTACCGGATCCCTCCGCTACACCCAGCGGCCGACGACCTCCGCCAGCGGGGTGGTGGGGTGGCCGATCAGCCGTGAGAGGGTTCCCGGCTGGCGGTCTTCGAGTTCGCCCGCGGCGATCGCGGCGTCGGTGCCGACCAGGAACTCCACCAGCGGCGCGGGCGTGCCCGATTCCAGGAGCAGCTGTCGGTGTTCGTCGCCTGACACATTGCGCAGCTGGATCGGGCGACCGGTCAGTTCGGACGCGATCTCGGCGAGGTCGGCGAGGGTCCAGGACTGGTCACCGGACAGCTCATAGCTGCCGGGCTGGGGGCTTTCGGCGGTAAGCACCGTCGCGGCAGCCTCGGCGTAGTCCTGGCGGGTGGCCGAGGAGATCCGTCCCTCCCCCGTGCTGCCCAGCAGGACGCCGGTCGACACTGCCTGCCTGACCAGGCCCTCGTAGTTCTCGGTGTACCAGCCGTTGCGCAACAGCGCGACCGCGAACGGTGCGGCGGCCAGCAGCCGCTCGGTCTCGCGATGCTCGGGCGCGACAGCGATCAACGAGGCGCTGTCGGCGTGCAGGAAGCTGGTGTAGGCGACGAAGCCGACCCCCGCCCGGGTCGCGGCCTCGATCACCGCCCGATGTTGCGGAACTCGCTGACCGACCGCATTGCCGGAGACCAGCAGCAGCCGATCGACCCCCACCAACGCTGCACCGAGGGCGCCGGGCTGGTCATAGTCGAAGGCGCGAACCTCGATCCCCCGGTCGGCCAGCTCAGCCGCCTTGTGCGGATCCCGGGCCAGCGCCACCAGGTGCTCGGCGTCGCTCCGCGCCAGCAGGGCGTCGGCTACCAGCCGGCCGAGCTGGCCGGTGGCCCCGGTGAAGGCGATGGTCATGTCTGTTCCTTCCGATCGAGCGGCGGACCTCGATCCGGCGCGGCTTACTTTTAGTAAGTACTTACTGAAGGTAAGCTATGCAGCGGATGGTGTCAACACCGAGAGGAGCCACTGATGAAGGCACCGGCGCCGGCCGACGGCTACGTCCTGGACGTGTTCGACCCGCGGTGCCCCTCGCGTTCGGCGCTACGCGACGTGACCGGCCGGTGGGGCCCGCTGATCCTGCTCGCGATGGCGGACGGACTGACCCGTTTCGGCGACCTGCACCGCTACATCGGCGGTTCCAATGAGCGCATGTTGTCGAAGACTCTCAGCGCCCTCACCACTCACGGGCTGGTGGTGAGGACGGCCGACTCTGACGGACGACCGTCCTACGAACTCAGTCACGGCGGACGGGAGGTCGCTGTCCGGCTGGGGGAACTCCGCGATGCGATCTATGCACACCTCGCCGAGTCCGTCAGCCCGCCGAGTCACACCGGCCCGGCGCCGCGGTGAGCGCGGATGCCAGCGAAGGCGCCTGCCATCGGCACTTGACCGCCGAGGACGGACCATCCCGTTCCAGCACGCACCTCACGGCTCCGGTGACGGGTCCTCGGCACCCCGGATGGCCGCTTCGCTTCAAGTGGGCCGTCCGTAGGCTTCGAGCAGCCGCAGCCAGATCTCGCTGATCGTCGGGTAGGCGGGAACCGCGTGCCAGAGCCGGTCGATCGTGATCTCGCCGACGATCGCGATGGTCGCGGCGTGCGCCAGTTCGGCGACGTCCTGGCCGACGAAGGCGGCGCCGACGATGACCTGCCTCTCCCTGTCCACGACGAGCTTCGCGCGGCCGGTGTAGCCGTCGGCGTGAAGGCTGGCGCCCGCCACCTGACCGAGGTCGTACTCGACAGTGCGGACGTCGAGGCCCCTCTCCCGCGCCCGCGCCTCGGTCAGCCCGACGCTGGCCACCTCGGGATCGGAGAACACCACGCGGGGCACCGCGACATGGTCGGCGGTGGCGGCGTGCCGGCCCCACGGCCCGTCCTGAACGGGAGTTCCGCGCAGCCGCGCCGCGATCGCCTCGCCGGCGGCACGCGCCTGGTACTTGCCCTGGTGGGTCTGCAGGTCGCGCCCGTTGACATCTCCGACCGCGTACAGCCAGTCGGTGCCGGCCACCAGCATCGTGTCGTCGACCACCAGCTCGGGATCGAGGCCGATCGCGTCGAGTCCCAGGGCGTCGGTGTTGGGCCGACGACCGGCGGCGACCAGCAGTTCGTCCGCGGTGAGCTCGGTGCCATCGTCCAAGGTGACGGTGACGGGCCCGGCCGGGCTGCGATCGACCCGAACGGGTCTGGCGCCGATCCGTACGTCAACCCCGTCGTCGGTCAGGGCCGCGGCGAGAAGCTCACCGACGAAGGGTTCCTCGCGAGCCAGCAGCGCCCTGCGCGAAAGCAGCGTCACCCGGCTGCCCAGGGACGAGTACGCGAACGCCAACTCCGTGCCGGCCACCCCGCCGCCGATCACCAGGAGCCGGGGCGGGACGTGGTCGGCGGCGGTCGCCTCTCGGGTGCCCCACGGTGCAGCCTGCAACAGGCCGGGCAGATCCGGGACCACCGGGACGGAGCCGCTCGCCAACGCCACGGCGGCAGCCGTGTAGACCCGCTCGCCGAGCTGGACGCGACCGCGACCGATCAGCCGCCCATGCCCCCGGACGAGGTCGATTCCGGCCGACTCCAGCCACGCGACCTGACCGTCGTCCTTCCAGCCGCTGGTGAAGGCCGTCCGCCGGGCCAGGACGGCTTCGGCATCGACAGCTGCGGTGACGGCCTCCCGGGCGCCCGGGAGCCGGCGGGCCGCGCGAAGGGCGTTCCCGCTGCGCAGCAGCGCCGTGGACGGCATGCAGGCCCAGTACGAGCACTCGCCGCCGACCAGCTCGGATTCGACGATCGCCACCCGGACGCCCTGCCGGGCAGCGTAGTCGGCGACGTTCTCCCCGGCGGGCCCACCTCCGATGACGATCAGGTCGTAGTCGTGCTCTCCGTTCTCGGACCGCTTCATGCTGCACCCTCCTCAAGACCTGGACTGGCGGCTGGCCAGCGATCAGTAGGTACCCACCACGATGCCACCCATCCCGCCAGATGATTGATATTTCAATCAATTCGTCCTATGGTTGAACTCACGACGACGAGGGGATGTGGCGGGACGTTGAGCCAGCACGACAGCTTCGCGACGGTCGTGGTGATCGGTGCCGGGCAGGCCGGTCTGTCGGCCGGCTACCACCTGACCCGCCGTGGGTACGCCAGCGCGCCGACCGCCGTGGGGTCGCAGCGCAGCTTCGTGATGCTGGACGCCGACACCGCCCCCGGCGGGGCCTGGCAGCACCGATGGGAGTCGCTGCGGATGGCGACGGTCAATGGGATCTTCGACCTGCCCGGCTTCCCCAAACCCCCGATCGATCCCGACGAGCCCAGCCGCACCGCCGTCCCCCGCTACTTCGCCGCCTTCGAACGGCGGATGGAGCTGCCGATCGTCCGCCCGGTCGGCGTGACCGCGGTGACCCGGGCCGACAGCCGCGCTGACGGGGAACTGATCGTCCATACCGATCAGGGCCGATGGCGGACCCGGGCGGTGATCAACGCCACCGGCACCTGGAACAACCCCGTCCTCCCCAGCCATCCCGGACGGGACAGCTTCGCCGGCCGGCAACTGCACACCCGCGATTACGTCTCGGCCCAGGAGTTCGCCGGGCGGCGGGTGGCGATCGTCGGCGGCGGGGTCTCCGCTCTCCAGTTGCTGGAGGAGATCTCCCGGGTGGCCACGGTGTTCTGGTACACCCGTCGCGAGCCGGTCTTCCGCGACGGCGAGTTCCGTCCCGAGGTCGAAGGACGACAGATCATCGCCAAGGTCGCCGCAGACGCCGAGGCCGGCAATCCCACCGCCAGCATCGTCTCCTACACCGGCCTGCCCTGGCTGCCCTACGCGGTCGCCGCCCGCGAACGCGGCGTGCTCAATCGCCGTCCCATGTTCGTCGCCATCGCACCCGGCGGAGTCCGCGAGGCCGACGCCACCTTCACCCCACTCGACGCCATCCTGTGGGCGACCGGCTTCCGGGCCGACCTGCGCCACCTCGATCCGCTGCGGCTTCGCAATGAGCGCGGCGGCATCACCATGCGCGGCACCCAGGTCGCCGGCGAGCCACGCGTCCATCTGATCGGCTACGGACCCTCGCAATCCACCGTGGGCGGCAACCGCGCCGGACGGGACGCCGTCCGCGGCCTCACCGCCTGGCTGGCAGAACACCCGACGCCCACCGTCCTCGATCCGGCCCATGGCGACGTCAGCGCGCGCCGCTCGGCGTCCGCCTGAATCCGGGCAGGCAGCTTCCACACCCCGCGGTTCGCCTTCTCCAGGGAGCATTCCTCATGGCTCGACCGGTCGTGGTCCGCACAACTCGGCGATGATGCCGCGCGCGGCATCGGGGGTGACTCGGCCGCGCCAACGCCGCTCTCGGCGCCGAGCGGCTCTGGGTCATCCCCGACCATGGTCGTCGCCGCAGCCCGCGCGCGCTGGGCTGGTTGCTTCGTAGCGGATCTGCAGCAGTGGGACAGGACGGTTCCTGCGCCCGGGGGCGGTTCCTGGGCGCCAGGTCCCTGACCCACTGCCACCTCCGAACCCCATGGATTGCCAGCGGTTGCAGCGGGTCATCGGTACGCTGGTCACGTGCCCGATTGGAGATCGGGCGCTCGAGGCACCGGGGATCGGATCCCGGCTCGAGCAGGGGAATGTGGTGAGAATCCACACTGTGCCGCAACTGTGACGCGTCAGCCGACGCCAAGTCAGACCGCCTGCTGTTTCGATGTCCTCGCGCAAGGAGCCAGGCCATGTGCCGTTCGGTTGCACTCGCTGATCCTTGCCCGTTCTCGAGCAGGAGCGCACGTGTCGGTACTCACTGTCTTTCCCACCCTGAACTGCGTCTACATCGGACGTCCTGACCGTCCGCTCAACGCGCCTCGGCACGCTCCTGGCGGCGTCCGCAACTACCTTGCCCAGGTCGCCGAACTCACCGAGCCGGCCGAGATCGTCTGGCACCTCGACCCCTCATCTGCCGCGCTGACGCCCACCATCGGGGAAGCCAACGGACTGGCCCCGACCGTGGTGACCTGCTGGGCTAGTCCCTCCTCCGCGGATGCGGACCGGGTGGCCGACCCGATCCGGCTGCGCCAGCGGCTGCGGAAGGTGCTCAACGGCGCGATGCGCGGCCGGACCCTGCACGTCGTCCCATTCGCCAGCGGTGACCAACTCGGCGTCCTGGCCACCGACCACCTCGCGGTGGTGCGCTCGGTCGCCGAGATCGCCAGCATCGGGGACGAGGCGCTCTGCCGGATCTCGGCCGGCGAGCCGTGGCGCACCATCGTCCATTGCCTGAAAGACCCCGAACCGGAGAGCCACCTGGTCCGGTTCGCCGACAGCGGCGAGACGTGGGCCCACGGCCCACACCATGACGCCAGGATGCTGCTCGACCTCCGCGTCCCGGCAACCGTCTGACCCAGGAAGAAACCATGTTCGATCTCCTCGCGCAGCACCCGCTGCTGCTGCTCGCCCTGCTGTTGATGCTGGGCGCCCTGCTGGGCCAGGTCCGGATCGCCGGCGCCTTCCTCGGACCCGCGGCGGTGCTGTTCGTCGCGATCGGGCTGACCGCCTGGGGCATGACGGCCGGCGTCGAACTCGCCATCCCGGAGATCCTGGGCAGCTTCGGGCTGATCCTGTTCACCTACACCATCGGCATCATCTCCGGACCCAACTTCTTCGGGTCACTGAAGCGCGGCTGGCCGGTGATGCTCACCACCATCGCCGGTCTGGGCGTGGCCGCCCTGGTCGCTGGCGTGGTCGGCGTCGGTCTCGGCCTGCCCAACCCGGTGGTCGCCGGCACCTTCGCCGGTGCGCTGACCAATACCCCTGCGCTGGCTGCCGCCGGGCAGGCCGCCGGGGACGCCGAACTGCCCGCCGTCGGCTACTCGATCAGCTACCTGTGGGGCGTGATCGGCATGCTGCTGGCGACGGCTTGGGCGCTGCGCCGCAGCGAGCGGGACGGCTCGTCGTCCGCCGCCAAACTGGAGCAGCGGACCGTCCGGGTCGATCGGGACGAGGTGGTGTCGGTGGCCGACCTGCTGGCCCAGTACCCGGACGTGTCGTTCACCAGAATCCAGCACGGTGAGAAGCCGATGGTGGTCGGCGCACCCACCGAGCAACTCAGCCATGGCGACCTGGTCAGCCTGGTCGGCCCGGCCGCCTCGCTGGACGTCCTCACCGCCGAGTTGGGCCACGCCTCGTCAGTCGACATCATCGGCGACCGCAGCCACCTGGATTCCAACCGGGTGACCCTCTCGGCGTCCGCGTTGGTGGGGCGCCGGGTGGGCGACCTGGAGCTCATGGACCGGTTCGGCGCCCACGTCTCCCGGGTGCGGCGTGGCGACGTCGACATGATCCCCGGCCCGGACTTCATCGTGCAGCTGGGCGACCGGCTGCGGGTGGTGGCTCCCAGTGACCAGATCAAAGCCGTCCGCAGCTATCTGGGCGATTCCGAGCGGGGCTTCTCCGACATCAACCCGCCCGGTCTGGCGATCGGCCTGCTGATCGGCATCGGGCTGGGCATGATCCAGATCCCGCTACCGACCGGCAGCTTCACCCTGGGCAGCGCCGCGGGCACCCTGATCGCCGGGCTGGTCTTCGGCCGGCTCGGCCGGATCGGCCGGCTGCCGATCTCGATGCCCACCGCGGCGGCGCACTCGCTGTCGTCCCTGGGCATGCTGGTCTTCCTGGCGTACGCGGGCACCCGGGCCGGCGTCCTGTTCACCGATGCCGTCACCTCCACCATGGGGTGGCGGGTCGTCGTCCTCGGCTTCGTCATCACGGTGGTCGCCGCGGTGGTGCTGCTGGTGATCGGACGGCTGATCCACCGGACGAACTGGGTGCAGCTCGCCGGTCAGTTGGGCGGTGCCCAGACCCAGCCCGCCGTGCTGGCCTTCGCCAACACCCGCACCGGCTTCGACACCCGGGTTTCGCTGGGCTACGCCCTGGTCTACCCGGCCGCCATGATCGGCAAGATCCTGCTGGCGCAGATCCTGGTGATCCTGGGCTGACGGGACCACAGGGGACGGTTCCTTCTGGCCCCATGTTCTTCGGTGGATCCGCTTCGACACGTCCTAACGGGGCCACCAGGAACCGTCCCCTGTGGCCCCGGAACCGTCCCGGGTGGTCCAGGAACCGTCCCCGGTGGGTCAGGAACCGTCCCCGGTGGTCCGGTTCAGGCGGGTTGCGCCACGTTGGCGGGCAGGTCGCGTCCGGCGTCCTCGGCGAACAGCCACTGGGCGTGGCGGCGGGCCACGGTGGCGGCCGTCCCGGCGTCGCCGGCGGCGATCGCGGTGGTGAGCATGCGGTACTCGGCGCGGGCCCATTCCGGGTCGCCGGCCAGTCGCCGTCCGCGTCGCTCCTGCTCGCCGGGCGTCCGGTCGAGGGCGATGCTGAGGGTGTGGTGGAAGAAGGCGATGCCATCATCGCCGGACGCTTCGATCAGGGCGGCGCGGAACCGGCTGTCCAGCCTCGCCAGCGAGTCGGCGTCCAGGGCGACCGGCTGGCTGGCGACCAGCTGGGCGAGGTCATCCGCGTCACGACGCTCGGCCGCCCGGGCGGCAGCCTCGGCTTCGACCGCGATCAGCAGCGAGACCAGTCAGCCCAGCGGCAGATCGAGGCCGGCCACCGCTCCGATCACGGTGACCGCGGGGCTGACCACCGCCGCCTCCGCGGCGACCCCGGGTAGGTCGGCGAGGGTGCTGCGGATCAGCCGGGCGTCCGGATGGCCGGCGTTCTCGATCACCGCGGCCGGGGTGGTCGGTGCCAGGCCGTGGCCGAGCAGGGTGGCGCAGACCTCGGGCAGGGTGCGCACCCCCATCAGCACCACCAGGGTGGTGCCGCTGCTGGCGAGCGCCTGCCAGTTCACGGTGGATTCCGGCGACTCCGGACCGACGTGCGCGGAGACCACGGTGAAGCCCTGGCTGAGACCGCGGTGGGTCACCGGGATTCCCACCAGTTCGGGAGCGGCGATCGCCGAGCTCACCCCCGGGATGACCCGGACGGGGATGCCTGCGGCCGCGCAGGCCTGGAGCTCCTCACCGCCGCGTCCGAAGACGAAGGAGTCGCCGCCCTTGAACCGCACCACCTTCCGGCCGGCCCGGGCGTACTCGACCAGCAGCCGGTTGATCTCCTGCTGCGGGGTGAAGGCGCCGCGGGGCAGCTTGCCGACGTCCACCAGTTCGGCGTCCGGCTTCGTCTGGCTCAGTAGTTCCAGCGGGGCCAGGTGGTCGTAGAGCACCACTTCGGCTGCCCGTAGGGCGGCCAGGCCGGCGAGGGTCATCAGCCCCGGGTCACCGGGTCCGCCGCCGACCAGGGTGACGCTGCCGGGAGCGAGGTCGGCCACGTCCGGCACCGGCGGCTGGTTGCTCATCGTTCCAGCCAGTCGGCCAGGTCGGGGGCCGCGTAGGTCAGGACGAGGTCGGCTCCGGCGCGCACAATGCCGGTCACCGACTCGGTCAGCGCCGCGCCGGCATCGATCCAGCCGCGCTGACCGGCGGCCTGGATCATCGCGTACTCCCCGGAGACCTGGTAGGCCGCCACCGGCACCGGCGAGGCGGCGGCGACATCGGCGAGCACGTCCAGGTAGTAGCCGGCCGGCTTGACCATGACGATGTCGGCTCCTTGCTCGACATCGAGCAGTGCCTCGCGCAGACCCTCCCGGCGGTTGGCCGGATCCTGCTGGTAACTGCGTCGATCCCCCACCAACGAGGACGCCACCGCCTCGCGGAACGGCCCGTAGAAGGCCGAGGCGTACTTGGCGCCGTAGGCGAGGATGCCGGTGTCGGTGAGCCCGGCGTCGTCCAACCCCTGCCGGATGGCGGCGACCTGGCCGTCCATCATCCCGGACGGGCTGACGAAGTCGGCGCCAGCGGCGGCCTGGGCGATCGCCTCCGCGACGTACAGCTCGACCGTCGCGTCATTGTCGACCACCCCGTCGCGCAGCACCCCGCAGTGGCCGTGGTCGGTGAACTCGTCCAGGCAGGTGTCGGCCATCACCACCAGGTCGTCGCCCACCGCCTGCCGCACCCAGGCGATCCCCCGGTTGAGAATGCCGTCGGGGTCGATCGCCTGGCTGCCGGTGGCGTCCTTGCGCTCCGGTGCGGGGACGCCGAACAGCATCACCCCGCCCAGACCGAGGCTGGCCGCGGTCTCCGCCGCAGCCGCGAGGCTGTCGAGGCTGTGCCGGTACTGGCCGGGTAGCGATTCCAATGGTCGGGGTTCGGTGAGTCCCTCGCCTACGAACAGCGGCCAGACCAGCTGGGCGGGGCTCAGCCTGGTTTGGCGGACCAGCCGGCGCAGCGCGGGAGTGCGGCGCAGTCGGCGCGGGCGAGCGGTGAGGGACATCGGCAGCTTTCGATAGGTGGCCCGGCCGGCAAGCGGCCCTGGTCCGACACTGATCGATGTTAGTTCAGCAGCCCGGCCAGCGCTGCCACCAGGTCGGATGCGGTCGCCGACTCAGCGGTATGGACCGGCCCCAACCCGGCCTGGACGGCCGCCGCCGCACTGGCCGGGCCGACCACCACCACCGGACCCGGCCCGAGCAGGCCCGCGGCCGCTGTGGCCACGGAGGCGGAGGTCACCACCAGCGCGTCGTAACCACCGCTGAGCCACCGCTGCCGCAGTTCGTCGGTGACCTGCTCCACCGGGAGCGTCTGGTAGACGGGGATCTCCTCGACCTGCCAGCCCTTGGCGGCCAGTTCGGCACGAAGCATCGGCGACTGCCGGGCGGCACCGGGGATCGCGACCCGTCCCCGTCCCGGCGGGAAGACCTGGGCCAGCGCGGCACCACCCGTCCCCACGGCCGGCTGCAGCGGAACGCGTCCCACCGCCTCCTCCGCCGCGCGCGCCGAGGCAGGCCCGACCGCCGCCAACGCCACCCGGGACGGACACCACTCCCCCAGCGGGTGACCGAGCTTCTCCAGCGCCACCACGGTAAAGACGGAGGTGATCACCAGCCAGTCGACCTCGCCGGCGCTGCAACGGCCAGGCAGCGCATCGAGGGCTGCACTCGGGGTGGGACGACGATCCAGCAGCTGGATCTCATCGACCTCACCACCCGCAGCGACGATGGCAGCCCCCAGTTCCGACGACCAGCGTGCCGGCAGCAGAATGCGCCGTCCGGCCAGTGCTTGGTTCGCCATGGCCACCATCCTGCCCTGCCTACACCGATCTCGGGCCCACCGGGGACGGTTCCGGGGCCACCGGGGACGGTTCCTGATGGCCCCGAAGACCCACTGGGGACGGTTCCTCTG
>JAEXCA010000099.1 GCA_023393755.1 Actinomycetes bacterium | reverse complement strand
TCCCTGACCTGGCCCGCCGTGGGGACCCGTCCGGCCAGCAGGACCTGCTCGTCGACGACCAGGCCAGGGGTGCGCATGATCCCGTAGGCGGCGATGTCGGCGTAGTCGGTCACCTTCTCGAAGGTGGCGTCGAGGCCGAGTTCGCCGACCGCCTGGCGGGTGGCCTTCTCGAGGTTGACGCAGTTGGCGCAGCCGGAGCCGAGGATCTTGACGTGCATGGTGTTCCCTTTCAGAGGATGGCGTTGAAGAGGTAGCCAACGGCGACGATGCCGAGGGCGGTGACAGCGGCGAAGGTGGTGATCAGGCGCGGCTTCAGGACGCGGCGCAGCAGGATCATCTCCGGCAGGCTGAGCGCGACGGTAGCCATCATGAACGCCAGGAGGGTGCCCATCGGCATGCCCTTCGCATACAGGGCGTCGACCAGCGGCAGGATCCCGGCGGCGTTGGAGTACAGCGGCACCCCGATCGCGACCGCGACGAGCACGGCGAACGGATTGTCCGGCCCCGCATACCGAGCGAAGAAGTCCTCGGGCGCCCACCCGTGGATGACCGCTCCGAGCCCGATCCCCACCAGCAGGTAGGGCCAGATCTTGCGCAGGATCGATGCCACCTCCTCGCGTCCCATGGCGAGCCGGTCGTCCCAGCTCAGCCCGGCGGTGGAGTCGACCACCTGACCGCGCAGCCGGGTCTCGTACACGAACCCTTCGACCTGGCCTTCGAGGCGAAGCCGGCCGATCACCATGCCCGCGACGATGGCGACGACCAGCCCGGCGCCCACGTAGAGCAGGGTGGGTCCGATCCCGAACAGGCCGAGCAGCAGCGCGATCGCGACCTCGTTAACCAGGGGGCTGGCGATGAGAAAGCTCATCGTCACTCCGAGCGGGATGCCGGAGGAGACGAACCCGATGAAGGCCGGGACCGCGCTGCAGGAGCAGAACGGGGTGACCACGCCCAGGGAGGCGGCCAGGACGTTGCCGATGCCTTCACGCCTTCCGCCGAGCAGGGCGCGGGTGCGTTCGATGCTCATGAAGCTGCGCAGCACGGTGACCAGGAAGATGATCCCGGTCAGGAGCAGGGCGATCTTGATGGTGTCGTAGCTGAAGAAGTGCAGCATCGACTCCCGGCCTGTGGTGATGTCGAGCCCGAGGACTGTCTGGTACAGCCACGTCCAGGCGACCTCGTTGAGCGCGTAGGCCGCGACCCAGCCGAGGGCTGCGGCACCGAACAGGACCCACCGCCGGGTGGCGGCCCGGACGGGGCTGATCTGGGTGGTCACCGCCGGGCGCCGGCCAAGGCCGGCTCGGGGTCGACCGCGCAGCCACACGTGACCGTGCCGGGCACGGGCAGCGCGGCGTGGAGCCGGCCCATCGCGTCGTCGGTGAGCTGGTAGTCGATCCACCGGCCACGCCGGGTGCCGACGATCAGCCCGGCCTCCCGCAGCACCTTCAGGTGGTAGCTGAGCAGGTTCGCCGGGATCTCCGGCTCGGTCCGCAGCTGGCAGACGCACCGCTTCTCCTCCGACAGCTGGGAGATCAGCTGCCAGCGGATCGGATCCGCTACAGCAGCCAGCAGCGCCGTCGATACTTCAACCGCATTTGATTCAACCACGGTTGAAGCATAGACCTTCTCACGCGACCGGGAGCAACTCCTCCAGAAGTGCTTCGATCCGCCGGCGGATCTCGTCGCGGATCGGACGCACGGCATCGATGCCCTGGCCGGCCGGGTCATCCAGGACCCAGTCCTCGTAACGCTTGCCCGGATAGAACGGGCAGGTGTCCCCGCAGCCCATCGTGACCACGACATCGGAGGTCTTCACGGCGTCAGTGGTGAGGATCTTCGGCTGCTCGCCGCTGATGTCGATGCCCTCCTCCGCCATCGCGGCCACAGCGACCGGGTTGATCGAGTCCGCGGGCGCGGAACCGGCCGACAGCACCTCCACCCCGTCACCGCCGAGGTGGCGAAGGTACCCCGCGGCCATCTGGGAACGGCCAGCATTGTGGATGCAGACGAACAGGACGGTCGGTCTACTCATGAGTTGGTACTTCCCTTGGCATGGTCCGGAGTTCTCAGTCGCGGCTTGACGACCACAATAGCTCAGCTATTATTGAGTCAACAAGCATGGAGGTAGCCAAATGCAGCGACCAGGCCTCAAGGACAGGGCCGCCGCCTACGCCGCCCTTGGGGACCCCTCCCGCCTGGCGATCATTGAGCTGCTCGCCCACGGCGACCTCGCCTCAGGCGAACTGAGTGCGCGACTCGACCTGCCCACCAACCTCACCGCCCATCATCTGCACGTCCTTGAGCAGGCAGGGCTGATCGCCCGCCGTCGTTCCGAAGGAGATGGCCGCCGCACCTACGTCACGCGCACCCGCGCCTGCAATCAGCTGATCGGCGCTGGCCGGACGTCCCGGCCAAACAAGGTGGCATTCGTCTGCTCCCAGAACTCTGCGAGGTCCCAACTCGCCGAGGCGTACTGGAGGACCGTGGTCGACATCCCCGTCGTCTCCGGTGGCACGCACCCGGCAGCCCGGGTCCACCCGGGAGCCGTCGCAGTCGGAAGACGGCACGGCCTCGACCTCACCACCGCCCGTCCCCAGCTCGCCGCAGATGTGCTCTCCGGCGACGAACTCCTCATCGCCGTCTGTGACCGTGCCTACGAAGAACTCGCCGACGAACCCCTGCACTGGTCCATCCCCGACCCCAGCCGGACCGACGAGCCGCGAGCGTTCGACACCGTCTACGCCGACATCACCGACCGGATCGCCCGGCTCGCAGCCAGCTTCCAAGGAGCCCCCTCATGACCACCGCGCCTCACCCCGTATCCGAGCGCAGCTGGGAAAGCCTGCGCACCGACGAGAAGCTCGCCCTCAACCAGGCATCCGCCCAGCTAGCCAAGGACTTCTCCGGCCTGTACGGCAAGGAGACCATCGAGCGATTCCTGGCCAGCTCATTCGATCAGTTCGCCGACCGGGCAAAAGTAAGGAAGTTCCTGCCGCTCCTCGCTGAACGGTTCGCTCACCAACGACTCCAGGCCTTGGCCCGGATCGAGGGCCTTCACCATGACGGCAAACCCGTCGTGCTGTTCCTGTGCACCCACAACGCCGGCCGCTCACAGATGGCCCTCGGCTTCTTCCAGGCACTCACCGGCGACAACGCGGTCGTCTGGTCAGGAGGGTCCGAACCCGGCACCCAGGTCAACCCAGTTGCCATCCAGGCCATGGCCGAACGCGGCATCGACATCGCCCACGAGTTCCCCAAGCCTTGGACCGACGAAACCGTTCGCGCCGCCGACGTCTTGATCACCATGGGCTGCGGTGACGCCTGCCCGATCTTCCCCGGCAAACGCTACGAGAGCTGGGAACTCGACGACCCGGCAGGCCAGGACCTCGACACCGTCCGTCGCATCCGTGACGACCTCGAACGCCGCGTGCGCACCCTGATCGGTTCGCTCGGCCTATGACGACGGCCCCCCGCGCTGACTTGCCGAACTGCGCGCGGCGACCCTCGGCACGAATCACGTTCAGCGTACGTAACCGCTCACTCCTCCACGAGTCTTGACAGCGCCTCGGCAATGGCCTTGTCGCGGTCGGCTGCTGCGTGCTGGTAACGCATTGCGGCACCCGGTGTCGAGTGGCCGAGCCTGCCCATAAGTTCGGCGAGGGTGGCGCCGGTCTGGGCAGCCAGGACGGCTCCCGTGTGGCGCAGGTCGTGGAATCGCAGGTCGGGCCGGCCGGTCTTCACCCTCGCCTGGTGGTACTGCCAACCGAACGCGCGCGGGTGGATGTGGTGCCCGGTGGACGACGAGAACAGCATCGCGTCCCGGCCGCGCTCGGTGTGCTCGGCGAGGTGGGCCTCCACGTCCGGGAGGATGTGCGGTGGAATGTGGACCTCGCGGAGGCCGGCCGCGGTCTTGGGCGTGCCCACGACGGCCTTGGAGGTCAGCTTGCCAGTCTCGGGATCGCGGACGCTCGGCCAGGTCACGCCGCGGGCCACGGTGATGGTCCCCCGCTTCAGGTCGATGTCCCGGCGGCGGAGTTCGGCGATCTCGCCGTAACGCAGCGCGCACCAGCCGCCGAGCAGGACGGCCAGCTGCAGCCGCTTGGGCATATTCTCGGCGATCGCCGCCAGCTCGGCGGGAGTCGCCGGCGTGATCTTCTTGGCCCGCTGGGCGCGTCCGGCGCCCGGGATCTTGCACGGGTTGGCCGGGATCAACTTCTTGTCGGCGGCGGTGGTGGCGATCGCCCGCAGCAGTTGGTAGACGTGTGCGCGCTGGGTGGGCGTCTCGGAGTCGAGGGCGTCGTACCACGCCTGAACCCGCGCCGGGCTGAGCTGTCGCAGCGGCAGGCTGCCCAGGGTCGGCAGGATGTGCCGGTCGAGGTAGCGGCGGTAGTCGGCCGCCGTTCTCGCCTTCAACGGCTCGCCCTTGGCGGTCCTGCGGCCGGCCAGCCAGTCGTTGGCGAACTCCTCGAGTGTCTGCCCCATCGTCCGGCGGACGGCTCGCCGCTCGACCGGCGGCGTCCACGAGTCGAGGTCGATCAACTTCCGCTCGGCGGCTAGCCAGGCCACAGCGTCATCCTTGGTCATGAAGGTGGAGGGTGGGCGGTGCAGTTGGAGATCCGGCCCGGTATAGGCGGCCTGCCAGCGCTTCGAAGGCAGCTGGCGCAGGCGTCCGAAGCCCCGCCGCTCTCGCTGGTCGTGCAACATACGTGCAATATAGCAGCCCATCCAAGTCGCCTTCTGCCCACTTCTGCCCATGTAACGGGGCAGGTATGTTGAGGCGTAATGCCTAGCCAATGCGCTGTTAGCTAGGAGCCATTCCGTTACCCGCCATTTCGTGTGGTATCTGGTTCGAGTCCCGTTACTCACCCCAAAGGGCCAGGTTCAACCCTCGACCTCGGGGCCGCTTCCCAACGACGCTCCGCGTCCGAAGCCCGGATCGCTCGTCTCGGCGGGGCAGACAGCCCGCCGGCTCGGAACGGCAGGCGGCTGATCGTCCTGCGCTCGGCCGCCGGTCGACCTGGCTAGTATCCACTCATGACCGAGGAGTCCGAGCACGAGGAGCTCGTCGCGGCGATCATCCAGCATGTGAGGGCGCTGGCGCTGGTGAGCGAGCACATCGGCCAGACATTCGCCGCCGACCAGGGACTGCACACCACGGACTTCCGGGCGCTCTCGCTCATCTACGAGGCCGATCGATCCGACCTTCCGCTGACCCCACTTGCGCTCGCACGTGACCTCGGACTGAGCCCTGGTGCCGTGACGTACTCCATCGATCGGCTGGCCGCGTCCGGGCACGTCCGGCGCGAGCGCGACGAACGCGACGGACGGCGGGTCATCCTGCGGATCGCCTCCCACGGATACGAGGTGGCCACGGACTTCTTCGGGCCGCTCGGGCGCGCCCACACGTCCGCCCTGGCGTCCTACAGCGAGGACGAACTCCGAACCTGCGAGCGATTCCTCGGCGATCTTGTGCGCACTCTTGCGGACTTCCACCCGGAGGCGGGCAGTTCCGACAATCCCTAGGTATTTCATTCGCTGAAAAAGTGGGTACGCTTCACGGGTGCGGCGAACATCCTGGATAGCGCCTGTGGTCCTGTATCTGCTGGGCATCCTGATGGGTGCGCTCGACACGGGCATCATCACCCCGGCCCGCCCCCTGATCGCCAAGGATCTCGGCGTCGACGACTCAGCCGGGATCTGGATGATCACGATCTACACGCTGGCCTATGCAGCCGCGATTCCGGTGGTCGGCAAACTGGCCGATCGACGCGGGCGCAAGCCGGTGTTCCTGGTGTCGATCGCGGTCTTCGGCATCGGCTCGCTGCTGTGCGGGCTGGCGCAGGACTTCGCCAGCTTCCCACTGCTGATCGTCGCCCGAGCGATCCAGGCGATCGGCGGAGGCGGCATTCTGCCCATCGCCACAGCTCAGATCAGTTCCGAGGCGCCGCTGGAGAAGCGCGGGATGGCCCTGGGCCTGGTCGGCGCGGTCTTCGGCGTCGCCAACATCTTCGGGGCCTCGGTCGGTTCCCTGATCCTCGACGTCGCCGGCGCGGAGAACTGGCAGTGGATCTTCTACGTCAATCTGCCGATCGCGGTCGGGATCGTCACCGCCGGCTGGTTCCTGCTGCCCAACGAGACCCCGGGCGAGAGCAAGCCGATGGATCTCATCGGCACGCTGCTGCTGGTCGGGATCATCCTTTCGCTGCTCTACGGCATCAAGAATCTGGACTTCTTCGATCTCGCGACGTCACTGCGGTCACCCACGGTCTGGCCCTTCCTCGCCGGCTGCCTGGCCGCCCTGCCGCTGCTGGTGCTGGCTGAACGACGAGCCCAGGATCCGGTGCTGAATCTCCGCTACTTCACCGACCGCGGCCTCCGGCTCACCCTGCTGCTGTCGGTGCTGTCCGGAGCCGTGCTGATGGCGGTGGTCTTCGTCCCGCAGTTGGCAGAGAACGCGTTGCGGATGCCGGCAGGCACGGGCGGCTACTTCGTGATCGTGCTGGGCCTCGCCTCCGGCATCGGGGCACCGCTGTCCGGTCGCCTGACCGACCAGTACGGGCCCAAGCTGGTGCTGGGTTTCGGGTTCGCGGTATCCGCCGTGGCATCGGTGGCAGTGGTGTGGTGGATGATCCCGCACCCCTCCACGATCTCGGTGGTCAGCTGCCTGGCGCTGATCGGGCTCGGCCTGGGATTCGTCGTCGGATCACCGCTCAACTACATGATGCTGCAGCGCACCCGGCCCGCGGAGGCGTCCTCGGCGCTGGGCACCCTGTCGCTGGTCCGTTCGATCGGCACCACCCTGGCACCGGCGATCATGGTCGGCTTCGTGGTTCAGGGAACCGCCGGACTCCAGGATGCGCTGATCGCCGAACTCCCCACAACCGTGCAGGTGCCGGCGCTTCCTCACGCGCGGGAGTTGGAGCGGCGTTTCGCCGAGTGGAAGGCGGACGAGCGTTTCGCCGAGAGCCTGGACGGCGTCGAACTGCCCGACCTCGAACGCAGCGAAGTGACCGTGGACTTCTCCGGCGGGGAGGGGTTGCCCGACGACCTGGTCGAACTGCTGAAGACCGCCGACGTGACCAACATCACCGAGCGCGCCACGATCGTGGCGAAGCGGATGTTCGAGGCGAACATCCCCGGGACGATCCAGAGCATCCAGTCCGGCGTCGATGCCGGACGCGACGGAGTGCGCACGGCCGTGAAGGCGACCGCCGAATCCCGTCGGGAGATGAGCGACGGCCTGGACAAACTCGACGGCGAACTCGCCGAGATGACCACCGGCCTGAAGAAGATGGACGGCTCCCTTGCCGAGATGGCCACCGGAATCAAGAAGATGGACGAGGCCATTACCGAGATGACGACCGGCCTGAAGAAGATGGACGGCTCCATCGCCCAGATGACCACCGGAATCAAGAAGATGGGCAAGGGGCTGGACGGACTCGACGCCGGTATCGACGGCGTGAAGAAACCACTGGCCGCTCTCGACGACGCCATCGCGGGCATGGACGCCGGCCTGGAGCAGCAGCGAACTGCGCTCGCGGAGTTGCAGGCCCTGCCGTCGCCTCCCCTTGACCAGATCGAGGCCCTGCAGGCGTCCATCGCGCAGGCTGAGGGCGAACGGGACGCCGCCGCGCGACAGCGCACCGATCTGCGCACCGAGTTGGACTCGCTGACCGGTCAGCGCGCCAAGCTCGCCAAGGAACGCGACAAGCTCGCCGCCGCCCGCAAGGAGTTGACCACGCAGCGGTCACGTCTTGCCACCGCCCGGAGCGAGTTGACCGAACAGCGCGCGAAGCTGGCCGACGGCCGCGATGCCCTTCGCGTCCAGCGGGACAAGCTCGCCAAGGGGCGGTCCGAAGTCACGAAGGCACGCGAGGAACTTGCCGCTGCCATGGAAGAACTCGATGCGGTTCGCGCGGAACTGGAGGATACGGTCACCAAGCTGTCCGAACTGCGCGACGCCGTTCCCGGATCCTTCGATCGAGCACTGCAGGACTACCTCGCGGAGATCGACGCGCGCGGCCCGCGACTGGAGGCGGCCTTCGGCACCGCTGTCGGCGACGGCTACCGCGGCGTCTATCTCTTCAACCTGTTCGCCTGCCTGCTCGCCCTCGTGTTGCTGGCACTCATCCCTCGTCCAGCAGCCACAGCCGATGGTGGGCACGCACTCGCGGCTTCGGACTCGGTTGACTTCGAAGCCGCGCCGGCGGCCACCAGCACCCGCTGAGGCCATGCCCGGGAGTCGACGTCCGAGGTGGGCGGCACCAGCAGGATGCCCGGCCGCAGGCTGGTGGTATCGGGGCTCGGTTCGCCGTCCAGCCCGGCCAGGACCGCCGCCGGCAACTGGTCGAGCGTCCCGGTGCCGGCCACGCTGAACCACCGGCGGCCGCCGTCGCAGTCGTCCAGTCGGATCGTGCAGTCCCCGTCGAACAGCAGCCCGAAGCCATGCTCGGCGATGGCGATCAGATCGGCGAGATCCTCGGCGGTGGCCAGGCCCTGGCTCACCGCGGCAGCCGCGGCCCGGCGTCCACGGGCTTCGCGAGCGCGAGTGATGTCCCGCATCGTCCGTAGGTGGGTGGTACCGATCGCTTGATGATGGACGGTGACGCCACCCGACAGTACCCAGATCGGCCGACGGTCACGCCGGTAGAGACGCAGTTCCCGCTCCACCGGGTCGCCGCCGAGGATGCTCTGGTAGGCGGACCGGATCTCGGCCAGCGCGGCGGGGTCCTCGGCTTCGGTGGGCCACCACGGATACGGCGGACGGAACGGGCCGTCCTCCAGCCGGTAGCCCAGCAGATCGCTGAACGCCTGGTTCATCTCCAGCACCAGACCCGCCGAATCGAAGATGATCAGGCCGTCCCGGATGGAGCGGATGACCGCCTGCCGCCAAGCGGCGTCGACCGAGTCGGCGTGCTCCTGGGCGACGATCGAGGGTGCGACAACGTCGGCCACACCTGTTCCCTCGGCTATCGGGTTCATCGGGAAACCCCCTGGTCCGTCGCGAGAACCTGACGCCGGACCGGCGCCTGGATCCAAAGACATGGGAACCCCTCTCGGTGGTGCCCTGGGGTCCTGCGTTCGGATGTGCACCGGATCATGTCGAAATCGCGCGAAATCGACACCCGAAACGTTAGCAGCGAACCGCCCGCGCCGACGTCTGGATCGACGATTGCCGACCACGGCTGATCTGTCGGTACCTGGCCGGGAGCCGCCACCGTCCGCGACGGGATCCCCTTCACCTGGCCAGCAGGCCCTTCGTGGGCGGCGACCACAGCGGGTGGCCGCGACGTCCCCACGCGGTGAGCAGCAGATTGGCGGCCTGCCAGCCGGTGGTGGCCGCGCGCTCCATCAGCGCGATCGGGAGATCGCAGCGAATCAGATCACCGGCCAGCACCACTCGGGGATCGGGAGTGGAAACCGTGGGTCGATCCGCCCAGGGACTGGTGTCGACCAGTGGGCAGTCCTGCTCGATCAGCCATTCCTCACCCAGCACGGGAGCGCCCGCCAGGGAGGGGGCGACCCGCTCGGCCTCGATCCAGAGCCGGGTGCGGGTACCGGGGTTGGGATCGGTCAGCGCATAGCCGTGCACCTCGACCACCGCGCCGTCGTGCCGGGTCGCCCAGCTTGCGGCGCCGGCCTCGAAGGCGTCGAGCCGGGAGAGGTTGTCCAGCGGCCCGTACCCGCTGGTGCCGAGGAAGGCGGGCAGCGCCGGCTGCCGCCGGCCCAGCCAGCGGCGGCCGACCGCGAACGCCGGCGCCACTCGCAGCCGGGCGATCCGGTCACGCCAGCCGGAGTCCCCCAACCACGCCGAATCCGCCACCACTTGCTGCAGGGCGGCAGTATCGAGCGCGAGGACGACGGCGTCGGCCCGCTCTTCCCCGGCCCGGTGGACGACCCGGACGCCGTCGCCGTCGGGCAGGACGGACTCCGCCCGCACACCCATGTGGACGCCCACGCCCAGGCCGGTCAGGTAGGCCCCCAGCGGTGCCCACAGCGCGGTGTCGTAGTCGTCGTCGGGCACGTCGAACAGCAGCCCTTCGGCACTGCCGAGGAAGTAGGTGTGGAACATCGCCAACAACTCGCCACCGGAGAACTCCCGCGGATCGGCGAAGAAGCTGCGGGCGAACACCTCCAGCGCAAGGTGACGGGCCTGAGCCGGGAAGCGGAGCCGGTCGAGCACCTCCGCTGCGCTCACCTGGTCCACGTCGCGGTAGGTGCGCGGGAAGTCGACCCGCAGCAGGTCAAGGGCCGCACGTGCGTCCACCCGGGCCAGATCGCGGAGCCGGAAGGTCGGGCTGGTGGCGACGAAGCCGAGGATGCTCCACGGCGGCGTGCGGGGGATCCGCGCGAAGGAATCGGTCGGGCCGCCGGCCAGCCGCAGCGGGTAGTCGGGGACGGGAACCAGCCGCTCCAGTCCCGGGTCGGTGCGGCGCAGCAACGAGCGCAGGTTGTAGTACTGCCGGAAGAACGCGTGGAAGCCGCGGCTCATGGTGCGCTCGCCGTCTCCCACCGGCCATGCCCTCACCCGGCCGCCGAGTTGGGGCCGGGCCTCCAGCAGGGTGACCGCGATACCGCGTTCGGCCAGTCCGGTGGCTGCTGCCAGCCCGGCGATGCCGCCGCCGACCACCACCACCCGCGGCGTTGCGTCCTCAACCCGGCGATTCCCACCCTGACGAAGCGATCCAAGGAGACGTCCGTCGGGGGGAGGTGGATCGATCCGTACCGCGCGCGAGTCGCGTCCGGGACGCCAGGGCTTCACGACCCGCTCCGGGCCTCGCGTCGCCCGGTGACCTCCCAGAGGATCAGGCTCGCGGTGATCAGGGCGAATCCGAACCCGAAGTCCTCGATCGGGATGTCCCAGGGGAACCTGACCTGCGAGAACTGCTCGGGGTGGTAGCTGACGATCGGGTCGGAGAGCTTCGTCAGCCAACCGTCCACCAGTACCTGGAAGGCGAACATGATCCCGAGCGCGATCCAGTACTGCGCCTTCCCGAAGATCCCCGTGCGCGCCCACAAGAGCTCGACCAGCACGACCACCACGATCGCCAGCAGGGTCCCCACGGTGTACTCAGGCATCCGGTGCCCCCTGCGGCTGAGGGGGTTCCTCGATCCCGACCGGCTCGATTCCCGGATGCGGGCGATCCCCACGGCCGGGCCCGGCCCGTCCCGAGCTTGACGAAGGGTCGCGGCCGGACCCTCGCAGCATCGTGCCGACCGCCTCATAGGTGAGCAACCCGCAGATCGGGATGACGAGGAAGAAGACGACCTCCTCCAGCGGGATGCCACCGGGCAGCAGGACGCCGGTGGTGTACTCCGGGGAGAACGTCCAGTGGTCGCGCCGGATCGCGAACAGATCCCAGGCGATGAACGCACCGGCGACCGGCACCACCGCCAGCAGCAGCCGACGCGGCCGGCGGTAGACCCGGGCGGCCAGCCAGAACTCCAGTGGCAGTGTGAGCAGCAGGCAGCCCGCCATCAGGGCGAGGTACTGGAACCGGTCCACCTCAGCCTCCCGCCATCGCCGTGGCCGCCGGACGCCGGGGATCCCGCAGCAGCGCGGCAACGGCGGTCGCGGCCTTCGCGGGGGTGGGGACGCGGGCCCGTCCGGTGAACACGTCGTAGTCGCGGGCTTCGATCCGAGCCAGGATGGCCGAGTAGAGCCGGTGGGCGGTCGCCACGCAGCGCGCCGAGGCCGGCGGGAGCTCCGCTATCCCCGACTCGGCCTGCAGGTACAACCGGCGGGCGCGTTCGATCTCGAACCGCATCACCGCCCGCCACGGTTCGTCCACCACCCGGCGGGCGGGGTCGGCGCCGAACTCGCGCAGGTCCGCCTGCGGCAGGTACACCCGGCCGCGGTCGAGATCCTCCCCGACGTCGCGCAGGAAGTTGGTGAGCTGGAAGGCGAGCCCGAGCGTCCGCGCCGGTTCGAAGGCGGCCGGCGAGAGCGGTTGGAGCACCGGCAGCATCATCTCTCCGATCACCGCCGCCGAGCCCTCCATGTAGCCGCAGAGATCGTCGAAGGTCTCGTAGCGGGTCACCTCCAGGTCCATCGCCATCGCCTCGAAGAACCGTTCGAAGCACTCCGGGTCGATGCCGCAGGTGACGACGGTGTGCGCGACCGCGGCCAGGACGTCGTCGCCGGGCATCGGTTCGCCGGCCAGCGCCAGCGCGAACCGCGCCCGGAACGCGGCGAGCGACAGCCGGGTGGCAGCGGTGTCACCGATCGTGGCTCCGGGAGCGTCCACGATGTCGTCGGCCAGCCGGCAGAGCGCGTAGACGGCATGGACGTGGCAGCGCCGCGCTCGCGGCAGCAGCAGCGCGCCCCAGTAGTAGGTGGTGCCGTGGGCACGGGTGAGCCGGGCGCATTCGGCGTAGCCGCGCGCCAGTACCGGATCCGCCGTGGGACGAGCGCCTCCCGGACCGGCGGTTGACGGTTGGCCCAGGCCGGCGCGGGTGCCGTCGCATCGGACGCTGCCGGCAGCGGTATCTGAGCGGGTGAGAGCGGGTCTGGAGTCGGTCATGATTCGCCTCCGAGGTAGTCGTGGACGCGGCGGGCGGCCAGTTCGCCGCTGATCAGCACCATCGGGATGCCCACCCCGGGAGTGGTGCCGGCACCGGCGAAGAACACCCCCGGGCGGCGCCGTTCGAGGTTCGGCGGACGGAACGGGCCGGTCTGGGCGAACCGGTGCGCCAGGCTGAACGGCGTCCCGGCGGTCATGCCGCGGGCGGCCCAGTCGGCCGGGGTCACCAGGGTCTCGGTGACGATCTGGGTCGGGTAGCCCCGAGCGTCGAGGAAGCCCAGCAACCGCTCCCGCAGCGCCGGACCCTCGACCGCCCAGTCCAGGCCGGCGGCCAGGTTGGGCACCGGCTCCAGCACGTACAGCACGCTGTGCCCGTCCGGCGCCATGCCGGGAGCGTCCAGGCTGGGGATCGTCACCATCCGCGACGGATCGGCCATCAGCTCCTTGCGCTTGATCAGCTGCCCGAACGCCTCCTGCCAGGATCGCCCGAAATGAATGTTGTGGTGCGCCGCTTCCTGCGGTGGCCGGCCGCGGACGCCGAGGTGCCAGACCACCGCCGAGGGCGAGTAGCTGCCGGTCCGCGTCGCTCGTGGCGGCCGGAGGTCGGGCAGCAGCTCCCGGTAGGCGGACGGCAGGTCACCGGCCAGTACCACCGCGTCCGCGGCCAGCTTCTCGCCGGCCACCTGCACCCCGGCCACCCGGCCCTGGCCGTCGGTGAGCAGGCGCTCGGCCGGGCTGCCGTAGAACAGCTGGGCACCGGCGGCCTCCAGGGCAGCGGCCAGCGCGGCCGGGACGGCGTGCATGCCCTGCGCCGGGAACCACACGCCGCTGATCGAATCCATGTAGGTGATCACGGCGTACAGCGCCAGCGCGTCGTCCGGCGCCAGCCCGGCGTACATCGCCTGGAAGGTGAACAACCGCACCAGCCGATCGTCGGCGAAGCGGCGCCGGACCGCCGGGCCCAGCCGGCCGAAGCCGCCCAGCCGGATCAGCCGGGCCGCCGCGCCGGGCCGGGCCAGCAGGTCGAGTGGGCTGTCGAAGTTCCGCTCGATGAAGTGCGGCAGCTCGACCTCGTACAGATCCCGCAGCCAGTCGACGAATCCGGCGAAGGCCGCGGCGTCCGCGTCCGAGACCCGTTCGGCGATCTCACGGGTCATCGCCGGCACCGAATCACGGACGTCGATCCGGGAGCCATCGGCGAAGAAGGCGCGGTAGCCGGGGTCGAGCCGGCGCAGCCGCAGCGCGTCCAGGCTGCCGCCGATCCGCTGCAATGGACGCTCCAGCAGGCCCGGCATGGTGAGCACGGTGGGCCCGGTGTCGAAGGTGAACCCGTCCGCCCGCAACACGCCGTTGCAGCCGCCAGGCCCGGCCTCCCGCTCGACCACGGTGACCTCGTGGCCATCGGCGAGCAGGTGGCAGGCGGCGCTGAGGCCCGACAGCCCCGCGCCGACCACCACGACCCGGCTCACGATTCCCGCCAGGCCAGCTGACCGGCCAGTCGACGCAGTCCATCCGCGGCGCGGCGATCCACCAGCGGGGACGCCAGCGCGCGTTCGGCGGCCAGGACGGCGGCGGCGATCAACTGCTCGACCTCACGGATCACTCCGGAACGCTCCAGCTCCGCGCAGAGCCGGGCGATGTCGTCCGCCGTGACGGTGCCGCTGCCGATCCGGCGCAGCTCGAGCCGCCAGGCTGGGCTGAACCGCTGCTCGGCGAGCGCGAGCAGAACGGTTGGCTTGCCGGCCACCAGATCGTCGCCGACCGGCTTACCGGTGCGAGCGGGGTCGCCGAGCACCCCGAGCAGGTCGTCGCGCAGCGCGAACGCCTGGCCGGCGTGGTGGCCGTACTCCTGCAGGACGGCGAGCAGGTCGGGCCCGCCGCCGGCGGCCAGCGCGCCCAGTTGCAGCGGCCGCCACACCGTGTAGGCGCCGGATTTGGCCCGGGCGACCTCCTGGGCGTGCTGCAGGTCGCGGCGTCCGTTGGCGGCGCCGACCAGATCCCTGCCCTGGCCCATCATCAGCTCGATCGCCATGGTTCGCCAGGCCCCACGCAGCGGGACCGGCAGGCTGCCGACCAGCAGGTCGGCCTCACTGTGCAGCAGGTCGCCGACCAGGATCGCGATGTTCTCGGCGTAGCGCTGCGGGTCGCCCAACCCGCCGAGTTCGCGGTGCTCGGCGTACGCCAGCGCATGCACCGAGGGATGCCCGCGGCGGGTGTCGGAGGCGTCCATCACGTCGTCGTGCACCAGCGCGAAGCAGTGCAACAGTTCCAGCGCGGCCCCGACCCGGATCAGGTCGTCGCGCCCGTCGCCGTGGTCGAGGCCACCGGCGGCGACCCATCCCCAGTGCGCCATCCGGGGGCGCAGCAGCTTGCCGGTGGTCCCAGCGAAGCTACGCACCAGTTCGAGGATGGAGTCGGTGTGCAGTACCCCGGGCCTGGGCACGATGGCGCTGGCGAGCACCTCCCACTGCCGGCTGAGTTCGTCCAGGGTGTCCCCGATCAGCGCCAGCACCGCATCCACGGTGTGGCGATCGCTGACCTCCTGGTGGTCGGGAGCGAGGTCGAGCAGGCTCGCCGGCAGGGGGTGCTGGGGTGTTGACGCGGTCACGCGGCGCCCTCCTCGGCTGCCAGGGCGGAGGCCAGCAACGGCACCTGCAGGACTGCCCAGGGGCTGAGCAGTTGCGGAGCCTCCGCCACGGTGCGGACCAGGGTCGGCCACTCCACCCAGGCGGCGTCCATCACCTCGGCGGGGTCGGGTGCCAGTCGAGTCGGTTCGAGCCGACCCGCCCACACCGGGCAGAGTTCGTGTTCCACGATGCCGCCGGCGTCGACCGCGCGGTAGCCGAACGATGCCAGCACCAGGCGGAGATCGGTCGGCGGATGGCCGAGTTCGTGCGTCACCCGCCGGATCACGGCGTCGCGCGGCGCCTCACCGGGGCGCGGGTGGCCGCAGCAACTGTTCGTCCATACCCCCGGCCAGGTCACCTTGCCGAGTGCCCGCCGGGTGAGCAGAACCCGTCCGTGGTCGTCGAACAGGTAGCTGGAGAACGCCAGGTGATAGGGGGTGTCACGGTGATGGACGCTGTCGCGGTCCGCCGTCCCGCAGGGCTGGCCGGATGCGTCGAGCAGCACCACCTGATCAGCCATGGCCGGCCCCCGACCGGGCGGGGAAGGGCACGGGATCGGCCCGGCGGAGCACAGCGGTGGCAGCGAGAACCGCCACTCCGGCCAGGACCGCCGCGACCGCCGTGGCGGTCGAGTACAGCGGGCCGGCAAGCCGTCCCACCGCGATCCAGGCCAGCGCCCAGGCCATGGCGGCGGCGATCGCCCAGCGTCCACCCAGTCGGGCCGCATAGACGATTCCCAGCAGCGCCGCGACCACCAGCACCGCGACGGCGAGCACCTCGGCCCAGGGGGCGCCGGGGTCGATCCCGGCGTCCACCAGCACCGCGGTGATGTTCGCCACACTTGCCACACTTACCCACCCGAGGTAGACCCCGAACGTTCCGTCGACGACCACCGCTTCGAGCCGGGAGGTGGGCGGATGCGCTCCCAGCCGCCGCACCAACACTCCCAGGACGAGTGCCAGCGTGAGGATCACCGCCACACTCGGCCACAGCCAGCCGAGCTGGGTGACGCCGAGCCAGAGTGCGTTGAGCAGCATCGAGGCTGCCGCCGGCCACGCGATCCGGGCCGCCCGTGGGCTGTCGAGAGCGCGCCACTGCCAGATCACATAGCCCAGCAGGCCGAGGTAGATCAGCGACCAGAGCGAGAACGCGGGCGTCGCCGGGGTGAGCAGCGTCGCGTCCGCCGCGAAGGCGCCGCCGGAGGACTCCTCCACCCGGGTGCCGAGCAGGCCGAACCCCGCCAGCGTCCCGATCACCATCACCACGGCGGACCCGGTGACGACCAGCGGCCGCCAGATTCGCTGTTCTGTCAAAGCTTTCTCCCATTCAGTCACCTAACCTTGGACAGACAGCCTGCCTTAACAGCGAACCTTAGACAAGATTGAGTAGCAACATTGCACATCACCGGCCGATAGACGTGACCCACGGCGGCGCAAACCATAGACTCGCTGCGAGATGGTCACGATCAGTCAGGCTGCGCAACTCACCGGCGTCGCCGAGCACACGCTGAGGGCCTGGGAGCGCCGCTACGGGGCCTTCCAGCCCTCTCGCACGCGGGGCGGCTACCGCGACTATGGCGACGACGCCCTGCACCGGATCCGGACCATGAAGCAGCTCGTCTCCTCAGGGCTGTCCCCCCGCGAAGCCTCGGCGGAACTGCGGCGCCGAGCGGACGATGAGGCGGCGGGGGTACCGGACGCCGTCGCCGAACTGATCGAATCGCTGACCCGGCTGGACGCGACGGTCGCCAAGCGCATCATCGACGAGCAATTCGCGCTGCGCAGCTACGAGGCGGTGGTCGACGACTGGCTGATGCCCACCCTGGTTCGAGTCGGTGAGGCCTGGGCGTCCGGCACCATCTCCGAGGCCGGTGAGCACCTGGTCGCCAACGTCGTGATGCGCCGGCTCGCCGCCGCCTTCGACGCGGTCGGCCCGAACCCGGCCACCGCCCCGGCGATCGTCGGCGCACCCTCCGGCGTCACCCACGAGCTCGGGCTGATGGCGTTCGCGGTGGCGCTGCGCCGGGCCGGGGTGGCGACGATCTACCTCGGCGCCGACGTGCCCGCCTCAGCGTGGGCGGACGCGCTGGCCACGACCAGTGCCGTGATCAGCATCACCGCGATCCCGCGGCGCGGCGACGCCCGTCGGGTGGCGGCGCTCGCGGAGCGGCTCGAGGCCGCGCACCCGTCGGTGCCGCTGGCGGTGGGCGGACGGTTCCAGCACCTCGCTCCGCCCGGCACTCGACAACTGGGGCACCGGATCGCGGCGGCCGCGCAGGACGTCGCGCGCTCGATCGCCGCGCCATGACGACCACCCTGCTGTGGCTGCGCCGCGATCTGCGGCGCCACGACCATCCCGCCCTGACGGCTGCCGCGGAAGCAGGCGGTGTGCTGCCGGTCCACGTGCTCGATCCCGACGAGCTCGACGGCGCCGGGCGAGGCCGGCTGGGGTGGTTGGCCGCGACGCTGCGCGCGACCGCGGAGTCCTTCGACGGGCGGCTGTGCGTCCGGCTCGGGGATCCCGCCGAGGTGCTTCCTGCGCTCGCACGCCAGGTGGGCGCTACCGCCGTCCAGGTCACCGCCGCGACCGAACCGGACGGCCGGACGCGCGATGATCGGGTCGCCGGGGCCCTGGCGGAGATCGGCGTCGACTGGCTGGCCACCGGCTCCCCCTACGCGGTCACGCCCGGCAGGGTGCGCAACCTCGCCGGTCGGGGCTACCGCGTGTTCAGCCCCTTCGAGAAGGCCTGGCGAGCGCACGGCTGGCCGGACCCCGCCGGTCCCCCAGCGAGCCCGGACTGGAACCGCGGCCCCACCCTCCGTCAGTGGATCCAGCCGGAGGCATCGGCAGTGCTGGAGAGTTGGCTGGCGAACTGCCCGGTCGGGTTGCCACCGGCCGGAGAGGCAGCGGCACTTCAGGCGTGGCGTGAGTTCCGCGACGAACGGCTCGACGGCTACGCCGACGAGCGCGATCGGGCCGACCTGCCGTCCACCTCCCGGCTCTCCCCGTACCTCGCGCTGGGGGTACTGCATCCGCGCACCCTGCTGGCCGACCTGGCCGGCCGGCAGGACCCCGGCGCGACCAAGTTCGTCTCCGAGCTCGCCTGGCGGGAGTTCTACGCCGACGTGCTGTGGCACCACCCGGCCTCGATGTCGTCCGACCTGGTCCCCACGCTGGCCGGAATGACACACGACGAGCCGGGCTCCGGCTACGACGCCTGGCGGACCGGGCGCACCGGCTACCCACTGGTCGATGCCGGGATGCGACAGTTGCTGGCCGAGGGCTGGCTGCCGAACCGGGTCCGGATGGTGGTGGCCAGCTTCCTGCTCAAGGATCTTCATCTGCCCTGGCAACTCGGTGCGCGGCACTTCCGGGAGCACCTGATCGACTACGACGCCGCGTCCAACACCCACAACTGGCAGTGGGTGGCCGGCACCGGGACGGACGCCGCCCCCTACCATCGGGTCTTCAACCCGGTCAGCCAGGCGGCGGCAGCCGACCGCGACGGAAGATATGTCCGCCGCCACGTCCCCGAACTGGCCCATCTGCCGGGGACGGCAGTGTTACGGCCGTGGGATCACCCGGCCGGGCACGTCCACGGCTACCCGGTCCGGATACTCGACCACGCCGCCGAGCGCGTCGAGGCGCTCACCCGCTACCGGTTGGCGGTGGGCCGGTGAGGACGCTGGGCCAGGAAGATGTGCAGGATGCCGCGTTGCCAGCCGGTCACGGGGAGCTGTTCGATCGCGGTGAAGCCCGCCCGCTCCAGCCGTGCCACTACGTCGGTGGTGCTGTCGAACGCACGTACGCTGCGCCACAGGTAGCGGTAGAGCCGCGGCGAGCCCCGGACCAGCCAACTGAGCGGGATCACCACCAGCCAGCAGACCAGCGTCCACACCAGGAGTGCCCAGCGTCGCCCGGCCACGGAATACTCCTGGATCGCCAGCCAGCCACCCGGGCGCAACCGATCCAGGATCAGGGCCAGCGTCGCGTCACGATCGGCCACGTCGACATTGCGCAGCAGATAGGCGGCCAGGGCACCGTCCGCCGGTGGCAGTTCCAGTTCGGCCAGCCGCTCGGCGGGCAGTTGGTGGAACTCCACGGACGCCGGCCAGGGCTTGCCACGCGCCTGTTCGAGCATGCCGGCCGAGGCGTCGATCCCGATCACCTTCGCCGCCGGGGCATGGCGCAGCAGCGCGGCCGTGGAGGAACCCGAGCCGCAGCCCAGGTCGAGCAGCAGCCCGGGATCAGAGCCGAGGCGCCCGAGAAGTTCCCGGGCCGCGGCGTCGAGGTGGCGGTGGTAGCCGGGGTTCAGCCCGGTCAGCAGGTCATAGCGGGAGGCCGCCTGGTCGAAGGCCTCGGCCAGATCCGCGTCGCCGTCGCTCTTTTCCATCCGGCCTCCCTGATGTTCCTGCGATCGTGGCAGGCGCCGGTCCCACTGGCAACCATCGGCCACGGTG
>JAEXCA010000036.1 GCA_023393755.1 Actinomycetes bacterium | reverse complement strand
GGGTGGGATCGGGCGGGCATAATCGAAGCACGGGTTCACCGACGGAAGGAGCCCAGGATGCCGCGCTTCACCGGAGTGGTGCTGGTGGCCGCGACCGCACTGGCGCTGAGTGGCTGTGGCCAGGTCGCGCCCACGCTTGCGCCGCCGGCTCCGCCATCGGGCACCCCGACGGTCACACCGACGCAGACCGCCACCACCAGCCCGACGCCGACGATCTCGATGACCCCGACCACCAACCCCTCGCCGACGGTGAGTTCGAGCCCGTCGGCCACGCCGACCGCCTCGCCCACCCAGACCCAGCCGGCCAAGGGGGTGCTGTTGAGCGGGAACGGAGTCGGCGGGCACAAGTTCGGCACCGCCGAGGCGAAGGTCGAGAAGGCCCTGGCCAAGGCGCTGGGCGAGCCCGACGAGTCGGTGCAGGGGATCCTCTGCGAACTCGACTCCTCCAGCCCCTGGCAGCGCTCGGTGATCTACCGGGGGTTGGCGGTGGTGTTCACCGCGAACTCGGCCAAGAAGTCGGCGCCACGCACCTTGAACAACTGGTCGCTGTCGCTGGGCGGGAAGCTCCCCGACGTCCAGCTCGAGGACGGCATCCCGCTCGACCTGAGCTTCAAGCAGCTCAAGGCCAAGTACCCCAAGGGCAAGCTCACCGACAGCGGACTGGGCGACGGCAGTGAGATCTTCACCCTGCCCAACGGCATCCGGTTCGTCGGGGTCGAGGTGCCGGACATGGTGATGGCCGGCGAGCTGCACTACTGCGAGTAGCGGAACCCGCTGCGGCCAGGCCGCCGGTCGGCAGCGGTTGCCGGGTTCGGCGGGTTCGGACGTGGGCCCTCAGCCGATCCACACCGCGGTGGCACCCAGGTGCCCGGTGACCACCACCACCGCCAGGGCCGCCAGGGCGGCGACCACGGTGAGCCCGCCGAAGATCAACTGCGCCGTACGGTTCTGGCCCCGGCCCACCAGGAGGAAGCCGATCAACGCCACGGCCAGCGCGCCGGCCGGCCAGGGGGCGATCAGCCCCCAGAACATGTGCGCCCCGAGCGTCCCGGTGGCGGTGGTGGCACCGGCCAGCACCTCGCCGCTGAGCCGGGCGCCGACCGTCGCGCCGGCGGCGACCACCGACCCGACCGCCAGCAGTGAGCCGTAGCGCTGCCGGGCGCGGGAGGAGGCGACGATCACGATCGCGCCGAGCGCGACCAGGGGCAACAGCACCACGGCGGCGTGCACCACGAGCGGGTGGGCGGGGGGTAGCGCGATCTCCATGGTTGATTGTTCAACCAGGCCGGCCCCCCGAGCAAGGCGTCCCCGCAATTCACAGCCAACCCACAGGCTGCCGACGCCGTCCCCCGTCCACCGAGGGCCCGCCCTGTCGCCGAGGGCCTGTACCCCAGGGGAGCCTCTCGACGATGGCGGGCCCGATGAAGGGGAGGGCCGCGCCCCGGGGAAATCTGCCGAGTGGACCGGAGCGGCGAGCGGCGACAGGATGGGGCGCATGACCCTCGCCAATCCGCTCGCCGTCCGCTCGACCCTGCCGTTCGAGCTGCCCGATTACGCCGTCCTGGCCCCGGAGCACTACCGCTCGGCCTTCACCGAGGGCATGGCCGAGCAGCTGGCCGAACTGGCCACGATCGCCGCCGACCCCGAGCCGCCCACGCAGGCGAACCTGATCGATGCCTGGGAGGCCTCCGGCCAGCTGCTGGGCCGGGCCGCCCTGGCCTTCTTCACCCTCAAGTGGGCCGACACCACCGACGAACTGAGCGCGATCGACGAGGAGATGGCCCCCCGGCTGGCCGCCCACTCCGACGCGATCTACCTCGACCCGGCGCTCTACCGCCGGGTGGTGGCCCTCGCCGACCGAGTGGCGGCGGGCGAGACCGAGCTGGACGAACAGGGTGCCTACTGGCTGGAGCGCACCCGGCAGCGCTTCGAGCGCTCCGGCATCGCCCTGCCCGAGGCGGAGCAGCAACGGCTGCGCGAACTCAACGGCCGGCTGGCCGAGCTGCAGTCGCGGTTCGGACGTCTCGCGCTGGCGGGGATGAACGCCGCCGCGGTCTGGGTGACCGACAGTGCGGAGCTGGACGGGTTGTCGCCGGCCGAGATCCAGGCCGCCCGCGAACTGGCCGCCGAGCGCGGCCGTCCGGATGCCTGGCTGATCGAGATCGAGAACACCACCGGCCAGCGTCCGCTGGACGTCCTGACCAACCGGGCGCTGCGGGAACGGATCCACCGCGCGGCGATCGGACGGGGGCTGGGCGGTGAGCACGACACCCGCGCCGTCCTGCTGGAGACCGTGCGGTTGCGGGCGGAGCGGGCCGGCCTGCTGGGCTTCGTCAACCACGCCGACTACGTCGCGGCCGACGCCTGCGCCAAGACCGCCGAGGCGATCTGGGACCGGCTGACCGGGCTGGTGCCCGCGCTGGCGGAGAACGTCGCCGCCGAGGCGGCCGAGCTGGACGCGGTGCTGCAGCGGCTGGAGCCGGGGGCGACCCTGCAGCCCTGGGACTGGCAGTACCTCAGCGAGATCGTCCGGGCCGAGCGCTACGCACTGGACGCCGCCGCGCTCCGTCCGTACCTGGAGGTCGAGCGGGTGCTGCACGACGGCGTCTTCGCCGCCGCGACCGGGCTGTTCGGGATCACCTTCCACGAGCGCCACGACCTGGTGCCGTACCACCCCGAGGTGCGGGTCTTCGAGGTGCGCGAGGCCGACGGGACGACCGTCGGGCTCTTCCTGGCCGACTTCTTCACCCGGTCGTCCAAGCAGGGTGGCGCCTGGATGAACAACATCGTCGACCAGAACCATCTGCTGGAGCAGCTGCCGGTGGTGGTGAACAACTCAAACCTGGTGAAGCCGCCGGCGGGCGAGCCGGCGTTGATGAGCTGGGACGACGTGATCACCCTGTTCCACGAGTTCGGCCACTCCCTGCACGGCCTGCTCTCCGACACCCGCTACCGCTCCCAGTCGGGCACCGAAACGCCGCGCGACTTCGTCGAATACCCCTCCCAGGTGAACGAGATGTGGGCGCTGGAGCCCGCCCTGCTGGCGCGCTACGCCGTCGGAGTCGAGACCGGCGAGCCGATCCCCGCCGCCTGGGTGGAGACGCTGGTCGGTTCGACCCTGTTCCAGCAGGGGTTCAAGACCGCCGAGTACCTCGCCGCGGCCCTGCTCGACCAGGTGTGGCACGTCACCCCGCTGGAGGAACTGCCCACCGACCCCGAGCAGGTCGAGGCGTTCGAGCAGGCGGCCCTGGCCAAGGTGGGGCTGGACCTGCCGCTGGTGCCGCCCCGCTACCGCTCGGCCTACTTCCGGCACACCTTCGAGGGCGGCTACGACGCCGGCTACTACTCCTACATCTGGACCGAGGTGCTGGACGCCGACACCGCGGCCTGGATGCGTTCCACCGGCGGCCTCACCCGGGAGAACGGCGAGCGGTTCCGGCGCCGGCTGCTGGCCCGTGGCGGCTCGATCGATGCGATGGACGCCTACCGCGACTACCGCGGCCAGGAGCCCGACCTCACCCACCTGCTGGAGCGCCGCGGCCTGCTGCGCTAGTGACCGATCGCGCATCCGCGCCGCATACGACCGGCGGTCGAGCCGTCAGCAGCACCGACCGCGCATCGCTCCCGTTTATGGCGCCGGAACGAAGGCTCTTATCCGGCGCGGCTGCGCGCGTTGTGGCCGGCAGGTCTCACGTCGTCGTCGTATGCGGTGCCGATGCGCAGATCGTCCGCCGGAGCCGGGCCGGCAAGCCTGAGAGCAGGAATCGCGGTAGCCGACCTGGACGCTGCCCTGGACGCGCTGGGCGCGGACGGACACCCGGTGGTCACGACCAGTTGGGTGCCGTCCTACCTTTCCGAGCAGGGCTGGCTTCGTGGCGGTGCAGGCGGAACGCGGCCAGCGCCAGGACCTCTCCCGGGTGTACCTCGAAGCCGACGCCCACGCGCCGGGCCCGCCGCGTCGTCCCCGGGTGCCCCGGGCGACTCCCGTGGCAAGCCAACCTAGGGGCCACCGGGGACGGTTGATGGCCCAGCAACCAAGCAAGGGCCACCAGGGACGGTTCCTGATGGCCCCAGTGAGGGACCACCCGGAACCGTCCCCGGTGGTCCCACCCTGGCCCGTTTGAGGGCACTACCTACGGTGGGGTAACTTAGCGTTCGTACCCGACCAGAAAGCCGTGGATGGATACCGACAACATCGCCGTTCGCTTCGCCGCCGCCGCGCTCACCCATGGCCAGCGTCCGGCCACACGAATCCGGGTGGGCGATGGGTGGGTCGTCCAGAGCTACCAGGAACTCAGCGCGCAGGTGCGGCGGCTGGCCGCCCGGTTGATCGACCTCGGGCTCCGGCCCGGCGACCGGGTCGGGCTGTTCGCACCCAACCTGCCCGAATGGACGCTGGTCGACCTGGCCTGCCTTACCGCCGGGCTGGTGGTGGTTCCGCTCTACCCGACCAGCACCCCCGACCAGGCCGAGCACATCCTGGCCGACTCGGGCTGCCGACTGCTCTTCGTGGACGGAGCCGAGCGCTGGCAGCGGATCGCCGACGCCGCGCTGCCGGCCCTGGAGCGGGTCGTCGCCTTCACCGAGACGGACGGCCTGACCACCCTGGGCGCGGAGTTGGACGCGGCCCCGTCCGACGACACCGGCGTGGAGGAACGACTGGCCGCCACCACCGGTGACGACCTGGCCACCATCGTCTACACCTCCGGCACCACCGGCGTGCCCAAGGGCGTCATGCTCAGCCATCGCGGCTTCGTCCACCAGCTCGAGGTGCTCACCCGCTCGCTGGAGATCAGCCCGGAGGATTCCTCACTCTGCTTCCTGCCGCTCAGCCACGCGCTGGAGCGGGCCTGGACCTTCGTCCTGCTCTCCTGCGGCTGCCTGAACACCTACGTGCCCGATCCGAAGACCGTGGCCGATCAGCTGGTGCTGGCCCAGCCCACGCTGCTGGTCAGCGTGCCGCGGCTGTACGAGAAGGTGTACGCCACCGCCAGGGAGCGGGTGGCCGGCTCCGGGCTCAAGCGCCGGATCATGGCCTGGGCGTTGAAGGTCGGCGCCGCCCACCACCGCGCGGTGATCGCGGGCGGCCCTCCGTCCACCGGGGTCGGGTACCGGCTGGCCGACCGGCTGGTGCTGAGCAACATCCGGACGGCGATGGGCGGCCCGAAGTCGGTGCTGGCCTGTGGCGGCGCCCCGCTGCGGCAGGAGATCGAGGAGTTCTTCCTGGCCTGCGGCCTGCTGGTGCTGCAGGGCTACGGGCTCACCGAGGCGTCCCCGCTGGTCAGCTTCCCCTCCCCGCAGGCCTACCGGTTCGGCACCGTCGGCCAGGTGATCGAGGGCGCCGAGGTGAAGCTCACCGACGAGGGCGAGATCTGCTACCGGGGCCCCAACGTGATGCTCGGCTACTGGGGCCAGCCCGAGGCCACCGCCGAGGTGCTGCGGGACGGCTGGCTGCACACCGGCGACATCGGCGAGGTGGACGCCGACGGCTACCTGAAGATCACCGACCGGATCAAGGATCTGATCGTCACCAGCAACGGCAAGAACATCGCCCCGGCCCCGATCGAGGGGCTGCTGGCGGCCGACCCGCTGCTGGAGTACACCGCCGTGCTGGGCGACAACCGTCCCTATCTGACCCTGTTGGTCTCCCCCTCGCTGCCCCACCTGGAGGACATCGGACGCCAGCTGCAGCTCACCTGGGAGCACCGCGACGAACTGCTGCACCACCCCGCCATCCTGGACGAGATCAAGCGCCGGGTGGACGCGATGACCGCGCGGCTGGCCGCTCATGAGCAGATCCGCGACCTGCGGGTGATGATCGAGGAGTTCAGCCAGGAGAACGGCCTGCTCACCCCGACCCTGAAGGTCAAGCGCTGCGAGGTGGAGAAGCGGTTCGCCGCCCTGGTCGACGAGATGTACGCCAAGGCCGGCCACCCGCGGCACTGATTGCCGGACGGCCCTCCTCGCCGACGTGTTCGTCGGCCAGCGGAGATCCCCGCCTTCGGACGAACCTATGCTGATCGTCATGCCGGCGTTCACCGACCAGGTCGGGCCGTACCTGGAGCTGTGGTGGTTGCCGGTGGGGGCCGGCGGACGGGTGGTGGTTCACACCAGCCGATGGTGGGAGTTGCTCCGGGCCCGCCGTGAGCATCGCCGCCCCCGCCCGTTGTTCCACGCCGCGCTCCAAGCATGCGACGGCGAGAACCGGTACGTGATCGAGATGGCGCCGGCCTGGGGGCAGCGCGGGAAGTCCCGCGGCGTGGTCGCCACCGGACCGGTCGGTCTTCGCTGGCTGGGCGTGACCCCGCTGTTCCGCTACGAGGTCCGGTGCTGGCGCGACGGCAGCATTCCGGACGCGGCCTGGGCGCCAGACCCGCCAACCCGGTTTCCGATGACCCGGTCGGAGATCAGCGCGTTGCTGGAGAGGGTCTTGTCGGTGCCTCGCCTGACCTGGGGACGCGATGTCTTCGGGGTCGGCGACATGTGGAACTCCAACTCGCTGATCTGCTGGTTGCTGCACACCGCCGGCACCGACACCACACAGCTCGTCCCTCCGGGCGGTGGGAGAGCACCGGGCTGGGTCAGCGGCAGGATCGCGGCCACGGGCGGATGAGGGTTCCCACCCTTCGACACCCTTCGATCAGCCCGTTCCTCGGGCCGCTGCCGCGCCCTCGTCAGGATTCCGGCGGCTTCACCCGCTGTCGCGGCTGAGGGCCTTGTCGTCCGACCGACAGGGTCAGTGAGCCAGCCCGGTCAGCCGTCGACCACGGACGAGATGAGCTGCTTCAACGCGTCGGCGTCCCTGGGGAGGTCGATCACGTGGCGGGGCAGGTCCTCCAGCCCGTCGAAGGCGGTGGGACGGTCGGGCTCGCGTCCGATCGCCTCGACGATGGTGCCGGCGAACTTCACCGGGAGCGCGGTCTCCAGCACGACCATCGGCACCCCGGGCTCGACGAACCGGACGGCGACGCCGACTCCGTCGGCGGTGTGGGGGTCGATCAGCACACCGGTGCGGCGCCAGGTGGCGGCGATGGTGGCCACCCGGTTGGCGTGGGTGGAGGAGGCCGAGACGAACCCGTAGCTCTCCCGCAGCGAAACGAACTCCGGCGTCCCGGAGAGATCGAAGAAACCGCGCGCGGGCAGCTCCTCGGCGAACAGCCGGCGCACCCGGGCGCCGTCGCGTCCCAGCAGGTCGAAGACGAAGCGCTCGAAGTTGCTGGCCTTGGAGATGTCCATCGACGGGCTGGAGGTCTCGTGGGTCTCCGCCGCCGACCGCACCCGGTACACGCCGGTGCGGAAGAACTCGTCCAGCACGTTGTTCTCGTTGGTGGCCAGCACCAGCCGGTCGATCGGCAGCCCCATCATCCGGGCCACGTGACCCGCGCAGATGTTCCCGAAGTTGCCGGTGGGGACGCAGAACGACACCCGCTGGTCATCGGCGGACGTGGCCCGCAACCAGGCGGCGACGTAGTAGACCACCTGCGCGACCAGCCGGGCCCAGTTGATCGAGTTCACCGCACCCAGCGAGTAGCGCTGCTTGAACGCCAGGTCGCCGGCGACCTCCTTGACCAGATCCTGGCAGTCGTCGAAGACACCGTCGACGGCCACGTTGACGATCGCCGGATCGTCGATGGAGAACATCTGGGCCTGCTGGAAGGGGGTCATCCGTCCGGCCGGGGTGAGCATGAAGACCCGCACCCCGTGGCGTCCCCGCATCGCGTACTCGGCCGCCGATCCGGTGTCGCCGGAGGTCGCCCCCAGAATGTTCAACTCCGCCCCGCGGCGGGCCAGCTCGTACTCGAACAGCTGCCCGAGCAACTGCATCGCCATGTCCTTGAACGCCGCGGTGGGGCCGTTCGAGAGGTGGGCGAGCAGCAGCCCGTCGCCGAGATCGGTGACCGGGACGATCGCCGGGTCGGCGAAGACCCCACCGTTGTACGCCCGCTCGCAGATGCCGCGGAGGTCGGCCTCGGGGATGTCGTCGATGAACAGCGAGAGCACCGCCTGCGCCAGCGCGGCGTAGCCCTGGTCGTCCAGCAGCGCGCGCCATTCCGCCAGCCGTCCGGCCACCTGCGGATACTCCCGCGGCAGGTAGAGGCCACCGTCAGGCGCCAGCCCCTCCAGCAGGATGTCCCAGAAACCCAGCTCGGGGTCGCCGGGCAGGCCGCGGGTCGAGAGATAGCGCACAGCCGAACTCTACCGGCCCCGCGCCGGCCGCCCGGTCCGGGGGTACCGCCCGACCGGCCGGACATCTGGAGGGTTGGTTCAGGGAATTGCTGAGATTCCGCAGAGTGAGTTGCACCCTTCATACAGGCCGGGGAGGATGGCACCCATGTGGGATCAGCACTCGCCTGCCGCGACGACAGCCGCCGGCGAGTCGACCCACCACGCCTCCGCGGTGATCGCGCAGGCGCAGATCCTGGCCGACCGGCTGCTGGCCGAAGCCAACGCCGAGGTCGGCCAGTTGCGCGCCGAGGCCGAACAGCTGCGCGCCGAGCGCGACGAGCTGGAGCGGGATCTGATCGATCGACGCCGGGAGATCGAGCTGTCCCTGGCCGAAGCCACCCACCGGCTGGACGAGGCCCGGCAGGACGCCGTCACCCTGGTCACCGACGCCAGCGAGCAGGCGGCGCTGCTCACCTCCACCGCGCAGCGCAACTCCGACCAGCTGGTCGAGCAGGCCCGCGCGCAGGCCGAGCAGATCGTCGCCGAGGCCGAACAGCGCGCGCAGCAGCTGCGCGAGGCGGCCGAGGCGGACGAGGCCGCCGCCCATCAGCGGGCCGATGCCCGGACCGCCGAGGCCGAGGCCTTCGTCACCGAGCGCTACCAGCAGCTCGACTCCGAGCAGGCCGCCCGCCGCACCGCGGTCGACCTCGAGATCGGACGGCTACGAGCCGACCTCGATCAGGATCTCACCGCGCAGCGTGCCGCGGCGGCCGAGGAGCTGGACGCCGTCCGCGCCCAGGTGGCGGCCGAACGCCAGGCCTGGGACGAGGAACTCGCCGCTGCCACCGCCGCCGCGCAGGCCGAACGCGAGGAGCTGGCGGCGCAGGCCCAGGCCGCCGCCGAGGAACAGTTGTCCGCCGCCGCCGCGCACACCGCCTGGACCGAGCAGGCGATGGCCGAGCTGCGGGCCGGGGCCGAGGCCGACGCGGCCCAGACCGTCAAGCAGGCCCACCAGCAGGCCGAGCAGCACCTGGTCGAGGTGCGCGCCCAGGCGGCCGAGCTACTGGCCACCACCACCACCAAGGTCGAGTCGCGCAGCGCGCAGGCCGAGGCCCTCGCCGCCGATCGGGAGGCACGGGCCGCCGCGCTGCTGGAGGCGGCCGAGCGGGACGCGGCGCGTACCCGGCAGAGCGCGGCGGACGAGGCCTCGCGGCTGCTCGCCCACGCCGAGTCGGAATCCCGGGCGCAGGTCGAACGCGCCGAACGGCGGCTGGCCGAGGCCGAGGGCATGGCCAAGCTCATCCGGGAGCGCACCGCGTCCGAACTCGAACAGCTGCAGCGCGAGACCTGGCAGAAGGCCACCACCACCCGCGAGGAGGCGATCGCGCTGCTCGCCCAGGCCAGGACGGATGCCGATGCCGTCCGGGCCGAGGCGCGTGCGATGATGGAGCGCGCCCGCAGCGAGGTCGCGCAGTTGGCCAAGCGACGCGATGACATCAGTTCTCAACTCGGCCACCTTTCCGGGGTGATCGAGGCGTTGGCGGTACCGGAGCGCCCGATGGGCGAGACAGCAGCAGAGGAAGATCGAGATGAGTGATGTGACGTTCCGCACGGTGATGCGCGGCTATGACCCCAGCGAGGTGGAACGGACGCTCGGCCAGCTGCGCCAGGCAGCCGATCAGGCCCGTGCCGAAGCCGCTGACAGGACGGTCGAGGTGACCAAGCTGCGCGGGCAGCTCGCCGAGGTCGAGACCCGGCTCAGCGAGCAGGCCAGCCGGCTGGCCGCCCTGCAGGACGAGCAGGCGCTCGCCGCGCCGCCGAGCTTCGCCGACCTGGGCAGCCGGGTGGGCAAGATCCTCTCCCTGGCCGACGCGGAGGCCAAGGAGCTGGTGGCCAGGGCGAAGGCCGAGGCCGAGGCGTTGACCGCCGAGACCCAGGCCGCCGCCGAGCACGCCCGCACCTCCGCCGAGGGCTACGCGGCCGACGTCCGTTCCCGGGCCGAGGCCGACGCCGCCCGCCTGGTCGAATCGGCCAAGCGGGAGTCGGACGACATCCTCGACCACGCCGATCGCGAGGCCACCGCCCGCCGCGAGGAGGCCGAGGCGGTCTACGAGCACCAGCGCGCCCGCGCCGCCGCCGCTGCCGCCGACTTCGAGCGGACGCTGGCCGACCGCCGCGAGCGGGCCGCCGCCGAGTTCGCCGAGCAGATGGCGGCCAACGAGGCCGCGGTCGCCAGGGCCGAGGAACGGCAGTCGGCGATCGAAGCCGAGTCCGAGCGGATCCGGGCCGCCGCGGAGGCGCAGGCCGAATCGATCCTGAAGGCCGCGCAGGAGGAGGGCACCGCCACCGTGTCGGCCGCCCGCGCCCAGGCGGAGAAGATCCGCCGCGAGTCCGACCGCGAACTCCAGGCCGCCACGTCACGCCGGGACGCGATCACCGCCCAGCTCACCAACGTCCGGCAGATGCTGGCCACGCTGAGCGGCGCCAGCATCGGCAGCGACCCGCTGGAGGCCTTCGCTGCCCCCGCCGAGCCGGCGCCTGCCGCCGCCGAGCCGGTGGAAGCCGAGCCGGCCGAAGCCGTCGACGCCGAACCAGCGGTGGAGGAGGAGCCCGAGGACGAGGAGCTCACCGCCGAGGTCGAGGAGGCCGCCGACGAGGATGCCGAGCCCGCCGAGGACGCCGTCGACGAACCCGAGCGGGTCGGCTGAGTTCTGCCGGACCCTCGGATCCTGAGCTTGTCGAAGGGTGCCGCTCCGGGTTGACCCCCGGGCGGTTGGCTCCCGCCGCGACGGCGGGGATAGGGTCGGACGTATCGAGGAAGGGCACTCCATGAAGTTCCGCTACCTGGGCAACTCCGGCCTGAAGATCTCGGAGATCACCTACGGCAACTGGCTCACCCACGGCTCGCAGGTCGAGAACGAGGTGGCCACCCAGTGCGTCCACGCCGCGCTGGACGCCGGGATCACCAGCTTCGACACCGCCGACGTGTACGCCAACACCGCAGCCGAGACCGTGCTGGGCGAGGCGCTGAAGGGTCAGCGCCGGGAGTCGCTGGAGATCTTCACCAAGGTGTACTGGCCGACCGGGCCGAAGGGCCACAACGACACCGGCCTCTCCCGCAAGCACGTCATGGAGTCGATCAACGGCTCGCTGCGCCGGCTGCATACCGACTACGTCGACCTGTACCAGGCCCACCGCTACGACCACGAGACGCCGCTGGAAGAGACCATGCAGGCCTTCGCCGACATCGTCCGGCAGGGCAAGGCGCTCTACATCGGGGTCAGCGAGTGGACGGCCGAGCAGATCAGCCGCGGCCACGCGCTGGCGCAGCAGCTGGGCTTCCAGCTGGTCTCCAGCCAGCCGCAGTACTCGATGCTGTGGCGGGTGATCGAGGCCGAGGTGGTGCCGACCTGCCGGGAACTGGGCATCTCGCAGATCGTCTGGTCGCCGGTGGCGCAGGGCGTGCTGACCGGCAAGTACCTGCCGGGTCAGCCGGCCCCGGCCGGTTCCCGGGCGACCGACGACAAGGGCGGCGCGAACATGATCCAGCGCTTCCTCGGCAATGACGAGGTGCTGCGCCGGGTGCAGGGGCTGCGTCCGATCGCCGACGAGCTGGGCCTGACCATGGCCCAGCTGGCGGTGGCCTGGGTGCTGCAGAACGACAACCTGGCCGCCGCGCTGATCGGCGCCTCACGCCCGGAGCAGATCGCGGAGAACGTGAAGGCCTCGGGCGTCGAGATCCCCGCCGAACTGATGGCCCGGATCGACCAGGTGCTCGGCGATGTCGTGGTGGACGACCCGGAGCTGACCTACCAGGGCCAGCCGAAGTCCCGTCCCGCCTAGCCGGAAGCCCAGCCCCGATGCCCCGTTTCGACCTGTCGCCCGCGGAACTGCGCAGCTACCGGCCGGACGTCCCCGAGCCGGACGACTTCGACGCCTTCTGGGCGGCGACGCTGGCCGACCACTGCCCGTCCGGACCGGCGGTGCTGAGCCCGGTCGAGAGCCGGCTCGCGCTGGTGGACGCCTGGGACGTCACCTTCCCGGGGTTCGACGATCATCCGATCCGGGCCTGGCTGCTGCTGCCCGCCGGTGCCGAGGGTCCGCTGCCCGGCGTGGTCGAGTTCAACGGCTACGGCGGTGGACGCGGGCTGCCGCACGAGCGGCTGGCCTGGGTGAGCGCGGGCTACGCGTACCTCTTCATGGACACCCGTGGCCAGGGGAGCGGCTGGGGCGGCGGTGGCGACACCCCCGATCCGGTGGGCTCGGGCCCGGCTGCGCCCGGCTTCATGACCCGCGGCATCGAGGATCCGGAGGCGTACTACTACCGGCGGGTGTTCGTGGACGGGGTCAGGGCGGTCCAGGTGCTGCGGTCCCTCCCGCAGGTCGACGCGGACCGGGTGGCGGTGACCGGTGGCAGCCAGGGCGGAGGCATCGCGATCGCCGTCGCCGGACTGGTCCGGGGACTGGTCGGCGCCATGCCGGACGTCCCGTTCCTGTGCCACTTCGACCGCGCGGTGGGCCTGACCGATCGCGATCCGTACCACGAGATCGTCCGCTACCTCGCGGTGCACCGTGGCGCGGACGAGCGGGTGTTCCGTACCCTCTCCTACTTCGACGGGGTGAACTTCGCCAAGCGAACCACCGCGCCAGCGCTGTTCTCGGTCGCCCAACTCGACCCGATCTGTCCGCCGTCGACGGTGTTCGCGGCCCGCAACCACTGGGCGGGCGGTGACGCCGACATCGTGGAGTACGCGTTCAACGAGCACGAGGGCGGCGGTCCGTGGCAGTGGCGGCGTCAGGCCGATTGGCTGGCGAGCCGCTGATCGATGCGACCAGCGACAGTCACTGGTTTTTCAAGCGGCATCGGTGGCTGAGGTCGGGCTACGGGGCGGAGTCTCGTATCCCCGCGACCCTTCCAGACTCGCGCTAGGTGCGACCTCAGGGATCGCCCGGTGCGTTGATCAGTGGTTCTCTGGCTCGGACGGTGTCCGGACGGTCGACCGCACCCTCACGGCGAGCACGCCCACGCCCAGCCCGAGGAGCAGCACCAGGCCGGTCAGCCAGCCCGACAGCTCGGCTCCGATCACCGGTAGCTCGTCTGGTCCGTCGGGTGCCCCGGTGGTGGCCGCCGCGACCGGACCGACCTCGGCGAACCACCCCTGCCCGCGCCGATCCCGGCGCCGCCGGTCCCGCCGGTGGCGGTGACCACACCGTCGTTGATCACGATGGTGCCGGCGGCGGCGTTCGTCGGGCCGCCGATCCCAGCGGCCGAGGCGCCGCCCTGGGCGGTCACGATGCCGCCGCGGATGATCAGGGTCGCACCCGGTGGGCGGGCAGAGGCCGAATCTACCGGCCAGGGCGGTTCGGTGGGATCCCCCGTCTCACTGCCGGCGAACGATCCGGCCTATAGTCGGACGGCGATCCGGCCCGCCGGCGGAATACCCGGCGGGTGGCGATTGCTCTTCTTGCTGTGAGTGAACCCGTGAAGGTCGACATCTGGTCGGACGTGCAGTGCCCCTGGTGCTACATCGGCAAGCGCAAGTTCGAGGCGGCGGTGGCAGTCTTCGACGGCGAGGTCGAGGTGGAGTACCACTCCTTCGAACTCTCGCCGGACACCCCGGTCGACTACGAGGGGACGCCCGCCCAGTACCTGGCGGAGCGGAAGGGCATGTCGCTGCCGCAGGTCGAGCAGATGCTGCAGCGGGTGACGTCCATCGCGGCGGCGGTCGGGCTGGAGTACGACTTCGACGCCATGCACCAGACCAACACCGTGAAGGCGCACGAACTGATCCACTACGCCAAGGCCCGTGGCCGGCAGGCGGAGATGAAGGAGGCCCTGCTGAAGGCCTACTTCGTCGATGGCGGGCACGTCGGGCGGATCGAGGATCTCGCCGACCTCGCCGCCGGCCTCGGCTTCGACCGGGCGGACGTCGTCCGCTCGCTGACCGAGGACGAGTACCTCGCCGCCGTCCGGGAGGACGGGCAGCAGGCCCGCGCCTACGGCATCAACGGCGTCCCGTTCTACGTCTTCAACGGCAGGTACGGGGTCTCCGGTGCGCAGGAGACCGCCACCTTCGCGCAGGTGCTGGCCCAGGTGTCGGGGAAGGCGGAGGCGTGACCGAGCCGGTCGTCCCGCTGATCACCCTGGTGGGCGTCCCCGGCGCCGCCTGCCAGGGCGACGACTGCGGCGAGGGCCCGCCCGACCCGGGCGGCGTTGGCGACGCCGGTGATCGTGGGGCGACCTCCGCTGCATCCTCGTCGGCTGCCACCCCGTCCGACCGTCCCTGACCTCACCCGCGTGGCCCCCTGGCGGCGCGTGGCAGTCTGGGAGCGTGGCGAACTCCACCGGATCACCTGAGCCGACGGCCGAGGCTGCCATCGACCAGCCTCCGTTGTACGCCCACCGCACCCGGTGGCAGCGGGTGCTGATCGAGGTGGCCAAGCTGGTCGAGGGTGCCAGCGCCGTCGTACTGCTGCTGCCGGCCGGAGTCGGGCTGGCGCTCGGAGCGGTCCCGCTCGCCAAGGCCCGGCCCTACGCCAGCGAACCCGATCCGGCCACCGGGCTGCTTCCCACGGGGGTTGCGCCGGCGTACGTCTGGTGGCCGTTGATCGCCCTGGCGCTGGGCGGAATCGCCCTCTCGGTGTGGCCGGGTCCGCCGGGGTACGTTCCGGGCTCCGGGCAGTTCATGGCGGGGCTTCTGCTGGGAGCCACGGTCTACCTGGGCTGGGAACTCGGGCGGGCCGGTTCCGGCTACAGCACCTGCTACTACCCGGACTGCTGGCCGGCCACGACGCAGCAGACGCTGCTCGCTCTGCCCATCATGGTGACAGCCCTCTCGATGCTGATCGTCCCCGTGCTGCTGCGACGCCGCCGATGGTGGTGGCGGATCGTCGTGCCGGTCGCCGTCTACGCCGTCGCCACGGCGGCCCAGGTGCTGGCCTGGGAGCCGCTGATCCTGCCGTGGCTGGCCGGCCCACCGCCGTCCTGAAACCGCGGGGCCACCGGGGACGGTTCCGGTTGGTCCCTGCCCCCCTGCCCCGCTGCGCATGGAACCGTGCCACGGAACCGGGTCGACAGCGCCTCGTCGCTGACGCAGACTGGGGAGATGGCGACAGTCGAGGATGTCCGGCGGATCGCCCTGTCGCTGCCGGGGGTGGAGGAACGGATCAATGGCCACACGGGCGCGCCCGCCTGGCGGGCCGCCAGGGGCGACCTCGCCTGGCTGCGCGGTCCGACCGGTCGCGATCTCGAACAGCTCGCCGCGCTCGGCCGGTCCTGGCCGGACGGCGAGGTGATCGGGCTGCGGGTGGGCAGCACCGAGGAGGCGGCCGCCCTGCTGGATGCCGAGCCTGAGGTCTTCTTCACCATTCCGCACTTCGACGGCTACCCGGCCGTCCTGGCCCGTTTGGGCGAGATCGATGTCGACTACCTTTCCGATGTCCTGCTGGACGCCTGGCTGACCCGGGTGCCGCAGCGGGTGGCGAAGGCCTGGCTCGCCGAGCGTGGGCTGACATGACTCCGACCCGGGAGGTACTCCGATGACCGCCGCGTGCTCGTCCGTGCCGCTGGAGGGTGGCGGCCTGGCCCGTGGCGAGTACGTGGTCGGAATCGCAGCGGTGGCCGGCCGGGCGGTGGTCGTGTCGCTGGCGGTGCAGGACCTGCCGGCCGACCGCGCAGCCGGCACCGTGCCGGAGAAGTACGTTCTGGTGCGCCACTTCGACCCCGACCTGACCCATCTCGCCACCCACGTGCTGACCTTCGCCGAGCCGGCGGACGCCCGTCCCCACCTGGCGCTGTCCGGTCACCGGCACCGAACACTTCCGGATCCGTACCGGTGGGACGGTCAGGTACAGCTGGTGGGGCGACGACCGGATCGTGCTGGTCGACCACCGCACCACCGCCGTCCTGGTGGTGGACGCGTGGGACGGCACCGAGCTGGCCCTGATCAGGCTCGGCAGCCACATCATCGGTGACGACGCGCACCAACTGCTGTTCGCCGACCGGCTCTTCGTCCCGGCCTTCACCTCGGAGCGTTCCCAGCGGCTGCTGTGCGTGGATCTGTCAGCCGGTCCGGTGTTCGTCCAGCCAGGCGCGCGGTGACCGACCCTCCCGCTGGGCGAAGGCACGGGAGAACGAGCTGTTGGTGTAGCCGAGTTCGGCGGCGACCCAGGCGACCGGACGGCCCTGCCGCAGGTACTGCTGCCCGACGGTCATCCGCCACGCGGTGAGGTAGTCGTGCGGCGTGGTGCCGACCAACTCGCGGAACCGCGCGGCGAAGGCGCTGCGGGACATCGCGGCCACCCGGCCGAGCGAATCCAGCGTCCAGGGACGGCCCGGGTCCTCGTGCATGGCCGCCAGGGCGCGCGCCAGGTGTGGATCGGCCAACCCGGTGAACAGGCCGGGCGACAGGCCGACCTCCCCGGGGTGGTCCAGCAGCCAGCGCAGCAGCTTCAGCAGGGCGATCTCGAACAGCCGGTCGACCACGTAGCGGTGCCCGCAGCGGAACTCGTCGATCTCGGTGAACAGCAACGCGAGGGAGTCGTCGAGGCCGGGGACGCCGGCGATCGGCACGGTGAGCACCTCGGGCAGTGCCCGCACCAGCGGGTGATCGTCACCGCCGTCGAACTCCAGGGTGGCGCAGGCCAGGTCGACCCCCTGCCCCGGCCGGGGGAGCAGGACGTGCTCGCGGGGTCGCGGGTAGAACAGCAGGCTGGGCTCGGTGACCAGCCGGGACGGGTGGCCCGGAGCATCGACGACGGTGAGCTCTCCGGAGCGCAGGATGTGCAGGAAGCCGCGGCCGGGGGCGGCCTCGAAGCGGCGTGCCTCGCAGAGCGGTCCGACATGGAACTGGCGGGCGCGAACCGTGAACCGGTCGAGCATCGCGTCCAGGCGGTTGAGCGACTGCATGACGAAATGCTAGACGATATGACAAGAAATGGGGACTAAAGGTTGCGAATCTGCTCCCCGGCTGCAGCAGGCTGGGAGCAGCCGCGATCGCGGCGAGCGATCCTACGAAGGAGAAACGTCATGTCCCGGGTACCCCTGATCGATCCCGCAACCGCCGACGGCGCGGTGGCCACGCAACTGAGCCGGATCAACGGCGTCTTCGGCACCGTGCCGAACATGTTCCGTGCGGTGGCGAACTCGCCGGCCGCACTGCAGTCGATGTGGGGCGCCTTCGGCGCCTTCGCCACCGGCTCGCTGGGCGCGGCGCTGACCGAGCAGATCGCCGTCGCGGTCGCCGACCGCAACCGCTGCCGCTACTGCCTGGCCGCGCACACCGCCCTCGGTGCCAATGCCGGCCTCGGCCACGCCGAGCTGGCCGCCGCCCAGCAGGCCCGCGCCGACGACCCCCGCACCCAGGGTCTGCTGGAGTTCGTGGTGGCACTGGTGGAGCAGCGCGGCGATGTCGACGGGCAGAGCATCGAGCGGCTGCGCGAGCTGGGTTGGAGCGACGGGCAGATCGTCGAGACCATCGCCCAGGTGGCGCTCAACCTGTTCACCAACTACATCAACATCGCGCTGGACGTCCCGGTGGACTTCCCCGAGGTCCCGTTGACAGCCCGCCCCTGACACAAACCGGGCAGCAGAGGCGACTCGCGTGCATAGTGCACGCG
>JAEXCA010000233.1 GCA_023393755.1 Actinomycetes bacterium | reverse complement strand
GTTCCCTGGTCCAGAATGAGCCAGAGAACCGTCCCCCGGTCCGCGGGTTCGTCAGGACCGAAGTGGATCAGCCGCCGGATCCGGCTGCAGCAGGCCGCCCTCACCCTGGCCACCCGCCCGCAGGAGGATCTGGCCGACAGCGCGTCCGAACTCGGCTACACCGACCAATCCCATCTCACCGGCGACTTCCGTGCCATCGCAGGCCTCACCCCGAGCCGGTACCGGGCCGACCTCGCCCGCCTCCGGGGCGCCTGACCGGCGGCCGGCTGTCAGAGCGCCCGGACGGAGTTGTTCCGCGCGTCGTGGGTCAGCTCCGCGAGGCCGAGCGCCTCCAGCAGTGGCGGAAGGTACATGCCGAACCGACCCCGATAGCCCTTCCGCAACCCGTACCAGCCACCCACCGGGTTGTCCTCGGAGCGGCCCCAGGCCTCGACCGTCCCTTCGGCCGCCGGCTTCTGCTCGTCGGCGGCGCCGAGCGGAACCCAGTCACCGCGGGAGACCAGCCAGGCGTGCAGGTCGTCGGTCGCCGACACCCGGTAGAGCAGCCGGGTGGAGCCGACCTGGCAGACCAGGGCGGGCGGGTCGGACTCGTCGTCCCGCCACATGGTGTAGGCGGAGGTGCCGGGGGCAGTGGTCAGCTGCCAGGGGTCCTCCCGAGTGCCGGAGCCGGTCATGACGCCATCCTTGATCGCACGGATCGATCCCGGAACGATAACCAGCCCGGCCTGGAAAGCACAGTGATTGCCGTTGTCGAACCGAGGACGGCGGCACCGGTCAGCTCTGCAGCAGGGCGAGGGCGATCCGGTCGATCACCCAGACCGCCAGGCCGATCGCGGCGGGAAGGCCGAGCCCGATGGCGAGCAGCCCGGCGCCGGTGCCGGCGAACAGCAGCGCCTCGAGGGCGACCGCGGCGGGACCGGGCAGCGGGACCGCCGCCCTGGGAGAGAGGAACAGGCCCCACACCAGGCCGACCAGCGCGACGGCGACCAGGGCCGCGGGCCAGTTCCAGCCGGCCGGGACGAGGTTCCAGGCCAGGACGGCGACTCCGGCCAGCAGGGCGAGTTCGAGCAGAAACCGCGCGGTCAGCGCGAAGGCCAGCACCGGGGAGGCTCCGTCCAGCGGGCCGCCGCTCATCACGACCACCCGGTGAGCACACTGTCGAGCGCGTCGACGATGCGCGCGAAGGAGGCGTCCCGGCTCCGCGACTGCTTGAAACCACCGGCCAGCTCCAGGCCGATGAACCCGTGCACGGCGCTGCGGATCAGCCGGATCGCGTCGGTCAGGTCGTCTCCGGCCAGCGAGTAGGCGCGCAGCGCGGCGGCGATCACGGTGAGCACCTCGGCGGCCGCCTCCTGGCCGGGGGCGTCCTCCGGGTCCGGGGCGATCTGCAGGGCGGCGTACCGTCCGGGATGCTCGGCGGCCCAGGCACGCAGGGCGGCGGCGAGCGCGGCCAGGGCGTCCCGCCCGGAGAGTCCGGCGCAGGCCGCGGAGAGCACGGTGGCCACCTCGCGGGCGGCCTGCCGGCCGATCGCGGCGCGCAGGTCGTCCAGATCCGCGACATGGCGGTAGACGCCGGGCGGGGCGATGCCGAGCGAGCGTCCCAGCCGGGTGATGGTCAGTTCGTCCAGCCCGATCTCGTCGACCAGCTGCGCCGCGCGGTCGACCACCGCGCTGCGACTCAACCGCTCAGCCATGCCGCACCTCCTCGTCCGCCAGGAAGGACAGCGTCGCGTCGAGCACGGCCGCGGGTTGTTCCGCCATCGGGTAGTGACCGGCGCCGGCGACCATTCGGTACTCGCCGCGCAGCGATCGGGCGACCCACTCGGCCTCGCCGCGAGGGTCGGGGAAGTCCCGGTCCCGGTCGCCCATGATCACCAGGGTGGGTGCCGCGACCGCGGGCAGTGCGGCGGTTGCGGGGGCGTGGGACGTGCGAGCAGTCGCCTGAAAGGCCCGCCAACGTGCCGGACGGCGAAGCAATGCCAACGTGGCTGCGACCTGGGCGTCGTGATCGGCCGGACGCTGCTCGCCGAACAGCGAGCCGTGGTGGCCGCGCCACACCGTCGGACCCCACGGACGCGCCAGCAACAGCCGCATCAGCAGCCGGCTCGCCGGCGAGCCGTGGTCCCGGACGAAGGGACCGATCAGCACCAGCTGCCTCACCGCGTCGGGTCGCTGCGCGGCGGCGAGCACGGCGGCCGCGGCGCCCATCGAGTTGCCGACCACCGCGGCCGGCCCGCCGAGTTCGTCGATCACGGCCAGCAGGTCACTCGCGGCGGCCGGATCGTCGTAGGCCTCGAACCCGGCGGAACTATCGCCGTGGCCGCGCAGGTCCATCGCGGCCGCCCGGTAGCCGGCGTCGACCAGCCCCGGCACCACATGCCGGAAGGAGGCGCGGGATTCCCCCATCCCCGGTACGCACACCACCAACGGACCTTCGCCGGTCACCTCGACGGCGATCACCCCCGCGTCCCGCTTCACTTCCCGCAACATGTTATGAACCATAGCATGATGTTACGTGCCATAACTAGACTGGTCGCTGTCACCGCCTCGCACAATGGCGCCGCTTATCAGGCCCCTCGCAAGCCGCTCTGCCGTGAAACGCGCATCCGTGCCGCATACGGAGCCTCAGAGCCGGCTCGTATGCGGCGTCAATGTGCGAGGTGGTGCCGTCGGTGCCGGTCGAGTCGTCATATGCGGCGCGGATGCGCGTTTCCTTGCCTCAGCCACGTACCCCGACGTCCGGCAGCGCCGGATGACAGCCAGTGGCGCTTGAGCGCAAGGCGTTCGGTCGGATGCCAGCTTCGCCCGCGATCGCAGCCTTGACCCCGAACCGGCCGACCGGGCGCCTCCAACGGACGTGCGGTCAGCGCGGCCGGGAGGTGCCCGGCGGCTACGCGGGATCCAGCACGATCGGGACCTTGGCCCAGCCGCTGACCGGGGGCAGCTCCCGCACCGGGCCGCGCTCCCGGGACATCGCGATGTGCCTGGTTCGGGCGAGCAGTTCCCAGGTGATCACCCGCAACTCCATCAGGGTGAGCGCGCGGCCAGGGCAGACGTGCGGGCCGATCCCGAAGACCAGGTTGCGCTCGGCGTGGTCGGCCGGGTTGAAGGCGTCCGGGTCGGGGAAGGCTTCCGGGTCGCGGTTGGCCGCCGTCCAGTTCAGGACGACCCGGGTGCCGGCGTCGATCCGTTCGCCGCGGATGGTGGTGTCGCGCGTGGTGACCCGCCGGTTGGAGACGAAGGGGTCGTCGATCCGGAGGATCTCCTCCATCGCGTCCTCGAACTCGCGCGCCCGATCGCCGGTGACGAGCTGCCGCAGGTGGCCCTGCAACGCCACGTCGGTGGCCAGGTGGTGGACGATCACGCCGACCGAGGCCGCCAGCGAGCCCAGGTCGCCGGCCGTCCAGTTGCGCAGGATCGAGACGATCTCGGCGTGCTGCAGCGGGCGTCCGTCCACCCGGTCGCGCATCAGCCGGGAGGTGACGTCGTCCACCGAGCCGTCGCGGCGCGCGTCCAGCAGGCAGCCGATGAGCGCGTCGAACCGCTCCGCCACCTCCGCCATCCGCTGCCGCTCCCCGGAGCGGGTGGCCTCGCGGTTGTCGGCCACCCAGTCGATCAGCTCCTGCTCTATCCCGGCCGGCCAGCCCAGCCAGGTGCTCTGCGCCCGGACGGCGTACGGCGTGCCGATGTCGAGCACCGTCCGGACGGTGACTCCCCGGGGCAGCCCGCCGACGATCGCCGCGGCGTGCTCCCGGCACTGCGGCTCCTGCGCGGCAACCTCCCGGTCGGTGAGGTAGGCGTCGATCAGCCTGCGGTAGGCGCGGTGCTCGGCGCCGTCCAGGCTGTTGGGCAGCGCCCGGTGCGCCGAGACCGCGCTGGAGAAGGTCTCCGGATCCAGCGCCGCGGCGCGGACATCGGCATGCGCGAGCAGCGTCACCGTTCCGTCCGCCGACCGGACGACGGGACAGGTCTGGCGCTGCGCGTCCAGCATCACCCGCAGATCGGGGCGGGTTCCCACCTCGGAGTGGGGATCGACCTCCACCTCGTGAAGCTCCGTCATGGCATGAGGATACGACCGGACGGACGGGGTTTCGCCGCGAGCCGGCTCAGCCGGGGCGGGTACCGGGCGGCGGCTGCTGGGCGACGTCCGTCCAGACCTCGGTGAGCTGGCTGATCAGCCCGTCCCGCAGCTGGACGAAGCTGGCGCACTCGAAGTGCTCGACGCCGCCCTCCACGCGTCCGGTGATGTGGGACCGGCAGGCCGCCCGGTCACCGGAACCGACCAGCTCCTCGATCGTGAGGGTGTCGAACCCGGGGTACTCCGCGTTGAAGCGGATCCACCCGTCCCGGCTGAAGGTCTCCCCGGTATGCACCAGCCGGCAGTTGAACTCCGGGTGGAGGTACTGCTCGAGATCGTCCCAGCGGTGCGCGTCGATGGCTTCCATCAGGCCCCTCAGGGCCGCCTCTGCGTCCATTGCCGCAATCTACCGGGGGCGCCCGCGATCGCCACCCCCGCAGTTCCCCGGCCCATCCGTCCCCATTGCGGGCGCGCGTTGCTATCCTCACGCCAGCAGCGATCAGGAGGGTTTCGTGACCGAAGAAGCACCCCAGCCCAGGAAGACCCGGAAGCCAAAGGCCGAGAAGGCCGCTCCGGTCTTCACGCCGACGCCCGAGGCGAAGGCTCAATCGACCCAGAAGCGGATCATCGCGGTGGTGCTGTGGGTGGTTGCGATCGCCCTGGAAGCGGTCGCCGTCTTCTGGCTGCTCCGGCCGCCGTTCGACGAGTTGGCGGCCAACCACGGGTTCCCGCAGTGGCGGTGGTGGACGCTGCTCGGCTTCATCGTGGTGATCGGCATTCTGGCGGTGATCGGCTCCCAGCTGTGGAAGCAGGCCAACCGGCTCGACCCCGCCTCGTCCAAGGACACCGTCCGGTTCTTCGTGCAGAACCAGCTCGGCGCGATCATCTCGCTGATCGCCTTCCTGCCGCTGATCATCCTGATCTTCCTGAACAAGGACATGGATTCCAAGCAGAAGGGGATCGCCGGCGGGGTCGGCATCGCGGTGGCGCTGGCCGCCGTCCTGCTGGGCGTCGACTTCAAGCCGCTCTCCCAGGAGCAGGCGGCGGTGGAGTCCCAGGTGGTCACCCAGCTGGTCGGCCAGGATCTGGTCTGGTGGAGCGCCGGCGGTGGCGTGATGCACCTGTGCAAGGACGTCTCCGACCTGAAGAACGTCAAGACCGAGGTGGCCGGCGGCACCACCGCCGAGGCCTTCGCCGCCGGCAAGACCGGCATCACGCTGGAGATCCAGCAGGAACTCGGCCAGTGCGGCCTGCCCACCCCGGAGAACATCGCCGACATCGTGACCTGGGTGCGCCAGGCCCGCGGGGTCGCCTGATCCGGACGCCCCCGGAGCGGGCCGGGGGGCCACCGGGGACGGTTCCTGGTGGCCCTTTGGTCGGCTTCACGGTGCGCGGACGGAATCAGCGAGGGCGGCGGGGCCAGGCACCGATCCGCTCGAAGCCGAGGGAGGCGAACAGCCGCTCGGAGGCGGTGTTGCCGTCGGTGATGACCGCCCCGACCTCGGTCACCCCGGCGGCGGCGAGGGAGGACAGCGCGGCCCTGACGGCCGTTGCTCCCAGCCCCCGGCCCTTGGCGGCCGCTGCGGTCACCACCGGATCGATGAAGTACCGGCCCTCGACCACGACCACCCACGCCAGGCTGACCGGCTCGCCGGCCTGCTCCACCACCACGGAGTGCTCCCATTCGATCGAGGAGAAGTACTCGTCGATCGCGGCCAACGCCTCCGCCGGCCCCTCCCCTTCATCGTCGATCGTGCCGCGGTAGCCGTCCAGCAGCAGTCTGGCCAGCGCCGCCCGATCGTCGGGTCGCACCGGTCGGACGGGCGGGCGCGACTCAACCCCCGTGGTCGTGCCCGGCACCCCCTGCCGCCGGAGCAGGTACTCGCTTCGCGTGCGGTCCCCAGCCATCCCAGCAGGCTAGGGTCGGCGCTCAGCCCGGTCAACGAGGACGGGGATCACCCCGCCGCCAACGATTCCGCGATGGCCCGCAGCGCGTCGATGGTGTCGAGTTCGTCCTGCTCGGTGCCGTGGTCGCTGAGCTTCACGATCACGGTGCGGGCGTCTGGGTCGACGTAGATGTACTGGCCGTAGACGCCGATCGCGGTGAAGTCGCCGTCGCTGCTGGGGGCATGCCACCACTGGGCGGAGTAGCCCCAGCCTTCGAGATCGAGCGGGCTGGGGGTGGAGATCCGTTGGATCCATGCCGCCGGGACGACCTGCTGGCCCTGCACCCGGCCGCCGTCCAGCACCAGCTGGCCGATCCTGGCGAAGTCGCGGGCGGTGGCGTTGAAGCAGCAGAAGCCCTTCTCGATCCCGCCCTCCCGGTCGAGGTTCCAGGTCGCCTCAGCCTCGGCGCCGAGCGGCGTCCACAGCTCCTCGGAGACCACCTCGGCCAGCGGACGTCCGGTCACCCGGGCCACGATCATCGACAGCAGTTGGGTGTCGACGCTGCGGTACTCGGCGCGGCTACCGGGCTCGAAGGCGAGCTCGCGGTGGTCGGCCAGGTACCCCGGCAGGTCGGTGCTGAGCAGCAGCCGCGCCGTCCCGTCGAACGGCCACCACGGGTTGTAGTTCTCCGAGACGTCGATGCCCGAGGCCATGTCGAGCAGGTCCCCGACCGTGACCCGGTCGTAGCCGCCGCCGGTGCGCAGTTCCGGCAGCAGGTCCACCAACCGGTCGTCCTCGGCCAGCTCGCCGCGTCCGATCGCCTGGCCGACCAGCAACGACACCACCGACTTCGCCACCGACCAGGACGACAGCCGCGTGCCGGCGTCCACGCCGTCGGCGTACCACTCGTGGACCAGCTGCCCGTCGTGCAGCACCACGAAGGCTCGGGAGTGGGTCGTCTCCAGCAGCTGCGGCACGGTGAGCTCGCCGCCCTTCCACGGCACCGTCCGCGGCAGCTCGCGCGCGGCGACCGGCCAGGCGATGGGCGGCGCGGTGGAGACCACCGGACGAGCGGCGAAGGTGCCCCCCTGGGCGGAGGGGTCGGTGGTCTGCAGCCGCACCAGTTCGTGCGGCAGCGGCACCCTCAGGACCGTCGTGGCGCCGTAGGCCACCCCCACCAGGACCGCCACGGCGGTGCCCAGGGCGATGACCGGACGGCGCCAGCGGGCGCCCGGTTCAGTTCCGCTCATCGCGTTCCCTCCGCGTGGTCGACGACGGTCTGGACGGCGGCCCACAGCGCCGTCAGCAGGGTCTCCAGTACATCGTCGTCGGTGACCGCGGCCAGATCGACGATGTGCTCGGCGATCGCCGGGTGAGTGACCGGGGAGACCGTGGCGTAGGCACCCATCCAGGCCTGCTGGTCGCGCTGCCGGATCTCCTCGGAGAGCAGCGCCCGGGCAGCCCGGAAGCCCGCGTAGCCCAGGATCGCGTCGGCCAGAGCGCGCTGTTGACGGGCCAGCTGGTCGCGCGGGACGCCGGCCTCACGCAGGGCCTGCAGGGTGAACTCCACGGCGTCGATCTCCCCGGGGCCCTGGGTGGTCCGCGCCGCGATGGCCGCGCCGACGTGCGGGTGGGCGGCGAAGGTGGCGACCAGCGCCCGGGCCAGCGCCATCATCCGGTGGTGCGGGGCCAGCCCGTCCGGAACCGCCGCCAGGGCGAGTTGCACCAGCCGGTCGCCGACCGCCCGCAGCAGCGCGTCCTGGTCGGCGAAGTGCCGCCAGACCGCCGAACGGTCCACGCCGAGCGCCTCCCCGAGTGCCCGGCCGGTCAGTCCGTTGGGCTCGGCACGGGCGGCGATCGCCACCGCCGCGTCCACGATCGTCGCCGGAGTGAGGGTTCTACGCGCCATGTCATCAATGATGACAACACTGATGATGCCCTGTCCAGTCGGGAACGATCGTCGGTCGGCTCGCGCTCTCGTCGGTCGAGCCTGTCGAGGCCGGGCGCCGGGCCCGGCTCAGCGCGGGCGGCGGATCCGGGAGAGCAGGTTCCGCGCCGTGGCAGCGGGGTTGATCCCCGGCCGGTTGGGCTCGGCCTCGTTCCGGGGCAGGCCGGTCAGGTAGGCGGTGAGGACTTCGCGTTCGTCGACGTCGGCGGTGCCCAGCACCCGCTGCACCGACAGGGCGTCCAGCAGACCGACCAGGTTGTCGGCGTGCGTCTCGGGACGTTCCACCTCCAGCAGTTCGAGCACGGCGGAGGCGGTGGCCCGGAAGGCCCTGGCGACCTCGGGACGGGTGAGCAGCGCGGCGCGGATCCCCGGGTCGTCGTGGTACTCCAGCAACAGCAGCAGTCGCGCCCGATGCTCGCTCAACGGGCGGGCGTTGGCCTCCAGCGCGTCCACCAGCAGGTCGGCGACCACGGCCGGATTCAGCACCTCCGGCAGCCGCGGCGGGATGAGCTCCCCCTCGGTGCGACCGGTCAGGTGGCCGACCACCAGGTCGATCAGGTCGCGCCGGGTTCGGGCGTAGTACGAGGTGGAACCGGTGGCCAGGCCCAGTTCGTCGTCGATCGCACGGTGGGTCAACGCTCGCGCGCCTCGCGAGGCCAGGATCCGGACGCCGGCTTCGGCGATCTGGGTACGACGATCCGACATCTGCTGCTCCTTCGCTCACTGGGTCACTACAAACATAGAGGATGCCAGGGGTCCGGGGAATGCCCTGCGGGCGGCGAACACGACGCCTCAACCGAGCCGTGTCTGACAAGGCGCGCCGACCCGCAGCCCTTGCCCACGACCATGTCCCATCCGCTCGTTCTCCCCAGCCCGGGCCCTGCCTCCCCGGGGACGCAAACCCCGCAACCCCGCCCACCGAGCCGGGATGAACGGAGCCAGGATGCCAGGCCCGCCTCCGCCAGGGCGGACCAGGGAACCGTCCCCCTGGCTGTAGCCAGCTTGACCGACGAGCTTTGTATCAGTACATTATTTGTATTGATACGAATGGAGGCCGAGATGAACATCGCAGTCTGGATCGCGATCGCGCTGGTGTGCTTCGTGATGCCCGCCGTGGCGCTGACCAACGGCGGTAAGAGGGCTCCCGGCCGTGAAGCTCTCTCCCGGTACGCGCGGGAGACCGGGCTGCCGTTGACCGACGCGGTGGCCGGACCGGTGGTCAGCCGGATCCGCCGCCGGGAGCGTGGCATGGCGATCGGCGGAATCGCCGCGATCGTGCTGGGCGGACTGGCGTCCATCCTGATCGACGACAGCAACGACTGGGGTGCGCTGGTCTTCGCGCTGGCCGGTGCCGGCACCGCGTTCGGCGGCGCCTGGGCGATGGCCGGCCACCAGCCCGCACCGACCGCCGACCGTCCGGTGGTGGCCCGGCTCCGCTCGACCGGGCTGGCCGACTACCTCACCCGCGGGGAACGGTTCGGCCTGTGGGTGGCGCCGGTGGTGGTGCTGGCCGGCATCCTGCCCGGCGTCCTGCTCTTCCAGCAGCTGCCCGCCGAGATCCGTGGCGCCAGCGTCACGATCGGACTGATCGGGACCGGCATCGCGCTGGTCACCTGGGCGGTCGCACTGTTCACCCTGCGTCGGGTGCTGGCCGCGCCGGCCCGCAGCGGCTCCGACCTCGAACTCGCCTGGGACGACGCCGAACGCGCCTTCGGCCTGCGCCAGCTCGCCGGCCTGGCGGTCGCCGTGGCCTGCATCGCGCTGGGCTTCTGGTTGATCCTGATGGCACAGAGCCTGACCTCCACCGGCTTCTACCGGCAACCCGGCGCCATGCCGCTCACCTACACCCTGACCTTCGTGTCACTGGCTGTCTTCGGCCTGCTGATCGCGGTCGCCGCGGCCGGGCCGATGCGGAGCTGGCTGAACGGCGAACGCAAGGGCTACGAACAGCGGAAGCTCTGGCCGAACGGAGTGACGGTCTCGTGAGCACGCTGACCATCGATCCACTGGCGCCCCACCCGCCGTTCGAGCAACTGCGCCGCCAGCTGATCGAGCAGATCCTCAGCCGCCAACTTCCGGCCGGGACAAAGCTGCCGCCGGTCCGGCGGCTGGCGGCCGACCTGGCCCTCGCCCCGAACACCGTGGCCCGCGCCTACCGCGAACTCGAGGCCGAGGGGTACCTGATCACCCAGGGCCGCAACGGCACGATCGTCGCCCCGGTCGCCGCCCCTTCGCAGGACGTTCAGCGCCGGGCAGCCGACCTGGCGGCCGGCTATGTCAGGGAGATGAGCCAGCTCGGCTTCGGCCCGGACGCCATCCTGAACGCCGTCCGTCAGGCGCTCAGCAGCTGACTCCACGACACAAACCGGGTGAGAACGGCGACTCGCGTGCACTATGCACGCG
>JAEXCA010000112.1 GCA_023393755.1 Actinomycetes bacterium | reverse complement strand
GGCTCACGCTGCGCTCTCGTCGTCGCCTCCGAAGGGTCTCGGGGGCTTCGCGACGGACGCGCGAGGCGCGGGGATCCGCGCCCCCGCGCGACGTCCTGACGAGCGAAGCGAGGAACCGACTCGGCCCTACGGGCCGACCCCAGCCACCGATACCGCTGCCACGCGCATTGAGCGTCTCGTCAGGTCAGGGATCGCTTCGTGCGTCGGACCGGCGAGGCGGCAGATCCTCGTCTGGCGTAGCAGGTTCTGGACGGGACGGTGAAGATCAGCCGTTGGGCCAGGGGTTGGGCTTGCAGCCCTTCAGGTCGCCGCCCTGGGGGGCCATCACGGGGGCGGGCCTGCCCTCCTTCTTGCAGCTGGCGGTCTTCTCCCCCAGCTGCAGCCCGACGGCGTGGTTGACCAGGTAGCGGCGGAAGCCGGTCAGGTCGTCGCCGTAGGTGTCGGCTCCCTTCGTCCAGCCGGTGGTGCCCAGGATGAGCTTGCCGCCCCGGACGCACACCCAGTCGCCAGCGCCGCACTTGCCGTCCACGCCGCTCGGGTCGGCCACGAACACGGTGAAGTCCGCCTGCTCGGCGTCACCGACCAGGCCGAACCGGACGGTGCCGTCCCCCGCCCAGCTGCGCGGGTCGTTCAGCACCTTCGCGACCTCCTTGGCCACGTCGTTCGCCTTCAGCCCCTGGCCGGTCTGCACCTTCACGATGAAGTCGTACCTGGTGCCGGTGGCGCTGGCCGGGGACTGCTTGGCGGTGGAGGTGTCGAACTTCAGCTTGGTCTGTGGCTTGCTGCTCTTGGACGGCTTCGGTGAGGGCTTGGTGCTCTCGGTCGGCTTGCCGGACTCGCTGGGTTCACCCGACTCCGAGGGCTCCCCGGACTCCGACGGAGTCGGTGTGGTGGTCGGAGTCGGTTTGGGCGGTGGCGGCGTCACGCTCCCGGTGGGCACGCCGGCCCGCACCACCGGCTCGGTCAGCGCATTGGCCCAGGTGCCCAGCCCGATCAGCACGACAACCCCCAGCGCCAGGCTGAAGACGAGCCTGCCGCTCAGCCAGCGAGGACGGGAAGGCGCCGGGGAAGTCACCCGTTCACGATAGCCGCCGGTCCGCGCGCCACTCCGCCCACCACACCGCGCAGGAGTGGATCCCTGCCTTCTTCTGAGCGTCCCGTTCGGCCTCGCGCTCGGTGCGCAACTCGTCCAGTGCCGCGGTGACCCTGGCCTCGTCGATGCCGAGTTCCGCGGCCAGTGCCGTGGCGAAGGCTGCTCAGGAGAGCCGCAGCAGCTCGCAACCTCCGCCGTACCGCTCGACCTCGGGGTTGTAGCCGAAGCAGGCCAGGACGGAGTCCGCCCCACCGATCACCACCGGGTCGTGATCCGGCACCGGCAGATCCGGCACCTCGGTCCAGGTCTTCGCCACCGGATCGTAGAGCCGTCCCCGCAACGCGATCGCGGTGCCGGTGGTGAGGTACCAGTCCCGCTGGCTTGCGCCGATCGACCAGCGGAGCCCGCGGGCGGTGGCCGGCAGGTCGACGCTCGACCAGTCCATCGTGTCGGGATCGAGGAACCAGGCCCGGGCGTCCGTCGCGGCGGGGTCGAAGCTTCCCCGTGGCCAGCTCAGCAGACCGCCGACCGTCGTCGACGCCGCCCGCTGCAGGGGAACCTGCGTCCAGCCCAGGTCGGTCACCCCGCCGGTGGCGAGGTCGATCAGGCCGGCCCACAGGGTGTCGCCCTCCCGCATGGTGGCGGCGTTGGCCATCAGCGCCAGTTGGTCGCCGACCGCTCCCACCCCGACCGACGACTGGACCGCCTCGGCGGGGAGTTCCACCGCCGGGGAGTGCGACGTCCAGCCGCGACCGGCCGGGTCATAGGTGTCGTAGCTGAACCCCTGCTCCGCGGAGTACCAGGGGACGTTCACCAGCTTCCCGCCCACCGCGAGCAGGACGCCCGGCTCCGTGGGGGCGGGCACCGCCTCCCAGCTGTCGGTGGGCACGTCGTAGGACCAGATGGTCTCGAACGCACTACCGCCGACGTAGACGGTGCCGTCGACCACCGCGACGGGGAAGAAGAAGGCACCCGGCCAGGCCACGCCCGCCGGAGCATCGGCAATGCGCTGCCAGCTGTCCGTGACCGGGTCGTAGCGGGCGCCGTCGCGTAGCGGCTGCGCCGGATCGGGGCAGTCGCCGGAGTCGGCGCAGGGCGGATCGCCGAACCCGCCGACCAGCAGGTAGGTGCCCTCGACCCAGGCGGTCACGGCGTCCCGTCGCGGCGAGAGCGGAGGCGTAGAGACGGGCTGCCAGCCGGCCGCCGCCGGCGCGGTGGGCACCCCGGTCGGGCCGGTGCCGGGGGTCTCCCGCGGGGCGGGGGTGGCGGTGATCGACCGGTCCCCCAGCGTGCTCGGAACCAGCAGCGCGATCGCGGAGGCGACCGCCGCGACACCGACCCCGACACTGATCCACCGGGCTCGCGCGACGGGACGCCGGGGTGCGCGGTTCGCCACCTCCTCGGCCGACAGCGGGGTGAACCGGACGGACTCGGCCTGCTCCTGCAGCCCGGTGCGCAGGGCGGTGGCGGCGCGGCGGAGGTCGCCGAACTCGTGGTCAGTCATGGTAGGACTCCTCAGGCAGTCGGTCGCGCAACACGGCCAGCGCACGGTGGACGAGGGCGCGGGCCGCACCGTCCGAGCAACCGCAGATCGAACCGATCTCGGCGTAGCTGCGGTCCTCGTAGAACCGCAGCACCACGGCGGCGCGCTGCCGGGGGGCCAGCTGGGTGCACAGCTGGACGGCCAACTGGGCGTCCACCAGCTGTCCGGTCAGATCCGGGGCGGGCACCTCCAGCCAGGACGGATCCCAGGCCGACTCCCGGCCCGAACCGCGCCAGCGCGAGACGTGGGCGTTCACGATCGATCGCCGCAGGTAGGACTCCGGGTCACCCCTGCCCACCACCCGCTCCCAGCGCGGAAACGCGCCGGCCAGCGCGTCCTGCACCGCGTCGCGGGCGTCCTCGGCGTTGCCGGTGATGAGATAGGCGAAGCGCTGCAGCGCCACCGACCGGCCGGCCACGAACTCGCTGAACGTCAGCACGCCCGGTACGGCGTCGGCCATCAGCGCCCCTTCGATCGTCACACTGCATACACGCTGCGGCGGTGGCGTTTGTTACGCCGGATCGGGAAAGTCCTCAGGGCGAGCCCTCCCGCAGCGCAAAAAAGGTGTGGCTGAACACCCGTTCCCGGACGTTCAGCCACACCGTGCGTCGTGACGCGCTACTCGGCGAGCACCACCAGCAGCGTCCGCGGGCCGTGGACGCCCTCGACCCGGTTCAGCTCGATGTCGGAGGTGGCCGAGCCGCCGCTGATCCAGGTCAGCGGACGGCCGTCCTTGATGGACGGCTCCAGCCGGGCGACCGCCTCGGAGACGTCGGAGACCACCTGGTCGGCCGCGATCACGCAGAGGTGCAGGTCGGGCACCAGGCTGAGCGCCCGGCGTCCCTGATCCTCGCGGTGGTCGAGCACGATCGTCCCGGTGTCGGCGATGCCCACCCGCGAGGCGGTCAGCACGCCGTCGATGGTGTTCAGCTCCACCCGGTCCAGCGGCGGGTCGTCGTCGCGCACGGTCACCCCGGCGTCGATCACGGCCTGGCGCCAGGCGGGATCCACCCCGGCCGGGACCACCATGGAGGTGACGCCGCGTTCCTTCAGCAGGGCGCTGATCGCCGCGGGCACCTCGGCGGCCGGCACCCGGCGCACCACCGCCTTGTAGTCCTCGACCATCTCGACGAAGGTGGTCAGCACATCGTCCATCGCGATCGGCTGGCCGTACTCCCAGTCGATCGGCACGTCCAGCACCGGATCGGGCTGCACCACGTCCACCAGGGCACTGCGCACCCGGGCGAGCACCTCTTCGCGCGCGCTCACTTCGCTCCCTCCCCACGGTTCTGCTTCCACCAGGCGCGGAAGGTCTGTTTGGCGGGCACCTTCAGGTCGCGGTCGTTCGTCCACGGCGAGGCCGGCCAGGGCAGCCGGCCCAGGTGGCTCGTCCGCCCCATCACCTTGCCAGCCAGCTGGCTGAGCACTTCGACGGTCTCCAGGTGGCTGGCCTTGCCGAACGCCCACTTGGCACCGGCCATGGCGGTGGTCTCCAGGTGCGGACGGCTGTCGTGCCGCTTCTTCTCGGCCACCTTGTGGCGCATGTGCACCAGCAGGTCGGGCAGCGGGATCCGTACCGGGCAGACGTCCGCGCACGCCCCGCACAGGGTGGACGCGAACGGCAGCGACTTGTCGACCACCGAGTCGATGCCGCGCAGCATCGGAGTGAGCACCGCGCCGATCGGGCCGGGGTAGACCGAGCCGTAGGCGTGGCCGCCGACCCGTTCGTAGACCGGGCAAATGTTCATGCAGGCCGAGCAGCGGATGCAGCGCAGCGCGGAGCGTCCGATCGGGTCGGCCAGCACCTTGGTGCGGCCATTGTCGATCAGCACGATGTGGACGTCCTGCGGGCCGTCACCGGGGGTGACGCCGGTCCACATCGAGGTGTAGGGGTTCATCCGCTCGGCGGTGGACGACCGCGGCAGCAGCTTCATGAACACCTCGAGATCGGCGAAGGTGGGCAGCACCTTCTCGATCCCGACCACGCTGATCAGGGTCTCCGGCAGGGTCAGGCACATCCGGCCATTGCCCTCGGACTCGACCACCACCAGCGTCCCGGTCTCGGCGATCGCGAAATTGGCACCCGAAATGCCGACCTTGGCGCGGAGGAACTTCTCCCGCAGGTGGCTGCGGGCGGCTCCGGCCAGCACCGGCGGATCGTCGGTCAGATCCTCGGGGGCCGGCTTGCCGTACTGGTGCATCTCGCGCAGGAAGATCTCGCGCACCTCAGTGCGGTTGCGGTGGATCGCCGGGACGAGGATGTGGGACGGACGGTCGTGGCCCAGCTGGACGATCAGCTCGGCCAGGTCGGTCTCCCAGGCGGCGATGCCGGCCTCTTCCAGGGCCTCGTTCATGTCGATTTCCTGGGTGGCCATCGACTTGACCTTCACCACCTCGTCCACGCCGGTGGCCTTGACCAGGCCGACGATGATCCGGTTGGCCTCCTCGGCGTCCCGGGCCCAGTGGACGGTGGCACCGGCCTTGGTGGCGTTCTCCTCGAACTGGGTGAGGAAGTGGTCCATATGGCGGCCCATCCGGTCCTTGATCTGCTCACCGGCGGTGCGCAGATCCTCCCAGTTGGGCATTTCGGCGACCCTGGCGAACCGCTTGTTGCGGATCGTCCGGGTGGCGTTGCCGAGGTTGCGGCGCAACTGGGCGTTGGCCAGCTGCTCCTTGGCGTTCACCCGGAAGGCGGGCATTCCGATGAAGGTTCCGGGCGGCGGGGCCGGGGTGCGCCGCTGCGGCACGGTGGTGGTCATACCAGGGCTCCTTCCGTGCAGGCCAGGATCTCGGCCAGGTGGATCGGCTTCACCGGGGCGTTCTGCCGGTGCAGCAGGCCGCCGATGTGCATCAGGCAGGCGTTGTCGCCGGTGACGATGTACTCAGCACCGGTCTCCAGCACGTGACGGGCCTTGTCGGTGCCCATCGCGACCGAGACCTCGGGGTTCTTCACCGAGAAGGTGCCGCCGAAACCGCAGCACTGGTCGGCGTCCGGTAGTTCCAGCACCTCGATGCCGCGGACCGCCTTGAGCAGCTGCATCGGCCGGTCGCCCACCTTGGCGACCCGCACCGAATGGCAGGTGGGGTGGTAGGTGACCTTGTGCGGGAAGTAGCTGCCCACGTCCGTCACGCCGAGCACGTCGATCAGGAACTCGGTCAGGTCGTAGGTGCGGGTGACCACCTCGTCCACCGCCTCGACCAGGCCGGCGTCCTTGGTGTGCCGGGCCAGCATCGGGTGCTGGTGGCGCACCGACCCGGCGCAGGAGCCGGAGGGCGCCACGATGTAGTCGTAGCCCGCGAAGGCCTCGACGTACGAGCGCACCGCAGGCACCGCGGAGTCGTAGTAGCCGGTATTGGTGAACATCTGGCCGCAGCAGGTCTGCGCCATCGGGAACTCGACGGTGCACCCCATCCGCTCCAGGATCGTGACGACAGCCTTGGGCGTGTCGGGGAACATCATGTCGTTGATGCAGGTAGCGAACAGGGCAACCCTTGGCGAGTCGCTCACTGGCGCACCCCCTTTCGGGATCGTGCCTGCCTCGTCGGTGAGGCAGGTGCCTGACTTATTGGTCAGACCATACGATGACGCTAGGTGGCGACCCGGGCGACGTCAAGCGACTTCGATTTATACGCAATCACTGTCGCAAATAACCGCGGCTTCCCGCGGCAGCGCGACAGGCGCGGCACAATGTGCAACATGGATTCGGAACCCGCGGAACTGCGTGCCTATCAGGTGGTGCTGGCGCATGTCGAGGCCGGCATTCTGGACGGGACCTACCGCAAGGGTGACCTGCTGCCGCCGGAGCGCGACCTGGCCGCGCAGTTGAACGTGGGACGCTCGGCGGTTCGCGAGGCGATCCGGGTGCTGCACACCCAGGGCCTGATCACCGCCAGTACCGGACGCGGCGGCGGCACCCGGCTGGTGCCCACCCAGGGCGACGCGCTGGCCCGGATCTTCCGGCTGCACCTGGCGATCACCGGCGCAGGGATCAGCGAACTGACCGAGACCCGGGTGGCCCTGGAGCGCACCTCGGCCGCCGTGGCGGCTCGCCAGATCGACCTGCAGACGCTGCGCGACCTCACCACCACGGTGCATGCCATGCGCGAGGCCAACTCCATCGACGAGTTCAACCACCTCGACACCGTGTTCCACGTCCAGCTGGCCCGGGCGGTCCGCAGCGACCTGGTGGCCGACCTGACCGTGGCGATCCGCGAGGCCGTCCGCGAACCGATCCGGACCGCCTCGGAGCTGATGCCGGAGTGGTCCACCTTCCGGCTCACCCTGATCGCCGACCACGAACGGGTGCTGGACGCGATCGCCAACGGCGACGCCGATGCCGCCGCCGCCGCGATGGAAGCGCACATCCGTCGCGCCTACAAGGAACTCGCCGAAGCCCTCGACTGAGCCCAGGACCACCGGGGACGGTTCCGGGGCCACCCGGGACGGTTCCGGGGCCACCCGGGACGGTTCCAGGGCCACCCGGGACGGTTCCGGGGCCACCCGGGACGGTTCCAGGGCCACCCGGGACAGTTCCGGGACCAGCAGGAACCGTCCCCGGTGGTGCCGAACACAGCAAAAGCGCCGGCCGCCCAACAGGACGACCGGCGCTTGGTGCTTAGCTCAGGCGGCGGTGACGCTCACGTTGATGTGAGCCAC
>JAEXCA010000111.1 GCA_023393755.1 Actinomycetes bacterium | reverse complement strand
CCGGTCGGCGCTCGCCGCGGCCGCGTCCGTCCTGGGCGAGTGATCCGCCGCCGGGCGGGTGCGCGGTGGGTAGGCTCGGAGGTGACCTGAAGGAGGCACACCATGGCTGACCTGACCGGCAGGAAGGTGGCTTTCGTCCTGAAGCGGGGCGTCGAGCAGCCGGAACTGACCGAACCCTGGCGGGTGATCGCGGAGGCCGGCGGCGAGCCCGTCCTGATCTCCGAGGAGCACGGCACCATCACCGCGCTGGTCGGCGACTGGGACCGGGGCGACGACTTCGCCGTCGACCTCACCCTGGACGAGGCGGATCCGGCCGACTACGACGCCCTGGTACTGCCCGGCGGCACGCTGAACTCCGACAAGATCCGCACCAACCCCAAGGCGATCGCCTTCGTGAAGGCCTTCTTCGACGCCGGCAAGCCGGTGGCGTCGATCTGCCACGGGCCCTGGATCCTGATCGAGGCGGGTGTCGTCCCCGGCCGCACCCTGACCTCGACCACCCGGATCGCCACCGACCTGAGGAACGCCGGCGCCACCTGGGTCGATCGCGAGGTGGTGGTGGACGGCAACCTGATCACCAGCCGCAGCCCGCGGGACATCGAGGCGTTCAACGCCGCGCTGCTCGAGGCTGTCGCCAGCAGCTGAGCGGCGGGTTCTCGACAGATCGGCCTCTGGATTGCCTGATCGGGCCGTGATCCGGCCTGGAATCGCAATCTGGAGGTGGATTTGTCGAAGACGCCGCAGCGAGCCTGGGTGGCGCCGGCCGGCGCCGGAGGCTCTAGCCTGTGAGCGTGCGTACCACTGTTGAGAGCCTGCCCGGGCTGACCCTGACCAACCTCACCCTCGACGCCCCGCTCGACCACGCCAACCCCGCCGCCGGGACGATCGAGGTCTTCGCCCGGGTGGTGACCGGGGAGGGCGGGGCGGACAAGCCGTACCTGGTCTTCCTGCAGGGTGGGCCGGGCAGCGAGGCGCCGCGGGTCGCCCTGCATCCGACCACGCCGCCCTGGCTGCCGCGGGCGCTCCAGGAGTACCAGGTGGTGATGCTCGACCAGCGCGGCACCGGGCGGTCGACGCCGATCTCCTCGCCCTCGGTGGCCCCGCTGGCCGGGCTGGACGTGGGCGAGCAGGCGGCCTGGCTCAGCCATCTGCGGGCCGACGAGATCGTGAACGACGCCGAGCGGGTGCGGGAGGCGCTCGGCGCCCGGCAGTGGACGGTGCTGGGCCAGTCCTTCGGCGGCTTCACCACGCTGCACTACCTCTCGGTGCACCCCGAGTCGCTGGCGGGGGCGCTGATCACCGGCGGGCTGAGTGCCGTCCAGCGTCCGGTGGACGACGTCTACGCCACCACCTGGCGGATCATGATCGCCAAGTCCGAGACCTACTACCGGCACTTCCCGGCCGACCGCGAGCGGGTGCGGGAGCTCAGCGACCTGTGCGCCCGCGGAGCGATCACCCTGCCGAACGGCGAACCGGTCTCGGCCGACAGGTTCCGCACCATCGGCCACCTGCTCGGGATGCAGGGCGGCGCGGAGCGGCTGCACTACCTGCTGGGGCTGGATCCGGCGTCCTCGATCTTCCGCCACGACCTGGCAGCCGTGCTGCCGTTCGGCGGCCGCAACCCGCTGTACGCCGTCCTGCACGAGTCGAGCTACGCCGACGGGGTGGCGACCCGCTGGTCGGCCGACCGGACCATGCCCGACCGGGTGCGGGAGGACGTCACCCTGCTGGCCGGCGAGCACCTGCACCGCAGCCTGTTCGCCGAGGATGCCGAACTGCGTCCGTTCGCCGAGGTGGCCGACCTGCTGGCCGAGCACACCTGGAACCAGCTCTACTTCCCGGAGCGGCTCGCCCGGGCGGAGGTTCCGGTCGCCGCCGCGGTGTACCACGGCGACGCCTACGTCCCGCTCGACTACTCGCTGGAGACCGCCGCGCTGCTGCCCGACTGCCACAGCTGGGTGACCAGCGAGTACGAGCACAACGGACTGCGGATGGACGATGCCGTCCTGGATCACCTGATCGGCCTGCTGAAGAACCGCCGCTGGCTGTAGCGGCTCCCGCCGGACCCACCGGCCGGTGACGGTGTGGCTTCGGCGGGCTCAGGCCAACCCTTCCTGAGCCCCGCCGAAGGGCCTGATGCCGCCTACCAGCGCTTGACCCGGGCGGTCCGGGCCGAGGTCGCCGAAGCGCTGTGGTAGCCGCTCTTGGAGCCGGTGACCTTCACCGTGATCCGCTTCCCGACCACCGCGCGGCGCACCGTGTAGGTGGTCTTGGTCGCGCCGGCGATCTTGCGACCGTTGGCGTACCACTGGTACTTCAACTTCACCCCGCTCGGCGCCCAGGCGCCCGGCTTCGCGGTCAGCTTCCGGCCGACCACCGCCTTGCCCTTGATGGTGGGCTTGGCCTTGGCCAGGGTGCCGTAGCCGACCTTCTTGGTCTTCGCGGAGGTCCTGGTGGCGGTGCCGAGGCCCGGCTTCGTGCCGGTCACCCGGACGGTGATCCGCTTGCCACGGTTGGACGCGGTGAGCTTGTACTGCTGCTGCGTCGCCCGGCTGATCTTCTTGCCGTTGGCGTACCACTGGTAGGTGAAGGTGACCTCGGGCTGGCCCCAGTCACCCGGGTTGGCCGTCAGGATGCCGCCGACCTTCACCGAACCGGTGATCGTCGGGGTCCTGGGCGTCAGGCTGCCCCTGACGATGGCGGCCGTCGGCGCCGAGGTCTCCGACGCTGTCGCATAGCCCTGCTTCACGCCGGTCACCGTCACCGTGATGGTGGCACCCAGGTCGTCGCCGACCAGCTGGTAGGTGGCCAGGGTGGCGCCGGAGATCGCCTGACCCGACCGGTACCACTGGTAGCTCAGGGCCACCCCGTCGGGTCCCCAGGCTCCAGGGCTGGTGGTCAGGGTGTGGCCGGTCTCCGGCCTGCCGGAGACCGTCGGGACGGCGGGGGTCAGCGTGAGCAGCGGCGGCTCGGTGG
>JAEXCA010000033.1 GCA_023393755.1 Actinomycetes bacterium | reverse complement strand
GCTCAGCACGGGCCCGGACGGCAGCGACCGGGTGGCGTCCACCATCTTCGCCGAGATGTCGGCGCTGGCCGTCCGGACCGGTGCGATCAACCTGGGCCAGGGGTTCCCGGACGTCGACGGCCCGGCCCGGATCGCCGAGGCGGCGGTGACCGCGATCCGGTCCGGCCACAACCAGTACCCGCCGGGGCCCGGGATCGCCGAACTCCGCCGGGCGGTGACCGAGCACCAGCGCCGCCACTACGGCCTCGAACCGGATCCCGACACCGAGGTGCTGATCACCACCGGCGCCACCGAGGCGATCGCGGCCACCCTGCTCGCCCTGGTCTCCCCCGGGGACGAGGTGATCACCCTGGAGCCGTTCTACGACTCCTACGGCGGCGTGATCGGGCTGGCCGGCGCGACCCACGTCCCGGTCGCGCTGACCGCTGCCCCCAGCGGCTTCCGGCTGAATGCTGACGCGCTGCGGGCGGCGGCCTCGCCGCGCACCCGGCTGATCCTGGTGAACACGCCGCACAACCCGACCGGGGCGGTGCTGGACGCCGCCGAGCTGGCCGCGATCGCGCAGGTCGCGGCGGAGCGGAACGCCATCGTGCTGACCGACGAGGTCTACGAACACCTCACCTACGACGACGCCCGGCACGTCCCGCTCGCCACCCTGCCCGGCATGGCGGAGCGGACGCTCACCGTCTCCTCGTCCGGCAAGACGTTCTCCTTCACCGGCTGGAAGATCGGCTGGATCCACGGCCCGGCCGAGCTGATCGCCGCTGTCCGCACGGTGAAGCAGTTCCTCACCTACGTCTCCGGCGCACCGTTCCAGCCCGCCATCGCCCTGGCCCTGGCCGACGACACTGCTCCCCGCGAGCTCGCCGCCTCGCTGGCCGCCCGCCGCGACCTGCTGTGCCAGGGGCTGGCCGCCGCGGGCTTCGGCGTCACCGTTCCGCGGGGAAGCTACTTCGTGGTGGCGGACGGCGCCCCGCTGGGCTTCGGCGACGGCGTCGAACTGTGCCGCCGGCTGCCCGAACTGGCGGGTGTGGTGGCGATCCCGATGACCGCCTTCTGCCGCGAGGGATCCGCCAGCCACGCCGCGCTCCGTTCGTCCCTGCGGTTCACCTTCGTCAAGCGCACCGAGGTGCTGCAGCAGGCGGTCGAGCGGCTGGCCCGGCTGCAGCACCGCTGAGCGGCCGCTACAGCCGCCGCACCCGTTGGCGGTAGTCGCCGACGTTGTTGCCGTCGATCGACGACTGCCGGGTGCCGCGCACCTGGTTCACCTTGCGGTCGGTGCCGGTGACCGGCTTCGACTCGATCGCCGTCTCGCGCTCGAAGGCGTGGGACTGCCCGGTGTTGCGGTAGTACTGGTACAGCCCCCAGTAGACGGCGCCGGCGCCGGCTGGGCCGAGGAGCAGGATCCACGGGGTGTCGTCGGTGATCGTCTCCAGGACGGAGAACAGCAGCGGGATCACGAGAACACCCCCATGATCCACAACGCGACCCCTTCCAGCACGGTGCCGATGGTCAGCGCCGCCAGAATCAGCCGTCCCTGTGAAACCGGGACGCTGCCCATGGTCTCCCCGGTCCGCCCGTTCACCGCGATGTAGTGCACCATCGCCCGGCCGTTCTCCTCCTGGTAGAAGGAGTAGAGCCACACCGGCAGGTACATCGACACCCAGCGGGTGCCGTGGACGGTCAATCCCTCCGCCTCCCACCGCACCCCGCGGTCGTAGCGCGCCACCGACCCGCGCAGTTCGGAGCGGGCGATCGAGAGCAACTGGTCCTCCAGGACGGGCTGGACCTGCGTCACGTCCTGGTCGCGACGCTCCGAGGTGAACCCCACCAGGTAGTTCGCGTTCCACCGGACCGCGTTCTTGGTGTCGAACGGCAGGATCGTGTTGATCACGTTGTTGGTGTTGACGAAGGTGTTCAGGTTGGCGCGTTCCGCCGACGACTCGATGGTGAGGTCGTCCACCGTGAAGTCGACGTGACGGCTCACCTGGTAGACGTCCGCGTCGTAGAACGTGACCTCGCGGTCCCCCTCCTTGCGGGTGTAGCGCCGGGTCTCGATCTCGCCGTGGCCGTGGACGTCGGCGCTGGCGTTGCCGTCGACCACCAGGTAGGGCAGGTAGACGCCGACCACGTTCTCGGGGGCGAAACCGCTCCGGAACCGCTTGTGGGCGAACATCCTCCGGGAGCCGGCGAACTCGCGGATCCGCTGCACCGCCTGATCGCGGGTGATGCCGAACGGCAGCACCGCGTCGGGGACGGCGCCGTTGGGGATCTGCTCGTTGATGGTGAGGACGTGGCGGCACCAGTGGCACCGCGACGACATCGCCTCGGCGGTGTTCACCACCACCTCGGAACCGCACCCCCCGCACTTCAGGGTCACCACCCCGGAGGCCTCCGGGGAGATGTCGGCGGCACCCGAGGCGACCGTCGTCCCGACCAGCTCCTGCAACGGCGCCGACCCGGAGACGACGGGCTCGATCCGCGTCTCCGCCCACTCGTGGCGGCAGAACAGGCAGACCAGCATTCCGGTGGAGACCCGCAACTGGATCTCCGTCGACCCGCATCTGGGGCAGCGGTTGACGCCGTCGCCGAGGGACTGGTTCGCGGTGTCCACCGTCCGCTGGGCGGGCGGTTCGGGCACCGCGCCCGGCACGCCCTGGCCGGGAACCCCCGGAGGCGGGGCCTGGGAGTCGCTCATCTCACCGGAACCTAGAGGCCCAGAACCTTCGCCTTCGCGGCGTCGTAGTCCTGTTGCGTGATCAGCCCCGCGTCCAGCATCTGCTTGAACCTGGCCAGCTTGGCCACCGGGTCATCCTCGGCGACGGCGGCCGGAGCCGGAGCCGGATCCTGCGGACCGGGGTTGGGCGCCGGGGTGGCCGGCTGCTGCAATCCGCCCAGTCCGGCGGAGCCGGCGGCCACGCCCATGCCGATCACCCCGCCGGGACCGGCGTTCTCGCCGGCCGCCTCGAAGCCGGCGGCGACGGAGGCCTGCAGGTTGGAGTTCCCGCGGCTGCCGGAGAGGGCATCGGCGCGCTGCACGTTGCGCAGCAGTTCGCGGGTCATCTCGTCGTACTCGATCGAGATGATCGCGGTGGCGACGATCGCCAGGCCGCGGGCCGAGCTCCACTGGTAGTTCTGTTCCACGGCGGTCGACAGGCTGCGGGCGAAGCCCACCGAATCCTGCTGGATCCGGGTGATCCGGTTCCCCTTCGCCGGGTCGTTGGTGTACAGCGAGAACGCCGGGGCCAGCGAGCCGACCACCTCGTTGAACAGCTGCGCGGCGGCGTCGTTGTCGATGTCGGTGAAGTCGAACACCTGGCCGGGCTCCAGGTACTTCGCGGGCACGAAGGCCTTGATGAACAGGATCGGGTCGATGATCCGCAGCGTGTAGGTGCCGCGGGTGATCGCGCCGACCTGGGCGTTCAGGTAGGCGTCGTCCCAGTAGATCTCGGACTGGGTGCCGAACCGGTTGTTGGGCAGTTCCTTGAGCGTGACGAAGTAGGCCCGCTGCTGGGAGCCGGGGCGGCCGCCGAACTTGAACCGCTCCCACGAGGTGGTGACGAGCGAGCCGGCCAGGTCGTTGCCGGCGAAGACCGACTGGGAGTCCTGCGCCTCGGAGTTCCACTCGTAGGCGCCCGGCACCCCGGCGAAGCCGGTGATGGCACCGTCCTGCATCAACACCAGGCCGTACCCCTCGGGCACCACGATCCGGCTGCCGTTGGTGATCACGCCGTCGGAGCCACGGACGTTCGAACCGCGCCCGGCGTTCTGTCCCCGCGGCACCGCGGCGAACAGCGCCGCCGTCGGCGCGAGGCCGTCCGGAACGGTGTAGAAGTCCTTCCACTGATCGGCCAGGGTTCCGCCGAGTGCACCGATCGCCGCCTGAATGAGTCCCATGGAAGCCCCTTCGTCTCGTATTCCATGACTGCCGCTGGCGGGCCACGTCCCGGTCGGGTCGGCGCGGCCCGCGCGCAACGCCAGCCTAGTGGCTCAGGGGTGTAGTGGACCGGTCCGCGATCCCCGACTTTTCCCGCCGGCTTGCGGAGCGGCCGGCCGCCGCCCCACCGCCGGACCGATCAGTGGCGCGGGTCGCGGATGGCGGCCAGGAAGAGCGGCCAGCCGGTCCCGGTGTGGGCGATGGTGAACAGGTACGGACGGTCGAGCCGCAGTTCGTGCTCGGGCAGCGGGGCGGAGGACTCGGCGACGCCGATCTCGGTGACGGCCGCGGCCACCGTCCCGTCCTCGTCCACCCGCAGGACGGTCTGCTGCGCGGCCTGCGTGACGCACAGGTCGCCGGGACCGATGCCCGACAGGTCGGGGCCGTCCCCGCAGCCGACCGGTGCGCCGACCGCGGGCAGGATGTCCATCAGGTCCAGCGTGGTGGCGCCGATGTCCAGGGTCGGCAGGCTCAGCACCACCTGGCCGGGGGTGGCGGCGTCCAGGGCGGAGGCGATCCGCGCCAGCAGCTCGGCCGGGGCCGCCGCGGGATCCACCCCTACCGGGGGCAGCAGGACGTCGGCGTGCAGCGCCTCGACGTAGGGCAGCCGGACGGCCTGCCACCCGTCCACCTCGGCGAACGCCCAGTTCTCGGTCCCGGCCATCGCCTCGGCCTCCACCTCGGTGCCGTCGGGCAGGGTGAAGGGCAGCGGGGCGGTCCGGTTCGGATCGAACACGGTCTGCCAGCGGGCGGCCAGCAGGACGGCGTCCTGCAGCACCAGCCGCAGGTCGGGGTCGGGCCTGATCGCGGTCTCCCTGATCAGGCCGCCGGTGTGCTCCCTGATCCACTCGCTCAGCACCTTCATGCCGTCCGGCGAACCGAGGTCGGTGGTCTGCAGCCCGGCGTCGAAGACGTCCACCAGGGCGTCGAGGTAGGCCAGCGAGGGCTCGTACCGCTCGTCCACCACGACCCGGTCGGCCAGGTGGACGATCGGCCGTTCGGGCAGTTCGCCGCCGGCCGCCGTCGCCGGGTCGCCGTCGTGGGCGAGCAGCGCGCCGCGCAGTGCCGCGATCGCGTCCCGGCGTTGCTCGCCGGTCGCGCCCAGCATGGTCTCCAGGGCCTCCAGGGTGTCACCGCGGGCGCCCTCGGTGAGCATCGCCAGGGCCAGTGCCAGGCTGGCGGGCGAGACCACGGTGTTGCCGTCCCGGGGTGCTCCGGCGAGCGTGGCGACGCCGAGCCGGCGGGTGGCGTCGACCACGGCCGGCAGGGCGGCGGCGGAGGCCACCTCGACGGTGCGGGGATCGCCCTCGCCGCGCAGCAGCGTGGCCGGTACGGCGCCCCCGCAGCCGGTGGCTGTGAGGAGGGCGGCAGCTGCCAGGCCGGCCAGGCCGGCACGTCCACGCTTCACGTCACTTCCCCCGTTCCGCGGCTCCCTCAGCCAGCCTAGTGGTTGCGGTCGTCCGTTCGTTGGCGGTGCCCCACCGCTGCCGCGTTCCCGGCCAGCCGTCGAACACGTCCGCCGAAGTTGTCGATGTCAGCCCTCCCGGCCCGCCCAGACGCAGTGCGTCCGCCGACATTGTCGTTCTCAGAGGCAAATCGGGCCCGGCAACCACAACTTCGGCGGACGCAGCGGCGCGGCGCTGTCGGAGCCTGCTGACAACCACAACTTCTGCGGACCAAGGGATCAGCCGAACCCGCAGGCCGCCTCGAACGCCAACGAACCTGCCCACCCCTCCAGCAGCCGCTCCAGGTCGGCCATGGTGCCGAACGGCGTCGGGTGGGCTCAGCGGCGGCAAGCCACGGCCAGGGAGTACTCGCCGAACCCGATCCGCCAGCCGTCACCGACCGGCATGGCCACCCCGGGCTCGCACTGGAGGGCCTCCCCCACGTTGTTGGTCAGGGTGGTCCCGTTGGTGGAGTGCAGATCGGTCACCCAGACCATGCCGTCGCGCAGTTCGATCAGCGCGTGGGTCTTGGAGACCGACCGGGCGGAGTCGTCCAGCGGTACCGGCGTGGCGGACGGCGCCTGCGGCGGGGCGACCGGATTGCGTCCGACCACCACGTCGGCGACGAACCGCACCACGGCGCCGTCCGGCAGTGTGAAGACCCAGGGCAGCGGGTCGCCGCCCTGCTGGGCGATCCGGGTGGCGTACAGCTCCTCGTCCTCGGCGAAGAGCTGCTCGGCCAGCGAGGCCAGGAGCCCGGCGGGTTCGGGTTCGGCCGGGGCGGAGGGGCGTCCGGAGACCCCCGGCACCGCGGTCACCAGCGGCGGCGGTGAGGCCGGGACGGCCGGTGCCACCGGAGTTGGCGCCGGGGCCTGGGCCGGGGGTGCGAAGGACTCCACCACGGGTGCTGACGGGCGGGCCGGAGCGACCGGCTCGACCGCAGCGGCGACGGCGGGCTGACCGTCGGCCGGCTCGGCCGCCGGGGTCGGGGCGGGCGTGGTGGCCGGCTCGGGCGCCCGCTGGCCGGCGGCCCCCTCACGCACCGTGATCCGGGCCTGGGGATCGGCCGCGCGCACCCCGCGGGCGAGGTTGTGGACGAACTGGAGATAGGTGTGGTGGGCGACCATCGTCCGTCCGCCGAAGAAGCCACGGGTGGTCAGGTACCAGTCGATCCGGCTGGTGGCCCAGGTCCGGCCGCCGCGGGTCTCCAGATCGAGGTAGAAGACCATCTGCTTCTTGAACGCGACCTCGAAGTCGGTCACCCGGAACTCGAGCTGCCGGTCGGTGACCGGGGTGGCGACGATCCGGTGCCGGCCGTGCTCGACGTCACCGGTGCTCTCCAGGGCTGCCCGCCGGGCCAGGTTGCCGAGCTGTTCGACGGTCAGCGCCGTCTCGATGTCGATGCCGTTCCAGGCCAGCTTGTGCGGTTTCGCCACGCCCCGATCCTAGTCACCGGTTCACGCCGGGCGAGCTGAGTCCCGGACCTCCGCCAGGGCGCCGGCCAGCGCCCACTCCAGTTCGGCGGCGACGGCGCCGGCCGGGCGTTCCATCAGCCGTACCCGGCCGTCGGCGGTGCGGACGTCGAGCAGTCTGCCGTCCACCACCGACCACAGCCGTGCCCATACCCGGCTGGGCGACTCCGGGCCCGGCCACGCCTCCACCCTCACCTGCAGATTGGCCTCTTCCCGCTCCAGCAGGGCGGTGGCGGGTTCGGCGGTCGCCACCTCCCGGCCGCGGCTGGCTGCCACGGCGGCCGCCCGCAGCTGTTCCAGGGGCGGCAGCACGGCGGCGATGGCGGGCCACAGTTCCGCCACCGGGACGAAGCTGAGCTGGACGTCCCCCGACCTGGCGATGTCACCGCCGCGCTGGGCCACCGGCTCGGTGACCAGCAGCGCCCGGTCGCCGGTCAGCAGCAGCCGGGTGGCGGCGCCGACGTCGCCGCGGACCGCCAGCAGGGTGCCGCGCACCGGGGCCCTGAGTTTCTCCGCCACCGCCGTCACGAACGAGTCGCCGCCCTCGGCGGACTCCGCCTGCCGGAGCAGTTCGGCCCACTTCGCCGCGGTCAGCCTGACCACCTGGGTCATCGTCTCCGCTCCGCTCATCGCACCGGCTCGATCCCGTAGTGGTCGCGCACCTGGCCGACGCTGGGCGAACCGTTGAAGCCCAGGTCCGCCAGGCTGGAGAGGGTGGCGCCGTCGGTCAGCCGGTACACCTGCGGGGTGCTCCAGGCGGCCTCGACCTCCGGCTCGGCGGCGAGCGCCTTCAGCACTCGCTCCACGATCGGATAGGCCTCGGCCGGACTCGAGGCGGCCAGCTGCACCTGCTGGCGCTGCCAGCCACCGCCGAACTGGTTCGAGCACTCCACCGCGACCTGCGTCACACCCTCGACCGCGCCGATGGTCCGGCTCAGCACTGCCTCGCACCGGTCCGATCCGCCGCCGAGCAGCGGCGCGGCCAGCGCGATGCCACCGCCGGCCAGGGCGAGAGCCACCAGTCCGGCCACCCACCTACCTGTTCTGGTCATGATCAGTTCTTCCTGCCGATCTCGACGTCGACGGCGGTGGTGTTGCCGCTGGTGCCACCCAGGAAGCCGCTGTCGCGCAACTGCTGCTCGTAGGCCAGCAGGCTGGGGTTGGAACTGCCGGCCACCGAGGAGGTGTAGTTCTGGTGGCTGTGGTTGGTGACCGGGTCGAACCCCGGCGGCGGCAGGGTGACGGTGGTGTGGTTCGGGCCACCCTGCACGTAGCCGCTGGGGATACCGGGCAGGATCGGACTGCCCGGCAGCAGATTGCCCGGGTTAGGGACGAAGGGGGAGGGGCTCGGCACGTAGAGAGCATCGCCCATGTCGAGCATCGGCACCACATCGCCGAAGTGCTGCATCTCCAGCACGTTGACCCGCGGGTCGAAGTGGTCGGAGTCGACCGGGGAGCCGAAGGTGACCGCGTTGGTCACGTTGTACTTCGAGACGAAGTCGGCGTCGGAGGCCAGGTCGGCGACCGTCATCCCGCCCTGGGAGTGGCCGATCAGCAGTACCTGGGCGTCCGGTGGGATGTTCGCGTTCGCCATCGCCAACTCGACGGCCTCGGTCATGGTGGAACGGCCGCCGCCGGCGGTGACCAGATTGCCGGTCAGGTCCATCGGGTTGTCGCCGGCCAGCGGGTTCCAGTTCTCGGTGCCGGGGATGCTGACGATCACCCGGGGGCCGTCCGGGGTGTCGACCGTGGTCACCCGCACCACGCCGTCGCCGGCGTTGTAGGCGTCGGTCACCGAGGCTGTCAGCGAGGCGAGGTCCGCCGGCGCGGTGATCAGCCCGCCGGCCGGCTGTGGCGCGCCGGCGTACGGCTCGCCGTCGTCGAACAGGTTGAGCTCCACCCCGCCCAGCGTGAGACCGGCCACGCCGGCGCTCAGCCCGGCTCCCTGGAGGCGCAGCAACGAGGCCACCACCTCGGTGGTCCTCGGCCAGCGGCCGCTGAGCAGGGAGCCGCCGGTGGCGTCCCAGAGCTGGCCGCCGGCGTCCAGCAGGTTGCCGAACTCGTCCCGGATCGAATCGGCGCGGTCGACGATGGACGACCAGGCGTCCTCGACCCGGTCCCCCGCCCAGTCCCAGGCGTCCTCGGCCCGGTCGCCCACCCAGTTCCAGGCGTCGCCCACCCAGCCGAAGAGCCCGCCGCCGCCCGAACCGCCCGACGGGCCGCCCGTGCCCGGGCCGGAGCCGCCACCGTCCACCGCGGAGGCCTGCTCCTGCTGGTCGGCATTGGTCCGGAGGTGCTGGGCACCGGCGCGCAGGGTGGACGCGGCGGCGGCGACCCGTCCGGCGTGGCCACCGTCCCAGTCGCCGCGGAACCGGGCGGCGTCCGGGCCCTGCCACGGGCTGGTCCGCACCGCTCCGCCGACCGCCGTCCGGCAGGAGTCCAGTTGGTCGGCGGCGCGGTCGAACTGGGTCGCCAGCAACCGCAGCTGCGCGACATCGGCACCGTACATCCCGGGCATCGCTCGGCCTTTCAGTCTCGGTAGGGCTGCGGCGGAGCGCCGGTCACCCTGGTGTAGCGGCGCTGCCAGGCCAGCCGGACGGCGCCGATCCACAGCACCGGCAGCGGGATCAGCAGCAGGACGAGCGTGACCAGCGCCAGTTGCCAGACCGGCATGCCGTGGGGGTCGGCCAGGGAGGTCGCCCAGATCCAGACCAGCAGCGCGATCAGGCCGAGCAGCAGGACGAGGCCGGCCAGGAACATGCCCAGCGGCGATCGCAGCGGGGTGCTCTCGGCCATGCCGTGCCGGGAGACCGCGAACGGTTCCCGCAGACCCTGCGGGTCGTCGGGGTACCTGCCGGTCAGCCAGCCCATCAGGCAGCCTGCAGCAATGCCTCGAGCGCGGCGTCCAGTTCGGCGTCGTCGACCGGCAGCCGGGTGGCCTCACCCCAGAAGGGCGCGGCCCCGCGGGCGAGCTCCCAGGCCGAGGTCTCGCCCCGCCGGAGGAAGAGGGTAGCCTCCCACGCCGCGGTCCGGGCACCGAGGAACACCGCCCCGCCGGTCCTCGAGGCGAGGAAGGCCTCGGCCAGCCGACGCACCGCCCGTCCGGAACTCACCCGCGGATCCTTGACCAGGACGAACCAGGTACCCAGCGCGCGGGGCTGCAGCATCACCACCGCCTCGGGCGCCTGGATCATCACGGCGCCGTCGGTGGTCTCCTGGCGGGAGGCCATCAGGCCGATCTCGGTCCAGTGCGTCCCGGCGACGAAGGTGTAGGCCAGCACCGCCGCGGCACCGTCCAGCACCACCTCGTCGCCATCCAGGTGGGCGAAGCCGCGCGCCAGCAGGGACGACGCACCGGCGGCGAGGATCGGCTGCCCCGCCTGGGTCAGGTCGAGCTGCAGCAGTGCCGCCGCCCGGGCGACCGCGGCCGGTTCGTAGCGGGAGAGCAGGTACGCGATCTCGGCGGCGCCGAAGCCGATCGCCGAGTCGTCGGCGGCTTCAGGGTTCAGGGGAATGGTCATTCTCGCCTCTCTCACCACGGCCACAGCGCGTCGGCCAGGTCACCGATACCTTCGACCACGTCTCCGGCGAAGTCCAGCCCGGCCTCCACCACGTCACCCGCGAAGTCCACCCCGGCGCTCACCACATCACCGGCGAAGTCACCGACAGCGCCGGCCACCTCGGTGATCGTGTCCCAGTTCTGGTAGACGAACTCGCCGATCCCGATCGCCGCGCTGACCCCGGCGAACACCAGGTTGGCCGGCGGCGGGGCGACCAGCGCGCCGACGCCGATCGCGGTCTTGGCGCCGGCCCAGATCGCGCCGCCGACGTCGCCCTCGGCGATCTCCTGGCCGAGCGCGATCGCGTTGAACCCGACGCCGGCCCAGCCGAGGAACTTGCTGGCGGTGGCACCGAAGTTCGCGAACTGCTTGGCCGAGTTCAGTGCCTGGTAGGTCGGTGACCAGGCCAGGGCCGAGGCCAGGGAGGAGAGCTGGGTGGTGCCGCGGACGCTGGTCGCCAGGAAGCCGAGCCCGGCGATCGAGGTGGCCAGGCTGAGCGGTGCGACCACGGTGCGGTAGGCACCCCAGACATCGGTGACGGTGTCCCACCACCCCCAGGGATTGTCGCTCCCGGTGCCGCCGGCACCAGTGCCTCCCGGGCCGCCGGTCCCTCCGCCACCGGGCCCGCCGGTCCCCGTCCCGCCGTCCACCGCCGAGGCGAGCTCCTGCTCGTCGGCGTTGGCCCGCAGCCGCTGGGCTCCCTGCCGCAACGAGGTCGCCGCGCCGGCCACCCGTCCGGCATGCGCGGAATCCCACTCGTACCGGAACCGGCTGGCGTCGGGGCCCTGCCACGGGCTGGAGCGCACCGCGCTGCCCACCCACGACCGGTCGGTGTCAAGCTGGTCGGCGGCACGCTCGAACTGCGCGGCGAGGGCGCGGAGTTGCGCGATATCGGCGCCGTACATCGGCATAGGTCAGATTCCCCTTCGGACGCAGCGCGGGTGGCGAGCCTGGCTCGCCACCCGCGCCAGCTGCGAGCTCTACCAGCGTCAGTTGGACGAGGTGCTCTCCTGCTGGGAAGCGTTCTGGGTCGCCTTGGCGCCGGCATCGCGCAGGGCGTTGGCGACATTCCGCAGGGCGGCGGTGTGCTGGCCGCTCCACTCGTTGCGGAAGGCGGTGGCGTCCGGGCCCTCCCACTGGGTGCTGTTCAGCGCGTTGGTCAGCGTCGAGAGCAGCGTCTCGATCTCACCGGCCTTCTGGGTGAGTTGCGAGCCGAGCTGACGGACCTGCTGAACGTCGAGACCCCACATGGGCATGTCGTTTCTCCTTCGAGTGTGGTTGCGATTGCACTGGTAAGGCTAGAGCGGGAACGGTTCAAGCGCGATGGGGTGGAATCCCCATGCCATGCCCGATGAGAACCCCGCTCATTCGGCAGCGCCCCACCCCAGCCACCCGATAGCGGGCGGGTGTGACAGTTTTCGGGTTTCCGTGGAGTTGTCCACAGTTGCGGTTCTGGCCGATCAAATGCCTGTTGATAACCGGTTTTAGGGTTGTGGGAGGGTATCGACTGAGAATAGAATACGAACACCAGTTCGAAAGGGTGGGGGGAGGGTATCGTGGTCGCGCAACCCGTCGAAGAGCCGCAGTTGACGGTGCGGTTGGGTCAGTTGCACGCGCTGCTGGCCGCGATCCCACTGGCCGAGTACACCACCCAGACCCCAGCCCAAGCCCGACGGACGGCAGCCACGCTGCGGACGTTGGAGTCGATGCTCCGCACTCACGTGACTGCCGCTGTTCGAGCGGTGGATCGGTTGGTGCCGACCCGACAGGCCAGCCAGGTGCTGGCCGGCGACTTCGGCCTGGATGTCGCGGCCGCGCACCGCGAAATCAGGGACGGGCGCGCCCTGGCGGCGGCTGGTGCCGCTGAGCAGGCTGCTGCTGAAGGACGGATCTCACAGCGGCATGCGGTGGTGATCGGGACGGCGGTGCGGCAACTGCCCGAGCGGACCACGGTTGAGCAACGCAGCCTGGCTGAGCAGCAGCTCATCACCGACGCCACCACCTTGTCACCCAAGGACCTCGCTACCAGGGCGCGACGGATCGCCGAGCTGTATGAGCCAGCCGAGGTGGTGGACGCCCACGAAGACCAGCTGCTGACGAAGCGGGAAACCCGGGCGCGGAGCCTGGCGTCATTGGCGATGTGGGACGCTGGCGATGGCACCTGGCAGGGCCGGTTCGTACTGCCCGAACTTCAGGCCCGGATGTTGAAGACTGTGATCGACGCGTTCGCCGCGCCGCGCCGCGCCCACCTGGATCGGTTGAGCCGGATTGAGCGTGCCCGGGTCGAAGCCGAGAAGGACAAGCCCTATGACCGTAAGGCCGGTGAGGCGTTGATCGCATTGATCGAGCACCTGCCCACCGACCGGCTGCCCACCACGGGCGGAACCCCAGCCCGGATCATTGTGATCATCGACGAAGCGAAACTCCGCGCCGGTACCGCCGGGGCGACCCTGGCCACCGGTGAACGGCTCTCAGCTACCGAGTTGCGCCGGCTCGCATGCAGCCAGCAGATCCTGCCCGCGGTGCTGGGCGGGGCTGGTGTTCCAGTTGACCTGGGACGCGCCCAGCGGCTGTTCACCCCGGCACAACGCGATGCGCTGGCGGTGATGGACGGCGGCTGCGTGACACCCGGGTGTGACCGTCCGCCGGCCTGGTGCGAAGCCCATCACGGCGGGCTGCCGTTCGCCGATGGTGGGAAGACGAACCTGGGTGAGGGCTATCTGCTCTGCTCGGCGCACCACCACGACGCCCATCAACACCGGTGGCGATTCCGACGAACAGCCAACGGGCGGGCCGAAGTGGACCAGGGCTCCGGCTGGCAACGCAACCACCGCTACCGACCCTGACCGCACTCGGAGGACACCTATGCCCACAACCGGATCGCCGACTTTCCGCCTCTCGCTTTGGCTGGGCGAGATTGCCACCTGGATGGGCGAGGTTGCCGCGCCCGGCGGTCGAGCACCACCACGCCCGCGGGGCGAGTCCGGCCAGTGCCCGCGTGAGATCGCGGGCAATCCCGGCCAGGCGCCGGCCTTCGCCCGCAGTCCGGCCAGTGCCTGCGTGAGATCGCGGAGCAGCCGAGCACCACCACGCTCGCCGGGCGGGTGCGCTCAGGCCCGGCGAGGCGCACCTCACACCCAACACCGCTCGACACGACGGGCGGCGCTGCTCAGGCCTGGGCTAGCTGGACCTTGCGGGCGCGGCCCGCCTCGAGCAGGAAGCCCCGGCCTGGTGGGAAGTGGGCCCCGCGGAGCCGGC
>JAEXCA010000013.1 GCA_023393755.1 Actinomycetes bacterium | reverse complement strand
GTGGCCCCGGAACCGTCCCCGGTGGCGACAGAACCGTCCCCGGTGGCGACGGAACCGTCCCCGGTGGTCCCGGGCTCAACGCCACCACACGGATACGCCACAATGGGCGCAGCACCAAGGACGGAGCCGCATGCATCCACTGTTGAAGGCCGCCCGGAACCGCATCCGGGAGGATCTGGACGCCGCCATGCGCGAGGATCCCGCCGCCACGTCCCGGATGCTGGTCGCGCTCACCTACCCGGGCGTCCATGCCGTCTGGGCCTATCGGCTGGCCCACAAGCTCTGGCTGCGCGGCCCGGTGTTCAAGCCGCTCGCCCGGATCCTCTCCCAGCTGGCGCGGTTCTTCACCGGTGTTGAGATCCACCCGGGGGCCACCATCGGACGCCGGTTCTTCATCGACCACGGCATGGGGGTGGTGATCGGCGAGACCGCCGAGGTGGGCGACGACGTCCTGATGTACCACCAGGTCACCCTGGGCGGACGCTCCCGCGGCCGGTTCAAGCGGCACCCCACGATCGGCAGCAACGTCCTGCTCGGCGCCGGCGCGAAGATCATCGGTCCGATCACGATCGGCGACGGCACCAAGATCGGTGCCAACGCGCTGGTCGTGAAGGACGTGCCACCGAACTCCGTGGTGACCGGCATCCCAGCCAACACCTCCCCCGGCGACATCGTCGCCTGAGCGCCGGATCCCGGCGCTCAGCACGACCCCGGCAGTGGACGCTCGCGCCGCAGAGACCCCGTGCCGTCCCGGGAGGTTCGGGATCGCCGTTCCGTGGGGTAGTCGCGCGGACGGCTCCGGCCGGCGTCCCCTAGGCTGACGCCGTGCAGACCGATCCTGAACTCGACCGACTGCGCGGCTCGATCGACAACCTCGACACCGCGATCATCGCCATGCTGGCCGAACGCTTCAAGATCACCCAGCAGATCGGCGTGCTGAAGCACGAGCGCGGCCTCGCCCCGGCCGATCCCGAGCGCGAGGTGCAGCAGATCGCCCGGCTCCGCCGGCTGGCGATCGCCTCCAACCTCGACCCGGAGTTCGCCGAGAAGCTCCTCAGCTTCATCGTCGCCGAGGTCGTCCGCCACCACGAGGCGATCGCCGCCGAACAGCCGGACTGACAACGGCTCGTCGCTGCGGCAGCCCAGCTCGCACAGCTCGCCGACAGTTCAGGCCGGTACCGTAGGACCCTCGATCGTTCCCGACCCCCGGATTTCCGACCATGACCAAGCTGACTGCCACCCTCGCGGCCGCCTTCCTTGCGCTGGGCCTGGTGGCCCTGCACGAGCCCGGTCGATACCGACGCTCCGACAGATGCCACGCCGGTTCCGTCAGCCGTGACCGCCGAGCCCGGCGAAGAAGTGGCGGTCGACCGGGATCCACAGGGAACCCTGCCCACCATCTCGTTCAGCGACGGCATCCCCACCATGGAAACCGTGTCGGCCGACCCACCGCCGGTGATCAGCGTGAAGACACTGCAAGCAGGTGACGGTCGGCCCAGCCGACGTCATCACCGTGGACCACGCGGGATTCCTGTGGAGCGCCGGCAGCGAGGCCGACTCCTCGTTCGGCACCGGTGAACCAGCCACCTACCCGCTCAGCGATGTGGTGGACGGCTGGACGTACGGGCTGCCCGGGGCCGAGGTGGGCGATCAACTGCTGCTGGTGATCCCTCCGGAGTTCGGCTACGACGTGGAGGACGAGGCGATTCCGCGAACTCCACCCTGGTCTTCGTGATCGATGTGCTGGACACCCGGCAGATCACCACTGAGGCGCTCACTCAGGCCGAGCCGACCGGCGCGGCGCTGCCCACCGGCCTCACCATCGAAGGGGGAGCTTGGCGCGGCACCGACCCTGACCTTCGCACCCTATGCACCGGAACCAGCGGAGGTTCAGGTGATCGTGCTGGCAAAGGGCAGCGGCCCGGCCATCACCGAGGACGACACCCTGCTCTACCACGTGACCGGCGCCCCCTGGCTCGGGGAGGCCAGTTCCAGCTGGTCGGGACCGTTCGAGCAGGCTGAAGCCGGCGGCACCGAGGAGACTCTCGGCCAGACTGTCGGTTCCCGCCTCTTGCTGCTGTACCCAGCCGACCAGGAGAACGAGTTGGAGGCCGAAGCAGTCATTCTCGACCTCGTCGCCACGATCCCGGCGCCGTCGGAGAGCGATCGGCGGACGGATCGCTGATCAGCGTCTTCTGGCTCGCCGTGTCGCCCGGCGGTGGACGGCCCACGCCAGACCGCCGACGGCAATGCCACCGACCGCCCACGGCAACCACCCCCGCCGGACCGGGGGCTGCTCATCCCCACCGCCGGCCAACCGCACCTCACCGCGGCCGCCGTCCACGGTGATCAGATCCCCAGTGGCGATCCGCGAGGTGGCCGATCCCGTCCCGAGCACCGCCGGGATGCCGTACTCCCGGGCGACGATCGAACCGTGGCTCAGCACCCCGCCGATGTCGGTCACCACCCCGCCAGCGACCGCGAACAGCGGCGTATAGGCGGGGGTGGTGATCTCGGCGACCAGGATCTCCCCCGGGCTGAAATCTGCGAAGTCCGCCGGGCTGGAGATCACCCGTGCCGGGCTGGTCACCACCCCGCCACTGCCGGCATTGCCACGCAGCACGTCGCCACCGTCGTCCGCCATTCTGGCGGGCATGAGCCGGTCCAGAGCGCCCATCGCGCGGCTCTGCGGGAGGTACTGCGGCGGACGCAACCGGAGGCGGCCCCGCTGCAGCTGCTGACGTTCAACGATCCGCTCGGGCAGGTGCGGCAGGTCCCGCCCCGCCAATACGGCCTCGACCTCCGCCCGGGTCAGCCAGAACACCTGCTCCGGTTCGGCCAGCACGCCGGCGGCCGCCAATCGTCCGCCCAGTTCGGCCAGCAGCCGCCGCATCACCGGCCAGGCCAGTCCCTGGGCGGCCAGCGCGTCCTCCCGGATCGGCACGATCCGCTGCGCCCAGCGAAGGGTCCGCTCCGCCAGCCCGCGCCGCACCGGGTCGAGCGAGTTCAGTAACGCGGTGGTCGCTCGCTCCCGGGCAGCGGCCAGAGCGGCCTGCCGGGCGTAGGGGTCGGAGCCCTGCCCGGTCAAAGCGAACCGCAGGGCCTGCAGGATCGGCCCCGGCTGCTCGGCCGGGGTGGGGTTGACGAAGTCCAGGTCGTACACCGTATGGCCGTGGGCGGCCAGGTGCCCGGCCAGCCGCTGCCGCCACTGCTCCCACAGCTCGGCCGGAACGCCGGGCGGGGCGGCGCCGGCCGGATCCGTCCCCGGATCGGCCAGGGCCTCGGCCAGGCCGGTCTGTCGTCGGATCCAGTCGGCGAGATCCCACAGCGCCTTCTCGGCCAGCAGCGGTGCGGAGTCGAAACCGAGCAGGTACTGCTCGGCGGAGACCCGGCTGGCGCCGATCAGCGTCCGGTGCAGCGCAACCCAGGCCAGTTCGGCGGTGCCGGTCAGCGGAATGATGGTCTGCACCGCGGTGTAGTAGCGGCAGCCGGCCAACAGCAACTCCGCCACCCCACCGAGCAGCTCAGACGACGAGAGCCCGGCGAGATCCCGCCCCGTCCAGGCGTCGACCACGGCCCGGTAACGGGGCAGCGCCAACTCCCGCCAGCGCTGGACGAACCTCCCGCCGCCGTCGGCGTACAGCTGGGGCATCACCGGCATCGACCGCAGCGCATAGTCCAGCATCGCCCGGTGCGAGTACTTGTAGTAGGCGTAGCCATTGATGGTGGGGAACCCGAGATCGAGGGAGCCGGACCTGGCGATGTGCCGCCCGCTCAACTGCCGCAGCTCGTCGAACAGCCCGGCCAGGCTGGCCGGCACCGCCTCGGCCATCAGGTCGGCGAACAGCGGAGTGAGCGGGTTCGGCAACTGCTCGACGATGCTGGCCCGGAAGTAGAGGTGTCCCGGCTCGCTGGGCCACTCGTCCGGCACCTCGATGAACGGTTCCGGCAGGGCGGTGATTGGACGCGCCTGCAGCAGGTGGAAACCGGTGTCGTCCAGCGCCCACTCGATGTCCTGCGGGACACCGAACAGGGCCTCGACCCGGTCGCCGACCCGGGCAAGCTCGACCGCCTGCTGCTCGGACAACGGGGCGGCCGGACGTTCGCCGGCAGTCCAGGCCAGCTCCCCCGGCGCCAGCCTCGGATCCGGCCGGACGACGGCGGTCTCGCCCCGGTTGAACCGCAGCACGCGGTGCTGATCACGGTCGATCACGAAGGTGTCCGGAGTCACCGTTCCCGACACCACCGCCTCGCCCAACCCGCGGGCGGCGGTGATCACCGTCTGACGGCGGTTGCCGGTGACCGGATCGGCGGTGAACATCACCCCGGCGGCCGTCGCCTCCACCATCAGCTGGACGACCACCGCCATCCCGAGCCCGCCCTCGTCGACACCGCGTTCCCGGCGGTAGGCGACCGCGCGTTCGGTGTACAGCGACCTCCAGCAGTCGGCCACCGCCGCGATCACCGCCTGCTCCCCGACGACGCCAAGGTAGGTTTCCTGCTGACCGGCGAAGCTGGCCTCGGCCAGATCTTCGGCGGTGGCGGAGGAGCGGACGGCGACCCGGGCGCCCGATCCGGCAACAAGCTGTCGCCAGGCCCGCCGGATCCCGGTCGCGAGATGCTCCGGCACCGAGCCGTCCGGCAGGCGCTGACGGTGGCCCTCGGTGGTGACCACGAAGCCGTTGGGAACCTCGAATCCTGCCCGGACCAGCTCACCCAGGTTCGCTGCCTTGCCGCCGACCTCGGCCAGGTCAGCCGCCTGATCCAGCCACACGATGGTGGACATCGGAACTCCTTCGCGCGCCGGAAGGCGCCCGAGTCGAGCCTAGGCCTAGATACTCCAAGGGGTCTGATCGGCGCGTCATGGCTGGGAAAGGGTTGCGTGGCGCGCCCGGCTCGGAAAGACAGCCTGAAAACTCAACGCAAGCACACGAGGTCTAGCGACCAAGCCTGATCGGCACCGGCGTCCGTCCGTCCCGCGCCCGGACGGACGGCACGCGGTACCTGGCGCAGGGGCGGACATCACGGCAACACAGGAAGCCGACAGCTTCGACCAGTACCGTAGGTGACGGCAGCCGGTTCGAAAGCGGAGGCCGTCACCGTTCCCGATGCAGGCCGACTGCGGAGAGTTCCACCCGATGAATACGAAGACGCTAGCTGCCGCCGCGCTCAGCGCCGCGCTCGGCCTCACGCTCGCCGCCTGCGCCGGACCGGTCAATCCCACCCGCCCGCCCCCGACCGCCAGCCCCACCACAACCGCCTCCGAGGACTCCGGCGAAGCGCCGGTGGTGGAGCGCGACCCCAAGGGCGCCCTGCCGACGATCGAGTTCGACGACGAGGGCATTCCGACGATGACCCCCGTGCCGGACGAGCCACCCGAGGCGATCAGCGTGCGCACGCTGCAGGCCGGCGACGGTGCGACCGTTGGCGAGAACGACTTCGTCTCGTTGAACTACGCCGGCTTCCTGTGGAGCGACGGTAGCCAGTTCGACTCCTCGTACGACACCGGCGCACCGGCCGGCTTCCTGCTCAGCGAGGTGGTCGACGGCATGTCCTACGCCCTGGCCGGCACCAGGGTCGGCGACCGGGTGTTGCTGGTCATCCCGCCGGACTACGGCTACGGCGACCTGGACGACGAGAGCATCCCCGCCGGCTCGACCCTGGTCTTCGTGGTGGACGTCCTGAACACCACCACGATCGGCACCGAGGCGCTGACCGGCGCCACGCCGACCGGGGCCGACCTGCCCGCCGGGGTGACGGTCGAAGGCCAACTCGGCCAGGAGCCATCCATCGTCTTCGCCGAGGACGCGCCCGAGCCCACCGAGGCACAGGTGATCGTGATCGCCGAGGGCACCGGTCCGGTGATCACCGAATCCGACACCCTGCTCTACCACGTCGCCGGTGCCTACTGGGGCGAGGAGTCGACCTCGAGCTGGTCGACCGGTTTCGAACAGGTGGAGGCCGGTGGCGGGGAGGAGACGGTCGGCAGGACGGTCGGATCCCGCCTGCTGCTGATCTACCCCGCCGACGACGAGGACGAACTGGAGGCCGAGGCCCTGGTGCTCGACCTGCTGGCCACGATCCCGGGCCAGTAGCTCCGCCGGGTCGGCCGAGCTGCCGGCAGCCGGGGTCGAGGCTCAGCGTCGGCGCCGTTGGCCGGCTACGGAGTCGCGCGACGCAGGCACAGGAACGCCGAGCCGGCCAGCACCGCCGCGAAGGCCAGCATCCAGCCACCCAGCGAGAGCGGGGTCTGCGCCACGAACCAGGCGCCGACATGACCCCACCAACTCTGCCAGGCGACCAGCCCGAGGAGGCCGACCAGGACCAGCCCGACACCGATCAGCACCGTGGTCAGGACGGTCGCGCCCCAGCGCTTGTAGATGGTGGCCGCCCAGAAGCCGGCCTGGAAGAAGACCATGGTCAGCGCCAGGAAGAAGACCCAGGCGTGGTACCACGGCCCCGCCGTCACCCAGATGATGTTGAACATGTCGGAGCCGACGCCCCAGCCGTTCGTCGCCCGCTCCAGGGGCGCCATCGCGACGTAGAGCGTGGCGACGATCACACCGGAGGCGACCGCGACCAGGGTGGTGCCGATGAAGAAGGTTCGCCGGGTGACGCTCAGCGCCTGGGAGAACGGGAAGGTCAGGGTGAGGCTCTGCACCCCGATGATCGCGAAGTACCACAGCGGCGCCTGGGCGGCCCCGTTGAAGCCGCTGGCGCCCATCGGCAGTTGCAGGATCGCGAAGATCAGCCAGCTGATCACGAATGCCGCGCCGATGATCATCAGCGGTATCCAGATGAAGGTCTGCTTGTTGATCAGTTGCATCCGCGCAACCTTGATCACCCGGTTCATGCCGCCACCTCCTGCTTGGCGTGGTCATTGGTCCAGTCGTCACGGACGGCGAGCCGCACGACGAGTTGCTGCAGCGACACCGGCGCCAGATCGAGCCCGGCGGCGGCGATCTGCTGACGATCGGCCGGGGAGAGTTCGCCGAACACCGTCGCGCTGACCACCCTGCCGAGGCTGTCGCGGTGGAGGACCTCGCGTCCGGCGACGAACCGATCGACCTCGGCGGCGTCGCCGACGATGGTTGCGGCCCGGGAGCGGATGGCGTCGGTCTCGTCGTCCAGCAGGATGCGGCCGTGGTCGACCACGATCACCCGCTCGAGCATGTCGGCGACCTCGTCGATCAGATGCGAGGAGAGGACGATCGTCCGCGGATGCTCGGCGTAGTCGGCCAGCAGCCGGTCGTAGAACAGCTGGCGGGCCACCGCGTCCAGCCCCAGATAGGGCTCGTCGAAGAAGGTGACCTCGGCCCGGCAGGCGAGTCCGATGATCACCCCGACCGCCGACTGCTGGCCACGGGAGAGCTTCTTGATCGGCTTCCTCATCGGCAGCTCGAAGTCGTCCACCAGCCGGGCGGCGAACTCCGCGTCCCAGTTGGCGTAGAACAGGCTGGCCATCTTCAGCGCGTGCTGCGGTGCGGCCGCGTCCGGGTACTTCTGGCTCTCCCGGACGAAGCACATCCGCGGCAGCACCCGCTGGTTCTCGTAGGGGTTCTCGCCGAAGACGCGGACCGCGCCTGAGGTGGCGAAATTCTGCGCGGTGAGGATCGACATCGCCGTGGTCTTGCCGGCCCCGTTACGGCCCAGCAGGCCGTAGATCGTGTTGGCCTCGATGGTGAAGCTGACGTCGTCCAGCGCGAGGGTGTCGCCGTATCGCTTGGTGAGGTGACTGACCTGAAT
>JAEXCA010000171.1 GCA_023393755.1 Actinomycetes bacterium | reverse complement strand
GGGTGTGAGGTCCGCTTCGCGACAACAGGGTCGAGAGATTCGTCATCCGGGTGGGGCTGGTGAGCACGAGGCTGGAGATGGTCAGGAGGGTGATTGTCATGCCGGGGTGGGAGTTCCGGCGAGCTGGATTGGAGCAGGGGGCGATGAGCGGACCGATAATCTAGGGCGGTGACCGAGCAGACGCCGATGAACCCCGAACTCTCCGAGCAGGAGCAGGTGCGGCACGACAAGCGCGCCCGGCTGCTCGCCGAGGGGACGGCGCCCTATCCGATCACGGTGCCGCGCAGCCACAGCGCCGTGCAGGTGCACCAGCAGTGGGCACACCTGGAAGCCGGCGACGAGACCCGGGACGTGGTCAGCGTCAGCGGACGGGTGGTGTTCATCCGGAACACCGGCAAGCTCTGCTTCGCCACCATTCAGGACGGCTTCACGCTGGCCGAGTCGGGCACCCGGCTCCAGGTGATGGTCTCGCTGGCCGAGGTGGGCGAGGAGTCCCTGGCCGCCTGGAAGGCCGACGTCGACCTGGGCGACTTCGTCTCGGTCACCGGCCGGGTGATCTCGTCGCGGCGCGGCGAGCTGTCCGTGCTCGCGACGGGGTGGCAGTTGGCGTCGAAGGCGCTGCGGCCGCTGCCCACCCTGCACAAGGAACTCGGCGAGGAGACCCGGGTCCGGCAGCGCTACGCCGACCTGGTGGCCCGTCCCGAGGCCCGCGACATGGTGCGCACCCGGGCGCTGGTCACCCACGCGATCCGCGAGGTGCTGCACGACGAGGGCTACATCGAGTTGGAGACGCCGGTGCTGCAGTTGGTGCACGGTGGCGCGGCCGCGCGTCCATTCCGCACCCACCTGAACGCCTTCGACATCGACATGACGCTGCGGATCGCCCTCGAGCTCTACCTCAAGCGGGCCATGGTGGGCGGGGCCGACCGGGTCTACGAGATCGGCCGGATCTTCCGCAACGAGGGCATCGACTCCAGCCATTCGGCCGAGTTCACCATGCTGGAGGCCTACCAGGCCTGGGGCGATCAGACCTCGATCGCCATGATGACCCAGCGGCTGATCCAGCACGCCGCCGACACCGCGCTCGGTACCAGGACGGTCACCACCCCGGCAGGCGAGATCGACCTGGACGGGGAGTGGGCCTGGAAGCCGGTGTACCCGACCCTCTCCGAAGCGCTCGGCGAGGAGATCACCCCGGCTACCGACGCCGCCCGGCTACGGGCGATCGCCGACGACCGGGGCATCGAGTACGACCCGGCCTGGGGCGCGCAGAAGCTGGTGATGGAACTCTTCGGCGAGATAGTCGAGCCCACCCTGCTGCAGCCCACCTTCGTCTGCGACTACCCGCCGATCGCCCAGCCGCTGGCCCGGCAGCACCGCAGCGACCCCGACCTGATCGAGGCCTGGGATCTGATCATCGGCGGCGTCGAACGCGGCACCGGCTTCTCCGAGCTGATCGACCCGGTGATCCAGCGCGAACGGCTGGTCGCCCAGTCGCTGAAGGCCGCCGCGGGCGACCTCGAGGCGATGCAGCTGGACGAGGACTTCCTGGCGGCCCTGGAGTTCGGCGCCCCGCCGATGGGCGGCATGGGCCTGGGCATCGACCGGTTGATGATGCTGCTGACCGGAGCCGGGATTCGCGAGACCATCCTCTTCCCGCTGCTCAAACCCCTGGGCTGAACTCCAGGCTCGGACACCGGCTGGACGGTGGGGAACCCGGTGGGACCGGCGCGTGGCCCTGCCACTGGACTCGGCGCGGTACAGCCCGGACGGTGTCGACGGCGTCCAGTGCCCAGGGTCGGACCCGGACGGCGAAGGCCAGCACGTCAGCCGGCTGCCGCCTGGTGAGGGCCTGGATGATCGTGGGCACCCGCCGGTCGAGTGGCCGGAGGGCGGACGGAAGGGCTACTTCCAGAGGGTGGCCAGGATGAACGCGCCGGCCAGGGCGGCCATCCCGATCACGATGTTCCAGATCTGATCCAGGTCGGACATCAGCGGCACCTGGATGCCGACCGCTGAGGTGATGTAGAACACGACCAGCCACAGCACGCCCAGCAGACCAAGGGTGATGAACGCCGGAAGCACCCACTGGCGGCTGCCGGGGGCGGCGACGGTCTTCTGCTTGGCGCGTTCGGCGGCGCGCTCGTCCTTGGCGGCCTGCTTCTTCTTCTCGGCAGCCGACTTGCGGACCTTCGACTCGGGCACCCGTCACTCCTTGCACTTGCGGGACGGAACAACAATACCGGTTCCGCCGGCATCGGCCTGACGTAGGGTGGCGCTGTGGTGAACCGGTGGACGCGGGCGCGGACCAGATTCCGGCGCGCCCGCCGCCGCCACCGCACCGCCGGATCGCTGGCCGGACGGCTGGCGACCTTCGCGACCTGCCTGGCGGCCGGGCTGATGCTGACCACCGGAGCGATCTCCGCCGAGGGCGGCGACCTGCGGCCCGGGCGCAGCCGGGATCTGGTCGACCTGATCCACGCCGAGTCCGACCGCAACGCCGAACTCGCCGCCACCGTGGCCGAACTGCGCGGCGAGGTGGACCGGCTGGCCCAGCAGGTCTCGTCCGAGGGCAACCCGCTCGCCCCGCAACTGGAGCAGCTGGCCGCCCAGGCCGATCTGACCGCGGTGCGGGGCCCCGGCGTCACCGTCGTGCTCTCCGACGCGCCGCTCAGCGTGAAGCCGCCCGGGGTGGCCGACGAACTGCTGATCGTCCACCAGCAGGACATCCAGGCGGTGGTGAACGCGCTGTGGCGCGGCGGCGCCGAGGCGATGACCATCCAGGGCCAGCGGGTCACCGCGCTCACCGGCATCAAGTGCGTCGGCAACACCGTGCTGCTGCACGGCGTCCCCTACGCCCCGCCGTACGTGGTGACCGCGATCGGCGACCCGGAGGCGCTCGAGCTGGCCCTGGCCGGCTCGGAGTACCTGCGGGTCTACCGCGACTACGCCACCGCCTACCGGCTGGGCTATGACCAGTGGCGCGAGGAGGAGGTCACCCTGCCGGGCTTCGTCGGAGTGCTGGACGTGGGCCACGCCGACCTGCCGCGCTGATCGGGAGAGAATGGACGCATGGCGCGCATCCTGGTGATCGACAACTACGACTCCTTCGTCTACAACCTGGTCCAGTACCTGGCCCAGCTGGGGGCCGAGGTCGAGACCTGGCGCAACGACGACCCGCGGTTCGACGCCGAGGGCTGGGAGCGCGGCTTCGACGGCATCCTGGTCTCACCGGGCCCCGGGACGCCGGAAGCGGCCGGTGTCTGCGTCCCGGTGATCCGCAGCCACGCCGGGGTGCTGCCGATCTTCGGGGTGTGCCTGGGCCTGCAGTCGATGGCGGTCGCCTTCGGCGGGACGGTGGACCGCGCGCCGGAACTGCTGCACGGCAAGACCTCGCTGGTCCATCACGACGGACGGGGGGTGTTCGCCGGCCTGCCCGAGCCGTTCACCGCCACCCGCTACCACTCGCTGGCCCTCGACCCCGAGACCGTCCCGGATGTCCTCGAGGTGAGCGCCCGGACGGACTCCGGGGTGATCATGGGCCTGCGGCACCGCAGCCTGCCGGTGGAGAGCGTGCAGTTCCACCCCGAGTCGGTGCTCACCGAGGGCGGCTACCAGCTGCTGGCCAACTGGCTGGCCGTGTGCGGTGACCAGGACGCCCCCCGCCGCGCCGTCGGTCTGGGACCGCTGGTGGGTTCGGCCTGACCGTCGTCCGGCCCTTCGACACGCTCAGGCACGCCGCCGTTCGACGGGCTCAGGGACGCCCTTCGACAGGCCGGGGATCGTTCGGGTCGCTCAGCCGCCGCCCTCGCCGCCGCCGGGCTCCTCACTGGCCGGCGGGCTCTCCACCGGCGTGGTGACCGGTGGCGGATCCGGCGTCGGAGTGGTGGGTGGCGGGGGTAGCGGGGTGGCGATCCACAACTTGATCCGGGTGGTCCGCGGGACCCGCTTTCCGGCGCCCGGCTCCTGCCGGACCACTGTCCCTTCGGTCGCGTCGCTGGGCTCGGTCCTGGTGTCGACCTCGAACCCGTACTCCTTCGCCTGGTTGATGGCGCTTTCCTCGTCCATCGTGCGGAAGTTCGGGACCAGGCTCTCGCCGGTGGCGTAGAGCAGCTTGATCGGGGTGTTCAGCGGCACCTCGGAACCCTCGACCGGGTTGATCTCGGTGACGTCGTCCGCCGCGGCGGTGATCGGCTCGTTGGGGGCGACGTCGGCGTTCACCGTGTCGAACCCCAACTTGTTCAGCTTCTCGATCACGTCCTGATAGGGCTGCCCGATCAGCCCGGCGGGGATGACCGCCCGCTTCGGCCCGATGTTGACGTCGAACGCGACCTCGGTGCCGACCGGCACCGGGGTGTCGGCCGGGGTGGCCTGCCGGACCACCAGGTTGACGGTGCCGTCGTCCTCGCCCTGGACGTTGTTCACCTTGGGGACCAGTCCGAGCTTCTCCAGCTCCTCGCTCGCCCGCGCGGTGGTCATGTTGATCAGCGAGGGGACCTTGACCATCTTCGGCTGGTTCAGCGGGTTGAGCAGCAGGAAGATGCCCACCCCGGCCAGGATCACGGCGATCGTGCCCAGGCTGATCCACAGCGGGGCCAGGCTGCGCCGCGGAGCCGGCTCCAGCGCGCGGGTGGCGGTACCGGTCTGGGTGCCGGTGTCGGACGAGAGCACGGTGGTGGGCGTCGCCACCAGGACGGTCGGGTCGTTCGCTCCACGGACGACCGGGGGGACGGGCGTGCGCGGCACCCGCGCGATCACGTCCTGGCCGGCCAGCAGTCGGCCGATGTCGGCCCGCATCGCCGCGGCGGTCTGGTAGCGGTCGGCCGGATCCTTGGCCAGCGACTTCAGCACGATGGCGTCCATCCCCGGGGTGATCATCGGGTCGAGCTGGCTCGGCGGGACCGGGGCCTCGCGGACGTGCTGGTAGGCCACGCTGACCGGCGAGTCGCCCTGGAAGGGCGGACGTCCGACCAGCAGCTCGTAGAGCAGGCAGCCGGCGGAGTAGATGTCGCTGCGGGAGTCGACCGTCTCGCCGCGGGCCTGCTCCGGCGAGAGGTACTGGGCGGTGCCGATCACCGCGGCGGTCTGGGTCATGGTCGCCGAGGTGTCGGCCACCGCCCGGGCGATGCCGAAATCCATCACCTTGATCTGGCCGCTGGGGGTGAGCATCACGTTGGCGGGCTTGATGTCGCGATGGACGATCCCCGCCTTGTGGCTGTAGCTCAACGCGTCCAGCACCCCCTGGGCGAACTCCAGCGCCTTCTCGGGCTGGATCTGCCGCCCGGTGCGCAGGATCTCGCGCAGGGTGTGGCCGTCGACCAGTTCCATCACGATGTAGGGGACTCCGACGCCGGTGGTCGGATCCGGCTCCTCGCCGGTGTCGTAGACCGCGACGATGTTGGGGTGGTTAAGCCCGGCGGCGGACTGCGCCTCCCGGCGGAACCGGGCCTGGAAGGTGGAGTCGGTGGCCAGGTCGACCCGCAGTTGCTTCACCGCGACGTCGCGGCCCAGCCGCAGGTCCCGGGCGCGACGCACCTCGGCCATGCCGCCCCGGCCCAGCAGGCTGCCCAACTGGTAGCGGCCCCCGAGCAGCCTCGGCTCGTCACTCATCGGCACATCCTTTCAGCCCGTCGCCGCGAACCGGCGCGAGTCGCCCTCCATTGTGACTGACGTTCCTGAACCTCGCCCAAGAACCATGCCGTGACGGCGGCGTCGATCGACCAGCACCCGTCCCTGGGCACGCCCGCAGCGGATCGTGTCGCCTCATCGCATGGCCTCGATCACGGCCTTGGCGATCGGCGCCGCCAGGGTGCCGCCGGCGATGTCGGTGGCGGGGATCTCGGCGTCCTCGATGAAGATGCAGACCGCCAGGTCGAGTTCGTCGGCGAAGGCGGTGAACCAGGCGTACGGACGACGCTCGTCGCCGGTCACCGCGGTTCCGGTCTTGCCGCCGATGGTCAGCCCGGAGATCTGGGCGCGCCGGCCGGTGCCGTGCTGCACCACCGACACCATCATGTCGTGCAGCGAGTCGGCCACCGCACGGCTGACCGCCGTCCCGTGCTGCCGCGGGCTGGCCTGGCTGATCGTCCGCAGGTCGTGGGTGACCACGCTCTCCACCAGGTACGGCTCCATCACCACGCCGCCGTTCTGGATCGCCGCGGCGACCATGGCCATCTGCAGCGGGGTGGCGGCCACCTCGAAGGCGCCGATCGCGCTCATCCCGGTCTGCGCGTCGTCGGGTTCGGCCGGGAACCGGCTGGCGGCGGAGCCGATCTCGTCCAGGAAGGTCTGACCGAAGCCGAACCGCTCGGCCTGCTCGCGCAGCGCGTCGGCGCCCAGTTCGACCCCCAGCCGGGCGAACCCGGGGTTGCAGGAGACCTCCAGCGCGTCGGTCAGGCTGATCCGGCTGCCGCCGCAGTTGCCGCGGATCATCACCGTCGAGCCGGGCAGCTTGAACGCCGAGGCGTCGATCTCGGTGGTCGGCGACATCCCGGATTCCAGCGCGGCCGCCGCGGTGATCAGCTTGAAGGTCGAGCCCGGCGGATAGATCTCCCGGGTCGCCCGGTTGGCCATCGGCCGGGCCTTGTCGGCGTTCAGTTCCTCCCAGGCCGTCCGGGTCGACTTCAGGTCGTGGCTGGCCAGCCGGTTGGGGTCGTAGCTCGGGCTGGTCACCAGGGCCCGGACGGCGCCGGTCTTGGTGTCGATCGCGACCACCGCGCCCTTGCGGCCGTCCAGGCCGTCCCAGGCGGCCCGCTGGGCGGCGGCGTTCAGCGTGGTCTCGACCGTCGCCCCCCGCGGGGTCGCCCCGGCGAGCAGGTTGACCAGCCGGTCGAGGAACTGGGAGTCGTCCACCCCGATCAACTGCTCGGAGTAGGAGTTCTCCAGCCCGGACGTCCCGTAGTAGTAGCTGTGGAACCCGGTGACCGGGGCGTACAGCTTGCCGGAGGGGTAGCTGCGCTGGAACCGGTACTGGTCCTTGACCGGTTCGGACTTGGCGATCGGCGCGTTGCCGACCATGATCGGGCCGCGGTCCTGGGCGAACCGGGCATCGGTCACCCGACGGTTCTCCGGCCGGTTGTTCAGTGAGTCGGTGCGCAGCAGGTAGCCGGCGCTTACGTTCAGCAGCAGCGCGGTGAACATCACCATCGCGGCGACCGCCACCCGGCGGATCGGGCCGTTCATCGGCCACCTCCCGGCCGGAAGATCGACTCCGAGAGGTCGTCCAGCGCCGCCGCCTCGGGCGGGTTGTCGGCGGGGGACGTCGGGGACGGCGGCGGCTCCGGAGCATCCGTCCCGGCCGGCGGGCCGGTGACGATCGTCGTCTCGGTGTCCGACTCGACGTCGGGGTGCGGTTCGTTGAGCGAGGCCGGCGGCTCCGGGCGGGGTGGGCCGGTCTTCACCAGCATGGTGGGTTCCTCGGAGAGGGACGCGACCGGATTGGTGCCGGCCGGCTCCAGGGCGGGCCGGCGGACCTGGTGGGTGATCGCCAGCAGCATCCCGAACAGCATCCAGTTCGCCACCAGCGAGGAGCCGCCCTGGGACATGAACGGGGTGGTCAGGCCGGTCAGCGGCAGCAGCCGGGTGACGCCGCCGAGGATGGCGAAGACCTGGATGGCGAAGACGAACGAGACCCCGGCGGCCAGCAGCTTCCCGAACGGATCCCGGGCGCCCAGCGCGGCCCGCATCCCCCGGGTCACGATCAGCCCGTAGAGCAGCACCACCGCCATCAACCCGACCAGGCCGAGTTCCTCCCCGATCGCGGCCGAGATGAAGTCGCTCTTGGCCAGCGGGGTGCGGTGCGGCTGGCCCAATCCCCAGCCGGTACCGAACAGCCCGCCCCAGGCGAAGCCGAACTGCCCCTGGATCACCTGGAAGTTGCTGTCGTAGTCGGAGAACGGGTCGAGCCAGGCGGTCACCCGGGTCTGGACGTGGCCGAAGGTGAGGAAGGCGGCGTAGGCGCCGGCGCCGAACAGGGTGAGGCCGATGATCGGCCAGCCGGAGCGCTCGGTGGCGATGTAGAGCATGGTGACGAACAGCCCGAAGAACAGCAGCGAGGTGCCCAGATCCTTCTGGAACACCAGGACGGCCATGCTGGCCAGCCACATCACCAGGATTGGGCCGAGGTCGCGGGGCCGGGGGAGCACGATCCGGCCGAGCTTGCCGCCGGCCAGCGCCAGGACGTCCTTCTTCTCCACCAGGTACGCGGCGAAGGCCACCGACAGCACGATCTTCGCCAGCTCGGCGGGCTGGAAGCTGTAGGAGCCGAACTGGATCCAGATCCGGGCGCCGTGGTTCTCCTTGCCCAGCCCGGGCACCATCGGCAGCAGCAGCAGGATCAGGCCGGCCAGGAACAGCAGGTACGGGTAGGCGTTCAGCACCCGGTAGTCGCGCAGCAGCACCACCACCGCGCAGAAGGCGACGATCGCCACCGCCGTCCAGGTGAGCTGCAGTTCGGCCGAGTGCTTGCCGTCGGCCAGGTCGAGCCGGTGGATCATCGCCAGTCCGAGCCCGTTCAGCAGCACCACCATCGGCAGGATCAGCGGATCGGCGTAGGGCAGCCGCCAGCGGACGATGCCGTGGGCCAGCCCGGTGAGAACGACGCCGATCACCACCGCCCACGGCCAGCCGGGCGGGAGCTCGCCCTCGGTGTCGAGGTGGATCAGGAAGTAGCCGCCGAGCACGATCGCCAGCGCCAGCACCAGCATGAACAGCTCGACGCCGCGCCGCTTGCGATAGACGACGACATCCGCCATCTCAGCACTCCTCGGGTGCCGGAGGTGTCGTGGGCGACTGGCTCGCGGTCGGGGTCGGGGTGGTCGGCGTCGGGCTCGTGGCCGGGGTGTTGCTGGGTGTCCCCGGGCTGGGCGATCCGGTCGGCGACGGCGAGCCGGAGGACGTGGGTGTGGTGGAGGACGTGGGTGTGCTGGTCGGCGGGACCGGGGCCTGGGTCGCCCGGGCCCGTTCCTCGCGCTGGGCGATGCACTCGCGGGCCTTGAGCCGCAGCCCCATCACGATGCTGCGGGCCGACTCCAGCGACTCGGCGGGGATCGTGGCACGCACCTGCTCCTGGTAGTCCGGCGGCAGGTCGTCCAGCCTGGTGGAGTCGACCTCGACCAGGCTGGAGAGCGGCAGGTTCAGCACCGCGTCCGGCACCCCACGGAAGATCGCCACCGTGGCCTGTTCCGGGCCGACGTAGAACTGCCGCTGGGTGTAGGAGTACCACAGCCCCAGCCCGCCGGCGATCAGCCCCAGGGTGAGCACGACGGCGATGGTCACCTTCAGCCAGGCGGCCACCCGTCCCTTCGTGGTGGGGGCGTAGCGGGCGCGTTCGGCCAGGACGACCGGATCCTCGTCCACCGCCGCGCCCAGCACGGGGAGCTGGATCGTGGTGGTGTCGAAGGGGGCGTCCAGGTCGAGGTTGGCCGCCGCGCCCAGCACCTCGGTGGGGCCGGTGCGTTCCCCCTCGACGATGTCGGCCAGCACGATCGTGATGTTGTCCGAGCCCCCGGTGTCGTGGGCCAGCCCGACCAGCCGGGGCAGCACCTCGTCCAGTTCCCCGGTCAGCTCGGCCTCGATCATGGCGTCGGTGACCATGCCGCACAGCCCGTCGGAGCAGATCAGCAGCCGGTCGCCCACCTCGGCCTCGGCCAGTTCGAGATCGGCGACGTTCTGCGGCTGGCCGTTGACCACCCGCAGGATCAGCGAGCGGTGCGGATGCTCGAGCGCCTCGGCCTCGGTGATCCGTCCCTCGTCGACCAGGGTCTGCACCCAGGAGTGGTCGCGGGTCAGCCGGGTGAGCTTGCCGTCGCGGTAGCGGTAGGCGCGGGAATCGCCGACATTGGCCAGGCCGAGCCGGGTGCCGTCGAACATCACCCCGCAGACCGTGGAGCCCATCCCGCTGAGCGTGCGGTCGGACTTCACCAGCGCGGCGATCTGGGCGGTGGCATTGCTGATCGCGTCGTCGAAGGCGGTCAGCATGTCCTCGCCGGTGTGGTCGCCGTCCACCGCGCGCAGTTCCTTGATCGCCACCGCGGAGGCGAGGTCGCCGGCCGCGGCGCCGCCCATCCCGTCCGCCACCACCAGCATGGTGGGGGAGACGTAGGCCGAATCCTGGTTGTTCTTGCGAACCAGCCCGATCTCGGAATGCGCCTGGTAGCGCAGCGCCAGGCTCACTTTTCCAGCACCATCTGGGTTCGGCCGATCCGGACGCCGTCGGTCGGCCCGATCGGAGTGGGGACGCTGATCCGCTGGTTGTTCACGAAGGTGCCGTTGGTGGACCCCAGATCCTCGACCTGGTAGCCGGCCGGGCCGAGGGTGATCCGGGCGTGCCGGGTGGAGACGTAGTCGTCGTCCAGCAGCAACTGGCAGTCGGTGGCCCGGCCGATCAGGATCGGCTGGCCGAGCGGCAGGGTGACGCCGGCCTGCGGCCCGTGGGTGATCTTGAGGGTGCGGGGGAGCTTGCGTTCGGCCCGCTTGCTGAGCTTCGGGAGTTGCTCGCCGGAGGCCAGGGCGCCCGCGGTGGCCAGTTCGGTGGCGCTCAGCTTGCGGCCGAACAGGTCGGTCCGGATGATGTTCGCCACGAAGAGGATGAACAGCCACAGGGCGGCCAGGAAGGCCAGCTTGAGGGCGAGGACGACCAGCTCAGACATCGGCCAGGGGTGAGACGATCGTCAGGCGGGTGGAGCCGATCTCGATCCGGCTTCCCTGCGCGAGGGTCGCCTGCCGCACCCGCTGGCCGTCCACCACGATGCCGTTGGTCGAGCCCATGTCCTCGATCCGGAGCTGCTGCGGGGCGAACGGACTGTCGACCACGATCCGGGCGTGCAGCCGGGAGACGCCGGGGTCGTTGATCCGCAGGTCGGCGTCGGTGCCGCGTCCGATGGTCAGGCCGGGTGGGTTGAGCGGATGCCGGACGCCGTTGACCTCGACCACCAGCGCCGCCTGCCGGATCTCGGACGGGGTGGCCGGCTCGGCGTCCACCCCGGCGACCGCGGCGGAGGCGACGGTGAACCGGCCGACCGGCAGCGACTCGTCCAGGCTGTACTCGATCGTGACCGGGCCGTTGAACAGGTAGCCACGCTCGGTGGCGTAGTCGCGCAGTTGCGGCACGATCTCGGAGTTGAGCGTCTTGGAGTAGGGCGTCAGCCGCTCGTAGTCGTGGGTGGAGAGCCCGATCCGGAAGTCGTTCGGAACCAGCTTGCGGGTGCGGTCGAGCAGCTTGGCCTCGCGGTCGAGCTCGCGTTGCAGCCGGGCGGTGATCTCGACGGGCTGGACGTCACCCTTGAAGGCGCGCGCGAAGGCGCCGCTGACGGCGTTCTCCAATGTGCGCTCCACGCGGTCGAAGACCCCCACGAGCACCTCCCTAGGCCTGGTGTACGACTTCCAGACTATCCAGCCGCGAAGACCCCAGCGTACTGGGGTGACGGCGGGTCGGCGCGGTGATCACCCGATCCGCTCCAGTAATGCCACCGGCCAACCCCCCAGGTCAGTGCCCGGTTGGAAGGTGCCGGGGTGCTCACCGCCGGTCAGCAGGTTGCGCCAGGTGCCCTGCGGCAGGGTGAGTTGATCGGTGGGCTGCCGGCCGCCGGCCCGCTCGCGGCGGCGCGGCAGCCGGGTGGCGATGGTCACCGCGGCGGGCTCGTCCCCGCGGGCGAACCCCCAGGCGAAGCCGGTGCTGGAGGTGAGCGGCAGGTAGCTGCCGTCCTGGAAGGCCTCGGGGTGCCGTTGCCGGAGGTGGAGGGCGAGGTGGGTGAGGTGGAGCTTCTCTGCTTCGAGAACGCTGCTCCCCGCACCCGTGCACTTTTCGCCAGATAGTGCCTCGGGCCGACGTATTTGTCGGCTGGGGTCGTTGTTTGGCAGAAAGTGCACAGCAGGGCCGGGGCCGGCGGTGGCCAGGAGCTGGTTCAGGGCCTGGAAGTCCACCGGACGCCGGTTGTCCGGGTCGGTCAGGCTGAGCCGGACGGTCTCCTGACCCTGGTAGAGGTCGGCGACGCCGAGGGCGGTGAGCTGGACCAGCTTGGTGGCCAGGGTGTTGGTGCGGACCGCCTCACGGGTGAGTTCGACCCAGTCGGCGAAGGCCTGCTGGAGCAACGGGTCCGCCAGCAGCCCGGGTATGGCCCCCGCGATCCGCTGTTCGAGCCTGACGGCGGGGGAGACCCAGGAGGTCCACAGCTTCTGCTCCCGGCCGGCCTTGACGCAGTGGGCGGCGATCCGGTCGGCCGCGATCGGGCCGTCCGTCCAGGTGCCCGCCAGGGTCTGCCACAGGATCGTCCGGATCGGCGCGGGGAAATCGTCGGCCAGCGGGGCGAGCCTGGTCACCAGCTCCGTCCATTCGTCGGGGTACTCGCTGATCGCCGCGATCCGGGCGCGGACGTCCTCGCTGCGCTTGGAGTCGTGGGTCGAGCCCAGCGACATGGTGGCCGGCCAGCCGGCGTTCACCCGACCGAGCCAGTCGTGCAGCGCGGTGGGGGTGAGGCCGAAGGCGTCCGGGTCGCCGCCGACGTCGCAGAGGGTGAGCAGCCGGGTCCAGCGGTAGAAGGCGGTGTCCTCCACGCCCTTGGCCATCAGTGCGCCGGTCACCTGCTGGAACCGGACGACGAACTCGTTCGCGGCCGCGCGCCGCTCATCGGGGTTGCCCGGGATCGCCCGACCGGCAGCGAGGTCGTGCAGTCGGACGAGCACCGGGTGCAGGGGTTCGGGCAGGCCGGACTGGGCCCGGGTCGCGGCGGCGGCCAGCACGGTGGCGTCCTCGATCCCGAGCGGCTCGCCCGGCTGGACGTAGGCCCGGTACCGGTCCAGTCCCACCAGGAACTCACGCAGGCAGAGCCGAACCTCCTCGGTGGGCAGGCCCGGGTCGATCCGGGCGACCAGCCCGATCAGCCGGTCGACATCGATCGCCAGCGAGCCGTCGGCGACGAACCGCTTGGCTTCGCCGGCGACCTCGTCCCAGCTCTCGGCCGGTTGCTCGTCGGTGCGCCTGGCCAGCCCGGCCAGCGCCGTGGCGGCGTCCGGGTCGAGTTGGACGGCGTCGAAGCGCCAGGCGGCCTCGTAGCCGGTGGTGCCGGCGACCGGCCAGTCGGTGGGCAGCAGTTCCTCCCCGGACAGGATCTTCTCGGCCACCACCCAGGCTCCGGAGGTGGCCGCATGGAGCCGTTCGAAGTAGCCCCGGGGGTTCGCGAGCCCGTCGGGGTGATCGACCCGGAAGCCGTCGATGTGGCCCTGTTCGAACAGCTCCAGAAGCAGGGCGTGGGTGGCGTCGAACACCTCGGGGAGCTCCTGCCGCACCCCGATCAGCGTGACGATGTCGAAGAAGCGGCGGTGGGTGAGCCGGGTGTGGTTGCCCTGCCAGCGCTGCAGCGAGTACCGCTGGCTCGCCACCGCCTCGGCGAGCGGGAGCCGCTCCGTCCCGGGGGCCAGCGGGTAGGGCTGTCCGTCCAGGGTCAGGACGCGCTCGGTGCCGCCGTCCGGGCTGGTCAGGTCGCCGAAGCGCAGCCGTCCGGCGTCGATCAGGGCGGGGAGCGGATCGCCGTCGCCGTCCAGCACCACGTTGGGCAGCACCAGTGGGGCATCGGGCTCGATGTCGAACCAGGCCGCGTAGGGGGACCCGGTGCCGTCCCGCAGCGCCGACCAGAGCGCGGGGTTCAGCGACAGTGGGGTGGGGATCGCCATGTGATTGGGGACGATGTCGACGACCACCCCCAGTCCCCGGGCGTGCGCCGCGTCCGCCAGGCTCTCGAAGCCGGCGCGTCCGCCGCGTTCCTCCGAGATCCGGGTGGGATCGACCACGTCGTAGCCGTGGGTGGAGCCCGGGACCGCCTCCAGGATCGGCGAGAGATAGAGGTCGGTGATGCCCAGGTCGACCAGGTAGTCCAGCTGCTCAGCGGCCTCGGCGAAGGTGAAGCCGGCGTGGAGTTGCAGCCGGTAGGTGTTCAGCGGAATCCGGCGGGCTGGGGTCGGCATGGGCTCCCTCCAGGGTCGCCGCCAACCTAGCAGGCGGTCTCGGCCGGCTCGACGACCGCTACGTGCTGACCTTCCGAAACGCGTGGCCTACTTGGGCAGCCGCCACGCACAGCGCCCGGACCGGCGCGTCGCCCGCGGCTGACCACCGGCTCCGGATGAACGTCCCCGAGTCCAACCGCCGATCTTGTCGTTTGCCAGCTCCCTGCCGCACCGGATCACCGGCGCAACCGCCGAAGTTGTCGTTGTCAGCCCGGATTCGGGCCTGGTAGCCACCACTTCGGCGGACGCGTGACGGCGAGCCCACGCCACCGGCTCCGTAACGACCAGATCGGCGGTCCGACGCCGGAGACTGCCGCCGCGGAGCTCGGTGGCGCAGTGCCGGCTCGGCGTCGTCCCCGGTTTCGCAGTCGCGCGGTCGGGATGCTAACCTCTTTCGGCTGGCTCCTTCGGGGGTCGGGCGCGAGTGGCGGAATGGCAGACGCGCACGGTTCAGGTCCGTGTGTCCGAAAGGACGTGGAGGTTCAACTCCTCTCTCGCGCACCCGGCGACAGGCCTCTGGCAAGGTGGTTCACCTTCCGGAGGCCTTTTGCGTCTCCCCGTCCGGGGTCTGGCGCATCAATGCCGGTCGGTGGGATAGCCGGGGTAGTGGGTGAACGTCCCGTCCGGGGCAGGCCAGATCGGTGGCGGAGCCGGCGCGTTCTCACCGAGGGCGGCGATCAGCCGGTCGGTGTTCTCCTCGACCCAGGCCCGAAGCTCCGGCCGGCCGGGCCGGGTGCCGCTGGATTGCGAGAGCGCGAGCGCGTACAGCAGGTCGTCGAACCGGCGCTCCCACCGTGCCCGCTGGCTGGCAGGCGTCCCCTCCAGCTGCGGAGCCAGGCGAGCCCAGGCCTCCCGGAGCCGCATCGCCAGGCTCACCGCGGCCGCGGACGGAGCGGTCACCCGGCGGCGACCGATCTCGTCCACCAGAGCCTGGGCGCCTGTTCGATCGGCGGCTCCCCGATCCGGCCGGCGCTCCGCCGGCCGAGCCAGCGTGCCACCGTGGCCGCGACGACGGCCAGGGCCATGCCGGTCAGTGGCACCTGCGGCCACCCCAGCAACTCTTCCGACGGATGGAGCCAGATCAGGAGGGACAGGACCGAGACGGTGAAACCCAGGGTTGCGGCCACCTGGAGGGACCCCGCCAGCCACCGCGCCGGGCGGGGCTGGACGTTCTCGGTACCCACGGTGGTGCGCCTCGCCAGGGTGACTCCGCTCCGGTGCAGGCTGCGAAGCCGTTCCAGACCGTCCTCGTCCAGCAGCCAGCGGCCGTAGACCAGCCGAGCGTCAGTGGGATCCAGCAGCCAGAGTTCGGAGGAGGCGGGGACGGTCAGACCCTCGATGACGTCAACCACCTGTGGCCCCGGCCACTCGCCGGCGGAGGTCTCGGCCGCGGCCGGTTCCCGGGCGATGGGCGGGCTGACTGGTTGATCGGCCACCTCCAGGTCGTGGCGGACCTCCGGCACCTGCACGTTCGCGGCCGGCAGCGGCTGCCACGTGGGCGCCGGCTCACCGCTAGCTGAATCGGACGGGGGTCGAACCACAGTGGCCCAATTCTGACATGCGGCGGCCAACCTGGGCTCGGACGGGTCCGACGGTGCCCTCAGCGGACCCTTCGTCGCACCTGGTGTCGTGATCTCCCGGCTTCCGACGTCCTGAAGCCGGGAGACCGCGACACCAGATTGAGCACCGCGACCGCGACTGCACCCCCGAAGGGGTGGGCGGTTTCGCCGGGGTTGCACCGGCTCATCAGGCGATTTCTGGTTGTGATCGAAGGTCGTGGGGTCCGGAGGTCCCCGTGCCCGCCCTCGTTGTCGCGTGCGTCCGCATGGGGTGATGCGTCCTGCGTCCTGTGGCGTGATCGGTGCGTCCTGCGGGGCTGCACTGTGTCAGCGGCGCCCTCACCGGGTGGGAGTCGAACCCAAGGATTCACCTGTATGCCAGAAGGTTTCATGCGCGCCCGTCCGCGACAACTACCTGCTCCGGACCTCAGTCGACCAGGTCGACCTGCCAGTTCGCCTCCTGCACCATCAGGTCCAGGGCTCGCAGTTCCTTGGCGACCTCGTCGGCCTGCGCACGCAGCGCGGGGACGTCGAGTGCCACCACGGTCGCCAGCTCCGACCGCAGCTGCCGACCGTAGCCCCGCAGCCGGGTGCCGGAGGCCGCGTCGGCGGCGTCGGAGAACAGCGAATGCCGTAGCCGCAACGCATCCCGGCGGGCCAGCGCCGCGGTGATGGTGCGGCCGTCCGTCAGGGTTGCGACCGTGTTGGTCTGGTTGATCCGGCGCATCAGCGTCTCGAGGCCGGACGTCGTGGCGTCCGCCTCGCGCAGCAGCGCAGCCGCGTCCTCGGTCGGGGCCTCGCCCTCCTGGTAGGTGGCGTTCGCCTCGATCCGGGAACGCAGTTCGTTGAGCTTGCGGACGGCGTCCGCCCGCGCTGCCAGTGCTTCTGCCAGCTTCATCTGTCTCTCCTTTCGCTGTCATCGAGTCATCGCGACCATCACGGTTTCGCCGGATTCCCACCGGCTCATCAGGCGATTCGCTCGCGACCGTGCGGAGACCGAGGGAGTCGAACCCTCACGCGGGCCGTAGTCCGCAGTTGGTACTCAAGACCAGTGCCGCCGCCACATCGGCTGGGATCTCCATGGTGGGGCGGCTGGGAGTACACCCACCCCTCGGTGGCCTTTTGCGCGGCTTATGGGTTACCGGCGTTTCCACCACCTCCCGGTGGTAGCCACCACGCCCGGCCGCTTGGGGCGGCCAATCCTCTCGGTGCCGGCTGTTCCGCGCGTTTGGCTTCGCAAAGGGAGAGCTACTCCCTCGGCTGCACTACTCCGCTACGAAAGCCGCCCGCCATGGCGCGACGGACGACCGCTCGATTCGCCTCGCGGCGTCGAGCCTTAGGGCGCTTTCGCCAGGCACCGGGTGAAGGCTTTCGCTTGAAGCGTGGGACTTGAACCCGCAACCTCCTGATCCGAGGGTCAGGCGCTCTGCCAATTGAGCTAGTGCTACGACTGAGGACGCGCTTCACCTGAGGTTCCGTGCCCTTTGGGGGAACGGAATGCCTCGCGCCCTCCGGCCTTCCTTGTCAGGGACGTGCCGTACTTCCGTTCCACGAAACCGCCGCTCCGTGACCCTGGTCGTATGGTGCCCGCCCTTGGTTGACAGCCTCGGACTGATGCACCCTCCTCATCGGCGGACGGCCTCGCGGATCGGGCCTTCGCGGCTGCGTTCCTGCCGCGGTGCGCTCAGCGATTGCCTCTGCGCCAGCCCTGCTCGGACGCCCACCGCCCCATTTCAGGAGCGGCATGGCCGATTGCGGATTGCATGGGGTGCCACCTCACGGTGGTGGCGGACTGTCGTGAGGTCCGCCTTTCATCCGGTCACCCGGACTTATGCGCCATGCCGCGTCGTTGCGCGCCAGGGGATCGAACCCTGCTGCCGAAGCGACGGTTCTACAGACCGCTGCCCCACCCTGGGGCCGACGCGCAGTGGGCTGGGATGCCTGGGACGGGGACGGTTCCTTGTCCCACCTGGTCACACCGACATTCCAGCTGAATGATCATGGTTCCCGTGCGGGCCGGCTTCCGTGGTCGCCGGCCGCTTATCCCAGGGTGGGTCCTGGGCGCCTGGCGGTGTCAGGGCAAGCCGGGTCGGCTCACTGGCGTCCTGCACCGCACCGCAGTGGGTGTCCGCTGTTGAGTTGTGGCTGCCGCCCCTGACGCGGGCCTTGTGACAGTGAGCCCCGTTTCCACCGGGTGCCCCGCGCAGGGTTGAGCGGTCGTACTGAAGTTGTGGCCGGAATGGCGAGAGCCGCCCGGGTCGATCCCTTGGGCGGCTCTGTGGTGTTCCACGCAGGCGTGGTTCACTCCAGAGGCGGCCCGTTCTCGATCCGGCTGCCCGGCTTGCCGGCGGTGACGAAGGTCTCCGATGCATGGGCATGCCGGGGCAGCGCGAACGGCAACTGCTGTTCCGTGCTCCGCGTTCTCGACATCCCGGTTCCTTCGATCCATGCCAACCCGTCCTGGGCAGCCTTGCAGTATGCGGGCCAGGTTCCCGGCCTGTCAAGTCTGGCAGCCCGGGCAGTGCGTCCGGCTGGGTGAACCGGGGCAGACTGGTGTCATGAACCATCAGAACCTGCTGCCCGGACCAGGGCCGACCCACCTGCCCACCGACGGCCCGGACGCCACTGCCCGTGCCCTGCTGGCCGGCGGTGCCGAGCCGCGGGACGCCGTCCCGCTGGCGCCGGCGGCGTCCCTGCTCTGGGCGCTGCTGAGCGACGCGGCGCTGGCCGACGACCCGGTCGCCGCCTACGCCTACGCCCGTACCGGCTACCACCGGGGTCTGGACGCGCTGCGCCGGGCGGGCTGGCGCGGGCAGGGCCCGATCCCGGCCTCGCACCTGCCGAACCAGGGCTTCCTACGCGCCCTGCTGGCGCTGGCCGAGGCCGCTGCGGCGATCGGTGAGCAGGACGAGGCCGACCGCTGTCGTCAGTTCCTGGTCGACTCCGGTACCTCGGCCGACGAGGTCGCCGGGCTCCGCTGAACCGCCGGGAGCCTTCAGGCGGCGGTCCGATCAGAGGACGGACGGCGCCCGGGGTTGAGCCTGCGGTGTCGTGACACCAGCACCGGGATCAGCAACAGCACGCTCAGGAAGCCGTACGGGATGAGGTAGATCAGCGTGACGCCGGCCGGCGCCGAGTTCATCTCCGCGGTCGCCTCCATGCGGCCGTAGTGGTAGGCGGTGCGCACCATCCCCACCACGAACTCGATCCCGGAGAGGGCGACCCAGATACGCGTCATGTGCCGGAGCGTAGCCCGGCAGCCCGGGGCTCCGCGGCGGGTCGTCGAGATTCCTTGCCGAAGGTTGTCGATTTCGGTCTTGTCCGTTCGCTGTAGGGGTGCAACGGTTCGACAAAAGAAAGGACACGACCGTGAAGTACGTCATCATGTTCACCTCCACCCCCGCCATTGACGCGGCGACGCCACCCGAGGTCGCCCAGGACGTCTACGGCCGGGTCTTCCAGTGGTTCCAGGACAACGCCGCGGTGATCGAGGACAGCGGCGCCGAACTGCAGCCGGTCGAGACCGCGACCACCGTCCGCCATTCCGCGAACGGACCGGTGGTGGTCGACGGGCCGTTCACCGAGGCCCGAGAGGCGGTCGGCGGGTTCAGCATCATCGACGTCCCCGACCTGGACGCCGCGCTGGCCCTCGCCCGCAGTTGGCCGATGCTGGAACTGGAGGGCACCTCGGTCGAGGTCCGGCCGATCGTCACCGACTACAGCCAGTTCGAACAGTGACCGGGACGGACGCCGCGCCCTCGCCCGGCGGCGCGGCGTCCGACCATCTCCTGGCGCAGGTGGTGCGCGAGGAGTCGGCGCGGATCGTCGCGGCCCTGACGGCCTCGCTGCGCAACCTGGACCTGGCCGAGGAGGCGGTGGCCGACGCGGTCGAGGAAGCACTGCGGGAATGGCGCGTCCGCGGCATCCCACCCAATCCCGGCGGCTGGCTCACCCAGGCCGCCAGACACAACGCGTTGGACAGGCTGCGGCGGGAACGCCGCTACCGGGAGAAGCTCGCTCTGCTCGACCCGCCGACCAGCGAGACCGAGATGGACGAACGGCTGCCGCTGCTGTTCGGCTGCTGCCATCCCGCGCTGCCGCCGGACGCCCAACTGGCCCTCACCCTCCGGGCGATCTGCGGCCTGACCACCGCCCAGATCGCCCGCGCCACGCTCAGCCCCACCACCACGGTCGCGCAGCGGATCGTCCGCGCCAAGCGCAAGATGGGTGCCGCCGGCGTCCCGATCCGGATTCCGGAAGGTTCCGAGCGAGCCGAACGGCTGGACATCGTGCTGACCGTGATCTCGGTGATGTACGGCCAGGCGCACCTGGTGGACGGCGGCGACGCGGCGGCCGACCGCGACCTGGCCGAGGACGCACTCTGGCTGGCCCGGGTGGTCGCCGGGGCCCTGCCCGGCGAGGCCGAGGCGCACGGCCTGCTCGCCCTGCTGCTGTTCCACCGGGCCCGCGAGGACGCCCGCGCCGTGGACGGCGAACTCGTCCTCCTGGCCGACCAGGACCGCGGACGCTGGGACGCCGGGCTGATCGGCCAGGCGCACCGCGAACTGGAGCGGGCGGCTGCCCTGCGTCGTCCCGGCCGCTGGCAGCTGCACGCCGCCATCGCCGCTTGTCACGCGGACGCCAGGTCGGCCGGTGACACCGACTGGCCACAGGTGCTCGTCCTCTACGACATGCTGCTGGGCCACGACCGCTCACCGATCGTCCGGCTCAACCGGGCGGTCGCGCTGGCCGAGGTGGCTGGGCCGCAGGTAGCGCTTCGCGAGGTGGAGCAGCTTCGGTCGGACCTCGCCCAGTACCACCTTTGGCACGCCGTCCGAGCACATCTTCTGCGTCGCCTGGGACGGACGGACGAGGCCTCCGAGGCCGACCTGCACGCCCTCGAACTCACCGCCAACCAGGCCGAACGCCGATTGATCGCCAGCCGGTTGAGGGAAGGCTGAGGTTGCGCCCCGCTCGTGTCATCCCGGGCCACGACCAGGGATCCGGCGCGGGAGAGGTCCCCGGGCTTGGCCCGGGATGACGGGGCCCGCCGCCGTGCCTGTTCCGGCCTGCCCGGGGCTAGGCTCAGTGAGCTCGACACAAACCGGGTGATATCGGCCCTCTGCCGCGCTATACGCCTACAGGGGGCCGATACTGCCCGGTTTCTGTCGGCGGCGAGCCCGTGAGTCGCTGATGGGCTCAAGGCCCTCGACCAGGTGCGCGTGCGCGCCCCTCACCACTTGACAGGTTGACCGGTCAACTTTAGGTTTGCCTGATCCACGCGGCACCGCTGTCGGCCGTGGGAGGGAGAGCCATGTCAACGCCGCTTCGCGCCGCGATCGTCGGGGCGCGGCATCCTCACCTGTTCCGACGGGTCGAACTGCTGAGCCGACACCCGCAGGTCACCCTGCTCGGCTTCCACGAGCCAGACGCCGAGATCGCGGACGAGCTGAGCCGGCGCACCGGGCTTCCGGCGCTGGACACCGCCGACCTTGCCGGACTCGACCTTGCGGTGATCGAGGGACTCGACCCACAGCTGCCCGACCTCGCCGATCTCGCCCTTCGAGCCGGGGCGCGCGGCGTCCTGCTGGAGAAGCCGGGAGCGCACCAGCCAGCGGCGTTCTACGAACTGGCCGCCCGGCTCGAGGCCGCCGGAACGGCGGTCGAACTCGGTTATCAGTTGCACTACACCGACGCGGCCGGCTGGTGCCGCGAGATCGTCCGCGCGAGGATGCTCGGACAGATCACCGCCAGCCGGTTCCACGGCGGCGTCCCGGTCGGCGCCGGTGCCGAACTGTGGCAGAGCATCCCGGAGGATCTCGGTGGTCTGGTCTACACCTCGGGCTGCCACCTGCTCGAGTGGGTGTACGACCTGTTCGGCCTGCCGGAGCAGGTGAGCGCTTCGGTCCGACGGCTGCCGGCCGGTGAGCCGGTGCCCGTACTGGTCTACAAGCCCGACCTGTTCAGCGGCCCGATCGACACCGACGTCCGGATCGGAGACCTGCTGCACGAGGACGTCGGCTCGGCCCTGCTGGAGTATCCGGGGCAGACCGTGACGGTCGACTTCACCGCCTGGGAGCCCACCACCTGGTGCGCCCAGTGGTGGGTCGAGCTGTACGGCACCAATGGCTCGGTGGTCGCGGTGCCGCACCCGTCCGAACTGCGGCTGACACTGCGGGAGCCTCGCGGGCGGTTCCCGGCCGGCGAGACCGTCCTGCGCAGCGACGAACTGCCCGAGGGTGCCGGGATGGCCGATGCCTACACCCGGCAACTGGACGCCCTGATCGCGCGGGTGTTGGGCAACCAACCGAGCAGCCCACCAAGAATTGTCCGCGGTGAGTCGGCGGGCAACCCACCGGCCAACACGCCGGAGACGGTTCCTGGTGGGTCGGCAACGCGGAGCCCCGACTCCTGCGGGCTGGATCACGGGGTCGGCGTGATGAAGATGCTGGATGCGATCTACGACTCGTCGCGCCGACGGGCCTGGGCGACCGTGGCCCCGTCAACGGAAGGGAGGCAGGGATGACCCGCTGGTCGGAGTTGAGCTGGACGGAGGTGGCCGAGGAGGTCGCCCGAACCCCCTTCGTCCTGCTGCCCTTCGGGGCGGTGGAGGAACACGGTCCGCACCTTCCGCTGGGGACGGACGTGTACGCGGCTGCCGGCCTGGCCAGCCGGATCGCCGAGCGGGCCGACCTGCTCGAACTGCCGGTGATGCCCTACGGGCAGGTGTGGTCGCTGGAGCACTTCGACGGCAGCCTGTCGGTCAGCGACGCCACCCTGGTGCAGCTGGTGGTGGAGGTCGCCGCCGGCCTGAAGCGCGCCGGGGTCCGTGGGATCGTCCTGTTCTCCGCCCATCTCGGCAATGCCGCCGCGCTGAAGAAGGCCGGCCGCGCGCTGGCGGAAGCCGGTGGGCTGCCGGCGATCGCGCTGACCTACCCGGGGCTGAGCACGATCGCCGCCCAGGTCCGGGAGAGCGCGGAGAGCCACCCGGGGATCATGCACGCCGACGAACTCGAGACCTCGATCATGCTGGCCCTGGAGCCCGAGCGGGTCCGGATGGACCGCGCGGTCGCCGAGTACCCGGCCTACCCCGAGCATTTCGACGTCGCCGCGATCCGGTGGGACGAGGTCTCCCGCACCGGTGTGTTCGGCGATCCGACCGTGGCCACCGCGGAGAAGGGCGAGCAGCTTGTCGAGCACGTGGTGGCGACGGCCGTCCGGCTGATCGCCAGCTGGAAGAGCGAGGTCGGCGGGTGACGGGCATCGAGGTCGCCGGCCTGGACCAGCTCGACCCGGAGGCGGGCCCGCCGCGCTACCGGCAGATCGCCGACCGGCTGGCGGCGAGGATCCAGGACGCCAGGCCGGGCGTCCGACTGCCTTCCGAACACGAACTGGTGCGGCACTTCGGCGTCAGTCGGGCCACCGCCACCCAGGCGCTGCGCGAGCTCGAACAGCGTGGGCTGGTCTCCCGCCGGCAGGGTCGTGGCACCTTCGTGGCCGACCCGGAGCGGGCGGTGCGCAGCAATCCGACCGAGTCCCTGCCCTCCTTCAGCGACGACCTGAGGCGGGCCGGCCACACCACCGCCGAACGTGTCCTGGCCGCGGAGCAGCTGCCGTGCCCGTCCGATGTGGCCGGCCCGCTCGGCGTGGCCCGCGGGGATCAGGTCTGGCGGGTGGAGCGGGTCATCGTCAGCAACGGCGAGCCGGTGGTGCACCTGTGCTCGTGGCTGCCGGTGTCGCTCTACCCGAGCATGGACGTCGAGCAGATCGAACGGACCTCGCTGTACGAGTACCTGCTGCAGCTGGTCGGGCCGTCCGGCCGTCCCTGCACCGCCGACGAGCAGTGGAGCGCCGCCCGGCCCCCGGCCGACACCGCGCGTCACCTGCAGCTCGCCCGGAACGCCCCGGTGATGCGGGTACTCCGCACCGCCTACCTGCCGGACGGCCGGTCGGCGGAGTTCGTCCACTCCCATGTTCGGGGTGAGAGCTTCGCGGTGGCGATCCGGATCGGATCGGACGCTTCCGGCAAGCGGGTGCTGGAACAGGTCGACGGGCGTCGCGCATGAACACCCCACGACGTACTTCTCCGCTGCGCTCCCCGAACAACGTCACGGGAACCCCGTGAGCACCCCACGCCCTTCTTCTCCTCTGTTGCGCTCCGCCGAACAACGCCGCCGGGATCCCGTGAGCACGCCCGCGAGCGCCGAGGTCGCGCTGGGCATCGACGTCGGCACCACCAGCGTGAAGGTCCTGCTGCTGGACGCCGCTGGCGAGGTGGTCGCCAGCGCTTCGCATCAGCACGGCATCTCCGAGGCGGCCGGGCTGGTCGAGGTGGATGCGGAGAACTGGTGGAACTCCTTCCGCGCGGCCCTGGCCGAACTCGAGGTGGAGCGGCACAGGATCGCGGCGATCGGCTTCAGCGGCAACATGAGCTCGGTCGTCGTCGTGGACGAGGAACTCACTCCGCTGCTCCCGGCCGTGCTGCTCGCCGACACCCGCGGCAGCACCCAGCTCCGGGGGCTCGGCGACGACCTCACCGCCCGGATCGTGGCCGGTACGGGCAACCTCCCCGAAGCCGTGTTCTCCCTCTCCACCCTGCTCTGGCTACGGGACGAGCGTCCCGACCTGCTCGGCCGGGCGCACGCCGTCCTGACCGCCAAGGACTACCTGCGGGCCAGGCTGACCGGCGTGCTCGCCGCCGAAGCCACCGATTCCGCCAACACCCTGCTGATCCGGGACGGGGCTTGGGACGACGCGCTGATCGCTGCCCTGGGCCTGCCCCGAGCTGTCTTTCCACCGCTGCTCGCCAGCGACGGGGACGGGGGAGTCGTCACGCCACCGGCCGCGGCGCAGACCGGGCTGCCCGCGGGGACGCCGGTCGCCCTCGGTGCCGGGGATGTCCAGGCCGCCCTGGTGGGATCCGGCGGCCTGAAGTCCGACTCCCTGGCCGTCTCGCTGGGCACCTCGGTCACCGTCATGGTGCCGCTGCCCGGCGGCATCCTCCCGCCGGAGCTGACCGGCAAGCTCACCGTCCACCCGGACGCCGACGGCGGAACCATCGCGCTGGGCTCGCTGCTGACCGGCGGGCTGGCGCTGAACTGGCTGCGGGACACCCTCGGCCTGTCCGGCCTGGCCGAGGTGACCAGCCTGCCGCTGGACGCGGACCTCCACTTCCTGCCCTACCTGGCCGGCAGCGGCAGCCCCGACTTCGTCGGCGAGCTGCGCGGCACCGTCTACGGCCTGACTCCGGCCACCCGACCGGCCGAGCTGTACGCCGCCCTGCTGGAGGCGATCGCCTTCGACATCGCCGACCTGGTCGACGCGGTGGACGGGTCGTACCGGTCGGTGCTGGTTTCGGGCGGGGGCAGCCGGATCGAGGCCTGGCCGCAGGTCCTCGCCGACGTCATCGGGACGCCGGTGACCTGCTACCACGCCCCCGACCTGTCGGCGATCGGCGCCGCGATCCTGGCCTGGCGGCGGATCGGGGTGCCGGTGCGCCCGGGCGGCGGGCACGCCGTCGTCCCACCGCGTCCGGAACTCCGTCCGCGATGGCAGCAGCGACGGTCCGCCCACCAACGTGCCCGCCGGGCCGCGCTGGCCTACTACGCCGATCGGAGCCAACCTTGATCCGCACCGTCACCGGGGACATCGACCCGGACGACCTCGGCTTCACCTACTCCCACGAACACCTGATCGGCGCACCGCCGGTGGGTAAGCGGTCGGACGAGGATCTGGTCATCCTGGACGAGGAGAAGGGCCTGCGGGAGGCCAGGGCTGCTGCGGCGGTCGGCGTCCGGAGTCTCTACGAGGCCTCCGCCTGGGACTACTCCCGCAACCCGGCAGCACTCCGTCGGATCTCCGAGCAGTCCGGGGTACAGATCATCGCCTGCGGCGGCTTCAACAAGGGCGAATGGTTCGACGACCTGCTGGCCGATGTTCCGCTCGAGGAACTCGTCCAGCGAATCGTCACCGATGTCCGGACCGGGATGGACGGCACGGACGTGCGGGCCGGCGCGATCAAGTACGGCACCGCCTACAACCGGATCACCCCCACCGAGGAGAAGGTGCTGCGGGCGGCCGCGCGAGCGCACCGGGCCACCGGCGCGGTGCTGCACGGCCACACCGAGACCGGGACGATGGCCCTGCGCCAACTCGACCTGCTGGCCGACGAGGGTGTCGATCTCAACCGGGTGGGCATCGTCCACCTGATGCGGAACCCCGATCCCTTCCTGCACAAGCAGATCGTTCGGCGGGGCACCTACCTCTGCTACGACGGGTTCGCCAAGATCAAGTACTTCCCGGAGAGCACCAGGATCGCCGTCCTGCTCGAGATCATCGACGCCGGCCACGCCGATCGGGTGCTGATCGGCGGCGACCTGGCCCGTCGCACCGACCTGACCGCCTACACCGGCGGGCCCGGCCTGCACTACATCGCGGGGGAGTGGCTGCGGCGGTTCCGCGCCGAACTGGGCGAACGCGGCTACTCCGACGCCGACCTGGACGAGTTGCAGCGGCTGTTCTTCGTCGAGAACCCGAAGCGCTATTTCAGCTTCGGTGAGCCGTACTGACCGTCCTCACAGCCGGGTGGCGATCGCCACCACCAGCAGCACCACGCCGCCGGTCAGCAGCGTCAGGTCGCCACCGGTCAGGCGGTACTCGCGTAGCGAGGTCCGCTCCACGTCGCCCCGGTAGCCGCGGGCGTCCATCGCCTCAGCCAGATCCCGGGCCCGCACCAGCGCCACGATCACCACCGGGATCAGCAGCGGCAGGATGGCCCCGGTGCGGGCGCGAACCCCCCGGCGGTGCACGCCGCCACCGCGAGCCAGCTGAGCGGTCTGCATCCGCTGGATCTCGGTGGCCATGATCGGCAGGAACCGCAGCGCGATGCTGAACATCATCACCGCCTCGTGGGCGGGCAGCCCGAAGCGCTTGAACCCGGTGAGCAGGCGCTCCATCCCCTCGGCCAGCCGGATCGGTTCGGTGGCCCGCACCAGCAGGGTGAGGGCGAGGATCACGCCGAGGATCTGCAGGCACATCGCCAGGCCGTCGACCACCCCGGCCGGCGAGTAGCGCAACGGCCCCCACGCCACGGCATCGGCGGCGTGCTGGCCGCGGATCACCCCGCGCAGCGTGATCGTGGTCAGGAAGAAGAAGGCCAGCGAGGCGACCGTGATCGCCAGCAGTTTCCCGCCCAGCCGCGAGGTCAGCCAGCCGAGCAGCAACAGGGCCACGATGGTGGCCTTCACCGTCACCGAATCGGCCAGGATCACGGCGAGGACGGCGACCGTCGCCGCCCCGATCTTCGCTCGCGGATCCAGCCTCTCCAGCCAGGAGCCGGTGGCGCCGTAGAGGGTCAGCAGACTGGGCATCTCAGGCCACCTCCGCCCGGGTCTCGGCCAGGAACCGCGTCCGGTCGCAACCCTCGGCGATCGTCGGATCCAGTTCCGGCAGCAGCGGCCAGCCCAGCCGGGTGCGCAGCAGCTCGTCGGCCAGCACCTCGGACGGACGCCCGTCCGCCGCCACCCGGCCCCGGTCGAGCACCACCAGCCGGTCGGCGTGCTCGAGGATCTCCTCCAGCCGGTGGCTCACCCACAGCACGCACAGGTCCCGGGCGCGGGCGTCGGCCAGGATGCCGAACAGCCGCTCGCGGGAGGGATGATCGAGCCCGGCGGTCGGCTCGTCCAGGATCAGCACCCCGGGCCCAGTGACGAACACGCCGGCGAAGGTCACCCGCCGCTGCTGGCCACCGGAGAGGGCGAACGGGCTGTGCTCGCCGAACTCCGCCGGATCCAGCCCGACGGTCTGCAAGGAGGCGTCCACCCGGGCGGCCAGCTCCTCGTCCGACAGTCCGGCGCTGCGCAACCCGAAGCCGACGTCGGCGCGCACCGTGGCCGCGAACAGCTGCCGCTCCGGATGCTGGAAGACGTAGCCGATCGGGTCGAAGAGTTCGGGCTGCCGCTCCGCCCACGGGTCGACCCCGCGGACCGCCACCGAACCGGCGGACGGCCGCAGCAGCCCCTTCAGGATGGTCAGCAGGGTCGACTTGCCGGCCCCGGAACGTCCGGCGATCGCCACCAGTTCGCCGCCGCGCAAGCCCAGCTCCACGCCGTCCAGCACCGGATTGGTGGACGAGGGAGCCGGCTTCCGGAAGCCGAACCGACGCCGGGGCTGGGCCGCGTAGTCGTGCCCGATGCCGGTCAGCTCGAGGACGGGCGCCGGGTCGATCGGCGGCCGCACCACTCGCCGCCGGGTACCGGACGCCCGCCAGCGGTACGGCGCCTCCAGCCCGCAGCGCGCCAGCAGCGCCTGGTCGGCCAGGATCTCCGGGACGGTTCCCTCGGCCAGCACCCGGCCGTCGTTCAGCACGACGGCGCGGTCGGCGTCCTCGATCTCGTCCAGGTGATGGGTGATCTGGATCACCGCCAGGCCGGATTCCGCCCGGATCCGGCGGATCGAGGCCAGCACCTGGCTGCGGCTGGCCGGGTCGAGCATGGCGGTGACCTCGTCCAGCACCAGGTGCCGGGGGCGCAGCGCGAGCACCGAGGCCAGCGCCAGCCGCTGCAGTTCGCCGCCGGAGAGGGTGATCACCGACCGGTCGAGCCCGACCTGCAGCCCCACCTCGGCCAACGCGGCCGCTGCCCGGTCGGGCATCTCCGCGGTCGGCACGGCGATATTGGCCAGGCCGAAGGCGATGTCGTCGAACACCGTGGTGCCGACCTGCTGGTTCTCCGGGGTCTGGAACACCATCTGCACCGACCGGCGGACCGCGGGCAGCTGGGCCGGGTCGGCGACGTCCAGGCCGTCCACGCGCACCGCGCCACCGGTCGGACGATGCAGCCCGTTCAGCAGCCGGGCCAGCGACGACTTGCCCGAGCCATTGCGGCCCAGCAGCGCCACATGCTCGCCGTCGTCGATGCTCAGGCTCACCCCGGCCACCACCTCGGGTGCCGCCGGCTCGTAACGGAACCGGACGTCGTCCACCACGATCATGACGCCCGCCGTTCCGACTCGTCTCCAGCCGCCTCGGGTAGCCCCGGCAGCACCCAGCTCGGCAGCTCGACACCGGTCTCGGCGGCGATCAGCTGGACGCGTTGCAGCCAGGCGTGGCCGGCCTGCGTCCGGGTGGTGCCGGGCCGCACCGCGATGCCCAGCACGCGGTAGCCGGCGGAGAGGTAGTCGGCGACGTCGGCGAACACCGCGCGCAGGTCGGCCAGTTCGTCGCGCAGTTCGGCGATCCGGGGACGCGAGCGGCGTCCGGACGCGGTGAGTGGACGCAGTGCGTGGGCCGGCAGCGGCAGCTGGTACAGCCCGACGCCGTTGCGGTCGGCCCAGTCGACCACGGCGGTCGCATCGGGGCTGGTGAGGACATCGTGGCTCAACAGCAGGAGCTGCCACTGGCGACGGTCCACCTCGGTTTCAGGCATGGGCGGCCTCGGTTCGGGTGATCGGAAGGGTGGGTCCGCTGATCCGGGCGGCGGTCGCGCGCTGGCGGGCGACCTGCGCCGGGGTCAGGCTGGTCGCCTGCTCGGGGAAGCAGCGGCGGGCGGCGGGGTCGCCGAAGGAGGTCTGCGGATCGTCCGGCCGGAACTCCCCGGTGGCGGTCTGCGGCAGCTGCCACAGCTGGCGGATCTCGATGCCCGCCTCGGCTGCGGCGTCCAGCAGGTCGGTGATCCAGTTGCCGGTGTCGGGGTCGCAGGCCGGGCTGCCCTGGACGTGCAGGCCGCCGACGATCTGGTAGCCGGCATCCCGGTAGCGCAGCAGGGTGCGGATCACCGACTCGAGCAGCCGTGCGTTCGAGGCGTGGAACTCGGCGGTGTTGTAGTCGTCGAAGGAGGCCCCGGCGCGGTGCGGTCCGGCGAACCGGAACTCCGGGCAGGGCAGTTGGAAGAGTTCGTAGCCGGCCGCCAGCGCCCAGTCGGCGGCGCTGCGCATCACCCCGCCGCTACGGGCCAGTGGCTGGACGACCGCGTTCTGGTTGAGGACGCAGTGGGAGACGATCAGCAGGCGGCGCTCGCCGCCCGCTGATCGGGTGCTGTCGGCCATGCTCAGGCCGGATCGGCGACGACCGGAGCCTCAGCGGTGGCCCGCTGGCGGCGCTTGATCAGGCTCTGCGGGATGGCGTTCAGGATCGCCAGGACGATGAAGGCGGTCAGCACCTTGTCGATCACGTTCGAGCCCAGCCGCGGCCAGAAGGCGGCACCGAAGGCGTTCTGCCCGACCTGCTCCAGCCAGAGCACGAAGACGTCGATCGCGCCGCCGGTGAGCCCGCCGAACACCGCCAGGGCGATCGCGGTGCCGATGATGGGCGCGACGATGGCCACCGCGAGGCCGGCGATCGGCGCGGTCCGGATGGTGTAGCCCCAGCGGTTCGCGATGAACCCGACAACCACCGCGATCGCCACCTGGACCAGCGCGAACGGGATGGACGACGGCCCGCTGGTGACGCCGAGCACCAGGTTGGACAGCACGCCGACCAGGATCGCCCAGCGGATCCCGAACAGCGCGGCGACCAGGAAGGTGCCGATCGTGTCCAGGAACAGGAAGGGCAGCGAGAGCAGGCCGACGGCCGTGCCGCCGACCACGTTGAGCACCACCGCGAGGGCGCTGACGGTCAGCACCAGGGAGAGGGAGTTGGGGTTGACCAGCCCGCCTGGCGCGGTGCCGGGTTGAACGTCGGTAGCGGGAATGGTGGATGAGGACATGGCAATACCTTTCGAAGGAGAGAATGTGCGATTTCGACGTGAATCAATGCGCGAAGAAATATCGCTGGAGAACCCAGTGAAATGGTGAGAAAAAGCGTCGAGGCGCTAACCGGCGAGCCTGCCGGATTCGATCGAGCGGCGGTTCGTCAGCTCAGGTGACGGCAACACCCACACCCGGTACACATGGCATTCATGCTAGTGGTACGGGTGATCGGGGTGATGGACGCGCAGCTGCGCGGAGCGCCGGTGGCGATCCGGGACCCTGCGATCCAATCTGCGAACATGGTGAAAACCCTAAACTGCTTTCCGGCTGGACGCAACCTTGTGGGGCGATTTCTTGGAATATGGACGCGGTTGGCTGATTTCCTCCCCGAGGGCGAATGCGGTTCCGGATCGTTCCGGTGAAGAAGGGATTCTCCGGGCCCGCGAGAATCCGTCCGTCTGCGCTGGCGCCGGCTACCCATCGGAGGTGGCGGGCAGCCCGGCATCGACCCAGGCGCCCATCCCGCCGGCCACGCTCTTCACCTCGGCGTAGCCCTGGGCCTTGAGCAGCAGCAGGGCGTAGAGCGAGCGCGTGCCGGCCGCGCAGATGGTCACGAGAGGGGTGCTCCGGTCGTCCGGCAACCCGGCCAGGCTGCCGCCGGAGAGCTCGGGCAGCGGTAGGGCGATGGAGTCCTCGATCCGCACCCGGGCCACCTCGTTGGGATTGCGGACGTCGACGATGGCCACCCCGGAATCCAGCAGCCGCTTCGCCTCGGCCACGTCGATCACGTCCGGGCCCGCCTTGGCCAGCGCGAAGGCGGCGTCCAGGTGCTCGGCGAACGGGTTGGCCGGCGGGGCCGGGGCGTCCTCCTCCGGCGGGAACAGGTCGGGCAGGTGGCGGCGGAACGAGCTGAGGTACTTGAAGGCATTGTCCGGAAACACCACCACGGCGATCACGCCGGGTTCGTCCGGGACGGCGCGGAGCGCCCCGGCCAGCGCCAGCCCGCAGCTCGGCCCGGCGATGATGCTCTCCTCGAGGTGCAGCCGCCGGCAGACCCCGTACGCCTCGTCGTCGCCGATCTCCAGCACCTGGTCGTAGGCCTCGGGGGTGAAGAAGTCGGTCAGGGCGAGCGCCTGCCGGCTCCGCACCCCGGGGATGTCGTGCCCGGCGGTGGGATGCACGCCGATCACCTGGACCTGCGGGTTCTGCTCCTTCAGGTAGCGGCCGGCGCCGGTGATCGTCCCGCAGGTGCCCAGCGCGGCGACGAAGTGCGTCACCCGGCCGCCGGTCTGCCGCCAGATCTCCGGGCCGGTGGTCCGGTAGTGCGCCTCGGGATTGGCCGGGTTGGCGTACTGGTTCAGCTCCGTCCAGCCCGGCCGGGCGCCGAGCTCGGCGGCGGTCTCCATCGCTCCCTCCGGCTGACCGGGCATGGGACACAGGTCGTCGTCCAGTTCGACCAGGTCGGTGCCGAACAGCCGCAGCGCGGTCCGCTTCTCCAGCGGGATCGCCTTCGACAGCACCGCCGAGAACCCGTACCGGCGGGCATTGGCCACCATCGACAGGCCGAGTCCGGTGTTGCCCGAGGTGGGCTCGACCAGGTTCTCCAGCTCGACCCCGCGCTCTTCGGCATCCCGAACGAGATTGGCGGCCACCCTGTCCTTCACCGCGCCGAACGGGTTGTACCACTCCAGCTTGGCGTAGACCCGGGCGTGCTGGAACCCCGGGATGCGCTGCAGCCGGACGATCGGCGTCGGATTCTCCGCGTTCGGCAGCAGCTCCAGTATCGAGTCGTAGGTGCGAAGGCTGTGATCGGACATCGGGTTTCTTTCGGTCGGGAAGGCCTCGCAGGCGGTGCCTTCGTTCTTCGGTTCCAACGCTGCGGATGCTCCCGGGCTTCCGGCAACCGCCGCGGTGACTCAGCCGGGCTCGGCGGCGCCCCCGACTATCTGCCGGATATCCGCTCTCCGCGACGTATCCGGCAGGCAGGGCGAGTATGTGGCAGAAAGTCGGGGATCGGCGGTCATCATCAGCCCCTGGGGCGGCGGTCGCTGAGCTCGAGGACGGCGTCGAGGAGGACATCGATCTCCTCGACGGTGTTGTAGAAGGCGAAGGAGGGTCGCACCGTCTTCTCCACCCCGAGCCGGCGCAGGATCGGCTGGGCGCAGTGGTGGCCGGCGCGCACCGCGATGCCGCGCTGATTGAGCGCCTTGCCGACCTCCTCCGCGTCGTAGCCGTCGAGCAGGAAGGAGAGCACGCTCGCCTTCTGGTCGGCCGTCCCGACCAGCCGGACCCCCTCGATCGCGGCCAGGCGGGGGGTGGCGTACTCCAGCAGGCTGTGCTCGTAGGCGTTGATCCGCTGGATGCCGATGTCGCTGACGTAGCGGAGCGCGGCGGCCAGGCCGACCGCGTCGGCGATGTTGCCGGTACCGGCCTCGTACTTGTTCGGCGGCGGCTGGTAGACGCTGCGCTCGTGGGTGACGTCGGCGATCATGTTGCCGCCGCCCTGCCAGGCCGGGGTCTCGTCCCAGATCCGCTCGGCGAGGTAGACCGCGCCGATCCCGGTCGGGCCGAACACCTTGTGGCCGGAGAACACGAAGAAGTCGGGGTCGAGCTGCCGCAGGTCCACCGCCAGGTGGGGCACCGACTGGGCCCCGTCGATCAGCACCCGGGCGCCCGCCCGGTGGGCCAGCGCGACGATCGCCTCGACCGGGGTCACGGTGCCGATCGCATTGGCCACCGCGGTGGCCGAGACCAGCCTGGTGCGGGAGCTGAGCAGCCGGGTGAACTCGTCCAGCAGCAGGTTGCCGGCATCGTCCACCGGGGCCACCCTGAGCACCGCTCCGGTCTCGCGGGCGACGATCTGCCAGGGGACGATGTTCGCGTGGTGCTCGAGGTGGGTGATCAGGATCTCGTCGCCGGCCCGCAGGTTCGCCCGTCCCCAGGACTGGGCGACCAGGTTGATCGCCTCGGTGGTGCCCCGGACGAAGACGATCTCCTCCGAACGGCCGGCGCCCAGGAAGTCCCGGACGGTGTCCCGCGCGTCCTCGTAGGCATCGGTGGCCCGGGCCGCCAGTTCGTGCGCGGCACGGTGGATGTTGGAGTTCTCGTGGGCGTAGAAGCGGGCCAGCCGGTCGATCACCGCCTGCGGCTTCTGGGTGGTGGCGGCGTTGTCGAACCAGATCAGCGGATGGCCGTTGACCTGCTCGGCGAGGATCGGGAAGTCCCTGCGGACGGTGTCGACGTCGAACCCGTCGGGCCTGGTCAGCGCGCCGGCCGGCAACCCGCCCGAGCGGTCCGGCTCGCCCAGCTGGAAGAACTCGGCCGGCGCGGGTTCGGCGGCGGCCCAGGGCCCGAGCAGCCGTTCCAGCCCGGCGAGGCTGGGCACCTGGGCGCCCGGGCCGAGCCAGGCCGAGGGCTGGTAGACCGCTGGATCCGTGTGAGAGCCAGCCTCGGTGGTCGAGGGCCGGCCCTGCAAGCTGACGTTCTGCGGGTGCTCGGTGTTCGGGCCGCCGAGGGCCACAACACTGCCGGTGGGAGCGCCGGGTGCCGAGCCTCGTGGCGCCACCGGCACGGTGTACGGCGGCGTGTCGGCGGCCGGTAGGCCCAGGGTCGCCGGGTCGGCCCAACCCGGCTGGGGGACGACCGGTGCGGGGGTTCCGGCGGTCGACGCGGGGGCGGCCTGGCTCCCGGCCTCAGCGGCGGGCGGGATCAGGCTCGCCGCGGTGCTGGTGCCGGGCAGCGAACCCCGCGGCGCGACAGGTGCGGACGGCGGGGCTCCCAGAGGCGGGATGCCGGACGTCCAGGATGTCCGGGATGTACCGAGGGTCACGGGGTGGGACACGGGGACGGTTCCTGCGTCCCAGGAAACCGGGGCCGGCCCTCTGCCGTGGGACGCCGGAACCGACCCCCCGTCGTGGGACACCGGAACCGTCCCTGCGTCCCAGGGTGCAGGAGCCGGTCCTGTGTCCCGCGGACTCGACACCCGTAGAGGGGTGGTTTCCGCATAGGCCAGGGAGGCGAGCCGGGCCAGCTCGTCCGGGCTGATCGGTGCACCCACCGGCTCAGTCGTACTCATGGAACACGCCGATCTCGGCACCCTCGAGCACCGCCAGGGCGTCGTCGGTCAGCACCGCCAGCGCCGAGTACAGCGACACCAGGTACGAGGCGATCGCCTGCCGGTTGATCCCGTTGAACCGGACCGACAGCCCCGGCGACTGCTCGCCGACCAGGCCGGGCTGGAACAGTCCGACCACGCCCTGCCGTTCCTCGCCGGTGCGGACAGCGATGAACCGGGTCCTGCCGTCCTCCACCGGCACCTTGTCCGAGGGGACGATCGGAATGCCCCGCCAGGTGATGAACTGGCCACCGAACAGGTTCACCACCACCGGCGGCACCCCTCGCCGGGTGGCCTCACGGCCGAAGGCGGCGACCCCCAGCGGGTGGGTGAGGATGAAGCTCGGGGTCTTCCACACCTTGGTCAGCAGCGAATCGAGGTCGTCCGGGGTGGGCGGGCCCGACAGCGTGCTGAGGGTCTGCTCGGGCACCACCTGGGAGAGCAGGCCGTACTCGGGATTGTTGATCAGTTCGGATTCCTGCCGCTCCTTGATCGTCTCGATGGTCAGCCGCAGCTGCTGGGTGACCTGATCGTGCGGGCTGGAGTACAGGTCGGAGACCCGGGTATGGATGTCGACGATGGTCGAGATGGAGCGCAGCGTGATCTCGCGCGGGTTGGTCTGGTAGTCGGCGTAGGTGCTGGGCAGCGGTTCGGCGTCCGCCTCGCCCACCTGGACGGTGACCTGCTCGGGGTTGATCACCCGGTTCACCCGGTAGATGCCGGCCTCCACCGGCACCCATTGCAGCAGGTGCAGCAGCCACCGCGGGGTGATCGTGGCGAGTTGCGGGACGGTCTTGGTGGCATTGGCGAGTTGCTGGGCGGCGAGATCGCCGAGCGCCTGGGATTCGGTCTGGTCAGTGGACATCGGTGGGCTCCTGGTTCGATCGGGATACTTCGGACGGTGGGGCGCCGGGTGCTCCGGCATCCGGACGGAGCGGGAGGACGACCGGCTCCGGGTCGGTCGGCTGCGGTACCGCCAGGGTGACCAGCGGGGTGAACTCGGCCGGTCCGCCCGGGGTGCTCGCGCCGAGCAGGAGGCGGGCATGAGCCTGATGCGGCCGCAGGCTCACCTCGACCCGATCGGCCGGGGCCAGCTGGTGGCGCAGGTAGAAGGTCGTTCCCGGGTCGATCGGCCCCCACAGCGGCGCGCCGTCGGCGTCCACCACCTGGGCGGCCGCCGCGGTCACGGTGGCGGATCCGCCGGCCAGGACGAACGGACCCGACACCTCGGCGTGGCCGGCGGACTGCGGGCGCAGCACCGGCTCCGTCCCGGTGGCCCGGGCGAGCAGCAGGTCGTAGAGGTAGACCACCCGCTCGTTGTTCCGGAACCGCCGGCCGCCGACCTCGACCCGGATGTCCCGAAGGTCGAGCAGCCCATCGCGCTCCAGCGGGCCGGTGACGGCCAGCCGGTAGTGCTGATGACCGCGCTGGCCCGCGGCGTGCGTGCTGGCCAGGGTCGCGGTGGACCCGAGGCGGCGGTGCACCGGGCGGCCGGTGGGACGGCGGGGGCCGAGCTGCATGGTCGATCGCGAGACCCGGCTCCAGCGCACGGCGTCGGCCGACTGCTCCAGGTGCAGCTCGAGCTCGTGCTTGCCGGTGCGGGAGCCCACCGTGACGCTGTACGACTGCAGCAGCCGGGCATCGGCGAGGGTCAGTTCCAGGTACACCGTCTCGCCGGCGGGCAGCGGGGTGTGCCAGTCCAGCCGTCCGGTGGCGGCATCGATCGGCCGGGAGCTGGGGTGTTCGCCGATCCGGGCCCGGGCGGCGACCGGCCGGTCGAGCGGCTGGGTGTCGAGTTCCAGCCCGTTGGTCAACCGCCAGATCGCCGCCTGGGTGGCGGCGATCGCCTCGTGCCGCCGGATCTCGCCGGGTCCGAGCGGGTAGCCGCTCTCCCGCAGCCGGCGGGTCAGTTCGGCGGTCGGCACCGCCGGGTAGCTGTTGGCCAGCAGCCGGGTGATCTCGTCCCGCCACGGGCCGGCCGTCCGGGGCGCCTGCTGCCAGGGCGCTTCGTGGTAGTGCGCCAGCCGGCGCGGGCTGAGCCCGGCGAAGTCGAGCGAGTAGGCGTCGATGTTCGGGTTCAGCCGGATCAGGTCGGTGTGCGCGGTGGTGCCGTCGGCGAACCGGATCAGGTCGACCGTCGAGGAGTACAGCCCGCCCCGCACCCGGGAGAGCGCGGGCACCGGCGGTGGCAGGTGTGCACCGGGCTGGGGGCCAGCAGGGTGACCGGCGCGAGGGGGACGGTGGCTACCGGTGCGACCGTCGGGTCTGCCGCGAACAGCGTGGTCATGGGTGAGTCCTGAGGTGTGGCCGACCGTCAGCGGGCGGGAATGCCCTGAGGTCGGCGGAGGGTTGGCCGAGTGTCAGTGCGACATTCGACAACAACAACCCAGAACCAAGGCGACAGCGGCAGCGCGCACCTGGTTCGGACTCATGGCAGCCATGGTGACAGGTGACCGCCGTAGCCGCCGACCCTCGGTCTTGCATGGTGGGACGGCGGCTCCTCACCGGCTGTTCTGGCGGCCAGGGCGGCGACTCCTACGGAACCGCTGACCATCGGTGAGCCGCGCTCGCTGTCTCGCCGGCTGTCTTGCCGGCCCGCTACGTCAAGGCGAGCTCGCGGCCCCACGCCTGGGCGGCCTCCAACTCGCCCGGCTGAAGTGGGCCTTGCGTGCCTCCGACCAGGAAGGTCCGGGCCACGCAGTGGAGCGCGGGCGAGCGCCGGGCCAGGAGCTTGACGGCCGCCTTGGCCGCCGAACCGCTCAGCCAACTGCGGCTCGTGCAGGTATCGAAGACCGCGAGCCGTACGCCGGGGTCGATCGCCGCGGAGGCGAGCCACTCCCTCACCCCGACGCCGGGATCGTCCGCCCCGCTCGCGGCGGCCTGGCCCCGGGTCGCAGGGGTCGAAAGCCCCCGGTTGTGCGTCGGCGCCCCCACCAGGAGTAGGTCGATCCCTTCGGCCACCGACGGCGGCGCGTCGCTGACGTCGACCATCTCGACCGTGACGCCACCCTCGGACAGCCCTTGGGCGATCTCCTCGCCGATCCGGCGGGTGTTGCCGAACATCGACTCGACCACCATCAGCACGTTCACCGGAACTCCTTTCGGGTCTTCCCATTCCTTAATTGGTACTAACCGTACCATTCTCGGGACTGCTGGCTATAGTGGGCCCATGGCCCGCCCACGGATGAGCGATTCGGAGACCGGAGAGCGAATGCTGGTGGCCGCGCTCGCCCTGGTGCACGAGCAGGGGATCTCGACGGGGCTGGAGTCGATCGCCTTCGACGGGGTGATCCGGCAGGCCGGGGTGTCGCGCACCTCCGCCTACCGCCGCTGGCCCACCCGTGACCGGTTCTACGGCGATGTGCTGATCGAGCTGGCCCAGGGCGCCGCCCTGCCCACGGCGGGAGCGGCGATCACCGAGACCGCCGCGGGCACCGTCCTCGCCTTCGCCGACCGGCTCGACTCGCCGCAGGCCCATCGCGACCTGGTGGTCGAGCTGCTGCGGGTCTCGATCCAGGCCGACTACGACCTGGTCAGCAGTTCGCCACAGTGGCGCACCTACCGTCTGCTGCTGGCCAGCTACGAGGGGATCGCCGACGACGCGGTGCGAGCGGCGGTCACCCAGGCGCTGGGCGGCAGCGAGCAGCGTGGACGGGAACTGCGGGCCCGGGTCTACGCCGAGTTCACCGCCCTGCTCGGCTACCGGCTGATCCGTCCGCTCGCCGGCCCGGACGGCTTCGAGTTCATGAGCCGGGCGGCGGGCGCGACCATGCGGGGAGTGCTCTCGTTGGCGTCCCTCGGCGATGCCACGGTCAACCAGCCGCGGCCGCTGCGCGCGTTCGGCGCATCGGCACCGGCGGAATGGACGCCGGCCGCCTACATGGTGGCGGCCACCGTGCTGAGCTACATCGAGCCCGATCCGGGGGTCAGCTGGGATCGGCAACGGATCGACGACCTGGTGACCGCGATCGGCCACTTCGCGTCCCGGGGTTAGCGAAGCACTGATGAACGGTGGCTGAGCTTGACGTGGGACACCGGAACCGTCCCCGCGTCCCGGCCTCAACCCTGCCGTCCGGTGAAATCGTCCATGGTGTGGTTCCCGCCCAGCAGATCCACGATCGCGGGTCTCCAGCCGGTCGGTCTGTCACCATGGACCGGTGACAGCGAGCTTCTATGAACGGGTGGGCGGCAAGGAGACCTTCCGCCTGCTGGTGGAGCGGTTCTACGCCGGAGTGGCGCAGGATCCGCCGCTGCGGGAGCTCTACACCGACGCAGCCCGAGCGGAGAGCCGAGCTCGCTCGTCCTCTCCCGAGGGCAAGGAAGGTGCTGACGAGCGTAGCGAGGAGTACCCGGAGGAGGATCTGGGTCCGGCAGCCGAGCGGTTGCAGCTGTTCCTGGAGCAGTACTGGGGAGGCCCGCACACCTACTCCGAGACCCGCGGGCACCCTCGGCTGCGGATCCGGCACGCGCCCTACGCCGTCACCCCCGCCCAGCGCGATCGGTGGTTGCACCACATGCTCGCCGCCGTCGACTCGCTGGGCCTGGCCGAGGCCGAGGACGCGGAACTGCGCGAGTACCTCGTCCGGGCCGCCCAGTTCATGGTGAATGCCTTCGACGATCCGGACGTCTGACCCGATCACCGTCCCGCCGGCCCATCCCAACGACACAAACCGGGCAGCAGAGGCCACTCGCGGCGATTGTGTACGCGAACCCCCGCTGCTGCCCGGTTTCTGTCGTGAGTGGGCAGGTGTGGGGAGGGGACGGTCCGGTCTCCGGGACGGCGGGAACCGCCCCGGGTGGCCGGGCGGGATCGGTGGTTGTCGGTGGGCTCGTCTACCCTGACCTCGTGCCCGTCCTCACCCCGCTCGACCTGCTGCGTACCACCTTCGGGTACGACGGGTTCCGTGGTGACCAGGCCGAGATCATCGACCACGTCGTCGGCGGCGGAGACGCGGTCGTCCTGATGCCCACCGGCGGCGGCAAGTCGCTGTGCTACCAGCTCCCCGCCATGGTGCGTCCCGGGGTTGGGGTGGTGGTCTCGCCGCTGATCGCGCTGATGCACGACCAGGTCACCGCGCTGGAGAACCTCGGCGTCCGGGCGGGCTTTCTGAACTCGACCCAGAGCTTCGACGAGCAGCGGCTGACCGAGCAGCTGGCGATCGCCGGAGAGCTCGATCTGCTCTACCTGGCTCCCGAACGACTCGATCTGCCCAGGACGCAGGAGTTCCTCGACCGGGTCACGGTCTCGGTGTTCGCCATCGACGAGGCCCACTGTGTCTCGCAGTGGGGCCACGACTTCCGGCCGGAGTACCTGAAACTCTCGGTGCTGGGGGAGCGCTGGCCGGAGGTGCCGCGGATCGCGCTCACCGCGACCGCCACCCCGGCCACCCGCCGGGAGATCGTCGAGCGGCTCGGCCTGCGGGAAGCCCGCACCTTCGTCGCCAGCTTCGACCGCCCGAACATCCAGTACCGGATCGAGCCCAAACAGCAGCCGCTGAAGCAGTTGGTGCAACTGCTGCGCACCGAGCACGACGGGGACGCCGGCATCGTCTACTGCCTCACCCGCAAGTCGGTCGAGGCCACCGCGGAAGCCCTGGTCGAGGAGGGGATCGAGGCGCTGCCCTACCACGCCGGGCTGCCCGCCTCCGTTCGTTCCGGCAACCAGTCCCGCTTCCTGCGCGAGGACGGCATCGTGATGGTCGCCACCATCGCCTTCGGCATGGGGATCGACAAGCCGGACGTCCGGTTCGTCGCCCACCTCGATCTGCCGCGCAGCATCGAGGGCTACTACCAGGAGACCGGACGGGCCGGACGCGACGGGCTGCCCGCCATCGCCTGGATGGCCTACGGCCTGGCCGACGTGGTGCAGCAGCGGCAGCTGATCGAGGGCTCGGACGGCGACGCCGCCCACAAGCGGCTGCTCGGCCAACATCTTGACGCCATGCTCGGCCTCTGCGAGACGCTGCGCTGCCGCCGCCAGCTGATGCTCGACTACTTCGGCGAGGCCAGCGAACCCTGCGGCAACTGCGACACCTGCCTGAACCCGCCGACCCCCTGGGACGGCACCATCCCCGCCCAGAAGCTGCTGTCGACCATGCTCCGGCTCAAGCGGGAGCGCAACCAGCAGTTCGGCGCCGGGCAGCTGATCGACATCCTGCACGGCCGGCGCACCCCCCGGGTCGAGCAGTGGCGGCACCACGAGCTGAGCACCTTCGGGATCGGCACCGACCTGACCGACCTGCAGTGGCGGGCGGTCGTCCGGCAGTTGCTGGCCGCCGGGCTGCTGGCGGTCTCCTCGGACGGCCACCATACCCTGCAGTTCACCGAGGCCTCCTGGCCGGTGCTGCGCGGCGAGCAGCCGGTGCCGCTGCGGGAGGACGCGGTGGTCCGCGCCGGCTCCCGGAAGCGGACGGCCTCGGCCGGCAGGACGCCGGCGGCCGCGGGCGAGCTCAGCGCCGAGGATCGCGAGCTGTTCGAGCAGCTCCGGGCCTGGCGGGCCGAGACCGCGCGGGCGGCGTCCGTCCCGGCGTACGTGGTGTTCCCCGACACCACGCTGGCCGCCATCGCCCAGCAGCGGCCGTCCGATCTCGACCAACTGTTCGCGATCAGCGGCGTCGGTCAGAAGAAGCTCGAGAGCTACGGCGAGGAAGTGCTGGCGGTGGTCGGCGGCTCCGCGTCGGCGTAGCACGCGCCCGGATCCGGGTGCAGCAGGGCGTTGGGGTCGCAGCCGCCCGGGTCGACGGCGTCGAGTACCTGCCGGATCGCTCCGCCCAGCCGGCGCAGTTGACCGGCCGAGAGCGGGTCGAAGACCAGCTTGCGGACCTCCCGGACGTGACCGGGAGCGGCTTCGACGACCGTGGCGTAGCCGGCGTCGGTGAGGACCGCGTAGGTCGACCGGCCGTCCTGCGGATCCGGGACGCGGGTGAGCCAGCCCCGGGCCTCCAGCTTGCGGACCACGTTGGACAGCCGGGAGAGCGAGGTTCCGGTGAAGTCGGCCAGGTCGCGGAGCCGGAGCCGGCGCTCGGGCGTCATCGACAGCCCGGAGAGCAGCAGGTACTCGTACAGGCTCACTCCGGAGTCGTGCTGCAGCTGACGCTCGAGCGCGGCCGGCAGGCGGGTCATCAGTAGCGAGAGCTGGAGCCAGACCTGTTGCTCCTCGTCGTTCAGCCAGGGCGGGTCTTCGTCCATGCTCCAAGGGTACTGCCGCCCAGGCGTGAATTCACTTGAAGTTTGAAGTAACACACTCTAGAGTTAAGTTCAATATTGAACCTTTAGGAGTGCTGTGAACATCTTCCTCTGGATCGTCGCGGGCCTGCTCGCGCTGGGCTTCCTCGGCGCTGGAGCGATGAAGCTCTCCCAGCCGCGGGAGAAGCTCGCCGCCTCGATGGGCTGGGTCGAGGACTTCAGCCCACCCATGGTCAAGGCCATCGGCGCGCTGGAGGTGCTGGGCGCGCTCGGGCTGATCCTGCCGGCGGCGACGGGGATCGCGCCGATCCTCACGCCGCTGGCGGCCGTGGGCCTGGCGCTGGTGATGGTGGGCGCGATCGTGACCCACCTGCGCCGCAAGGAGTACCCGGTGATCGGCGTCAACGCCGTGCTGCTGATCCTCGCGGTGGTGGTTGCCTGGGGCCGGTTCGGGCCGTATCCGTTCGGCTGAGCGCAGCGGCAGTAGTTCAGCCGGCCGGCGAGCTGGCCGGGCCCTCGTTCCACGACCTGTCCAGGGCGCTGACGCAGTGGACCCCGGGCTCACCGGTGAACGAGGTGCCGGCCACCTGGCCGACCAGGTCGGCCGCTTCGCCCTCGATCCGATAGACGGCGTAGTGGGCGGCGCCCGGGCTGGCTTCCCAGCGTAGCTCGACCCGGTCACCCAGCGGGGTCGCCGTGACGCCCTGCGGGGCGGGTGGCGGAGCGGCGGGCAACTGCGCCATCACCGGCACCAGGGCCGGCGCGGCGTAGAACCTCTCGCGGTAGCGGGTCTGGGCACCGAGGGTGTCGGCGCGCAGGCTGGAGGCCCGGAAGTGGACGAAGCCCGCCACCCGGTGTTCGCGCGCCAGCGCCAGTTGCCTCGACAGCTCGGCGGGCTTGTCCCAGGCTCCGCCGGTTCCCACCCGGTAGTCGGCCTGGCCGATGTACAGCTGGACGTCGGTGCCGTCCACCTGCTTCACCCACCAGGGCAGCAGCGCGGCGTAGTCGGCCCGCTCGAAGCCGAGCTGCCAGTACAGCTGCGGGACGATGTAGTCGACCCACCCTTCCCGCACCCACTTCCGGGTGTCGGCGTGGATGGCGTGGTACGCCTCCAGCCCGCGGGTGCCGGCACCACCGTCCGAGATCCGGTTCTTCCAGATCCCGAACGGGCTGATCCCGTACTTCACCCACGGCTTCAGCTGCTTGATCCGCTCGCCCATCGCCCGCACGAAGGCGTCGATGTTGGCGCGACGCCAGGCCGCCCTGCTGCCCTCGCCGTACCGGGCGAAGCTGGCGGAGTCGTCGAACTCCTCGCCGTCGACCGGGTAGGGGTAGAAGAAGTCGTCGAAGTGGACGGCGTCCAGGTCGTAGTTCGCCACTGCTTCCAGAATGGCGTCCTGGACGAACCGGCGGGCTTCGGGGACACCGGGGTCGAAGTAGAACGCGCTCTGCTGCTCATCGCCCCTGGGGTAGATCACCGCCCAGTCGCGATGGGCCAGCAACGGATGGCCGGGCGCCAGCTTGTCCCAGTCGGTACCCGGCCCGCCGACCTCGGCGCGTTGCGCGCCGCGGAACGGGTTGAACCAGGCGTGGAACTCCAGCCCGCGGGCGTGGGTCTCGGCGATGAACTCCGCCAGCGGATCCCAGCCCGGGTCGGCGCCGTCCAGCCGTCCGGTCAGCCACTGCGACCAGGGGGCGTAGGCGGACGGCCAGAAGGCGTCCCCGGTCGGCCGTACCTGGACGAAGATCGCGTTGTGGTGGAACCGCTCGGCCAGGTCGAGCCAGCCGCGGAACTCGGCCAGCACCTCGTCCCGGGTCAGGCCGCCCCGGCTGGGGAAGTCGAGGTTGGTGACGGTGGCCAGCCACATCCCGCGGAGCTCCCGGTCGGCGTGCAGCGGGACGGCGCCGCAGCGGCCGGGCGTCCCCGGATCGGCCGGAGGGGAGGGCAGGGTCGGGGGACTGGCGGTCGGTGGCGTGGGAACGGGGGAGTTGAGCGCGCACCCGCTCAGCCCGGCGAGCAGCGCCGCCAACAGGCCGGCCCTGAGCCGGTGACCCGCCCGTCGCCCCACGTCGCCAACCTGACGAGCCGCTTCAGTTCGGCTCGGCCACCAGCAGGAACAGGTCGCTGCGCAGGGTCGCCGGGTCGAGGTCGGGGGTCGGTTCGGTGACGTAGACCTCGAGCCAGCCCAGCGGGGTCAGGCCACGGCTCCGGGCCTCGGCCATCAGCCGGTCCCAACCGGCGGGAAGGGTGTCGTAGGAGCCCTGATGGCTGAGGGCGAGCGCCGGCCCGGGGGGCAGGGTGGACGGCACCACCGCTCCCGGGACGGACCCCAGCGGCTCGGCCACCGGGAAGCCGATCTCGATGTCGAACACCTCCGACGGATCGCCGTGGTAGATCGCGAACGCCGGACCGATCGGGGCGGCACCGCTGGCCGCGACGGCCGGGTAGGCGGCGTCGAACAGCGCGGGCAGGTCGCCGATCGTGACACCGGTGTGGCGGACCACGGCGGTCGGCTCCGGCTCGATGGTGAGCAGGGTCGGTTCGGAGAGCGCGTCAGAGATGATCATGGTGCGATCCTGCACCCTGGGTGAGCCAAAGCCAACATCGGCGCCGGCCGGGCGGGTGGCCGCCCAACCCCTCACAGTTCGGATGCCTACACTGCCGCGCATGAGCACCCCACGACGTTCTTCTCCTCCGCTACGCTCCCCCGAACAACGTCGCGGGGACCCCGCGTGAGCGGTGCCACCGGCCGGGTCCTGACGCTGCTGGCCTGCGGGCTGGCGCTCCTGACCGTGGGCTGCCGGCCGGAGCCCACCCCTGCGGCGGGGATCACCACCTTCACCCTCGACGGGCTGGAGCGCAGCTACACCGTCCATGTCCCGCCGGGGCTCTCGCCGGACGCGCGTCCGCCGGTGCTGCTGGCGTTGCACGGTGGCGGCGGCTCGGCGGCGCAGTTCGCCTCGTCCAGCGACCTCGACCGGGTGGCGGACGAACGCGGCTTCGTCGTGGTCTACGGCCAGGGGACGTCCTGGGGCAGGGCGACCCTGCCGGTCTGGAACGCCGGCGACTGCTGCGGGCAGGCGGTCGACGCCCAGCAGGCGGTGGACGATGTGGCGTACGCCCGCGAGGTGATCCGGCGGGTGGCCGCCGACCACGCCATCGACCCCACCCGTGTGTTCGTCACCGGAATGTCGAACGGCGCGATGATGGCCGAGCGGCTGGCCTGCGAGGCGGCCGACGTGTTCGCCGGCGCGGCGTCGGTCGCCGGGGTGCTGCAGGTGCCGCGGTGCGCGCCTTCCCGCCCGGTCCCGCTGCTGCTGATCCATGGCACGGACGATCCGGCCGTGCCCTACCGGGGTGGGACGGGGAGCGGGCTCGGCCGGGTCGAGGCGATGCCGACCGAGCAGGACCTCGCCGGCTGGGCCGAGCGCAACGCCTGCGCCGGCCCGCTCGTCACCGAACCGGTGCCCGCGCTGCCGGACGAGAACGGGCGGACCGTTGACCTGCTCAACTACTCCGGCTGCGCGGCTCCGGTCGCGCTGTACCGGATCAACGGCGGCATCCACGAATGGCCGGGTGGCCGGATCGACGGCCCGCTCAACGACGGCGAGGTGACCACGGCGATCCACGCCAGCGACGCGGTCGCCGACTTCTTCGGGCTGTAGCGCGGGCCGTAGGGTGCACCCCATGAACTCGCGGGCGAACTGGGCTGGGAACGTCGGCTACGGCGCGGAGCGGATCGAGCGGCCGCGGAGCCTGGACGAGCTGCGCCGACTCCTCGCCGACGCCCGGGCGGCTGGACGCCGGGTACGTGCTCTGGGCTCACGGCACAGCTTCAACCGGATCGCCGACACCGGGGGCGTGCTGATCGAGACGGCCGGGCTGCCCGCGCTGACCGAGGTGACCGGGGACGGGCGGGCGGTCCGGGTCTCCGCCGGGCTCCGGTACGGCGAACTCGCACCGGAACTCCACCGGCGGGGGCTCGCCCTGGCCAACCTCGCCTCGCTGCCGCACATCTCGGTGGCGGGCGCGGTCGCGACCGGCACCCACGGCTCGGGGAGCCGGATCGGTTCGCTGGCCTCGGCCGTCCGCGCGCTGCACCTGCTCACCGCCGACGGCGAGCTGACGCTGCGGCGGGGGATGCCCGACTTCGACGGCGCGGTGGTGGGTCTCGGCGCGCTGGGCATCGTCACCGAACTCGAACTCGAGGTCGAACCGACCTACGACATCGCCCAGACCGTGTACGAGGGACCGGGCTGGGACGCGCTGCTCGCCGAGTTCGACCAGGCGATGGCGCTCGGCACCAGCGTGAGCGTGTTCTCCCGCTGGACGGACACCGAGCGCGCCGATCAGCTCTGGATCAAGAACCGGACGGACGCGGCGCCGTCCGACCCCGACCTGCTCAACCGGCTGGGCGCGAGCGCGGCCACCGTCAAACGGCATCCGATCCTCGGAGCGCCGGCGGAGGCCTGCACCGAGCAGCTGGGCGTCCCGGGCCCCTGGCAGGAGCGGCTGGCGCACTTCCGGCTGGAGTTCACCCCGTCGGCGGGCGAGGAACTGCAGAGCGAGTACCTGGTCCCGCGCGCGGATGCGATCGCGGCCGTCGAGGCCGTCCGCGGGCTGGCCGACCGGATCGCTCCGCTGCTGCTGGTGAGCGAACTGCGCACCGTCGCCGCGGACCGGCTCTGGCTGAGCTCCTCGTACGGTACGGACGCAGTCGGCCTCCACTTCACCTGGCGGCCGGAGCAGCGGGCGGTCGAGGCCCTGCTGCCGGCCATCGAGGCCGCCCTGCCCGGCACCGCGCGGCCGCACTGGGGCAAGGTCTTCACCATGGACCCGGGGCAGGTGGCCGACCGGTATCCGCGGTGGGCGGACTTCGTCGCGCTGCGGGCCAGGCTCGACCCGGACGGCCTGTTCCGCAACGAGTTCCTGGAGCGCCTCGGGCTGTGACCCGCCGTTCGGGACCGGTTCGGGGCGGAGCCGGGGTCTGGAGCGGTCGCTCGGTTGTGGTCAGCGATTGCGTCGCGGACCGCCGCCCCTGCCTCCCATCCCGCCCTCGCCGGCGGTCACCGTCGCCGACCCGGCCGGGCCGGCGACCTGGTAGCTCTCGCCGTTGGTCACCTCGGCGGAGGAGAAGGTGACCGAACCGAACGCCTTGGCGGCGGTGACGTCGGCGATGGTGTTCCCGGACGCGTCGGCGATGGTCACGGTGTCCCCCGCGCCACCGGAGACGGCGGCGATCAGCCAGCCCTGCCCGGAGGTGCCGGGCGCCTCGGCCATGTCGCCGGTGTCGAAGGCCACCAGCCTTCCGCCGGTGATGGTGATCCCGCCGTTGCTGTCGATCGCGCCGTTGCCACCGCGGGTCGGCCCGTGGACGGTGGTGGCGCCGCCGGAGATCAGCAGGGTGCCGTTGGAATCCAGCCCGTCGCCCTCGGCGTCGATCGTCACGGTGCCGCCGGAGATCTCCAGCGAGGCCCCGGCGTCGGCCTGCATGGATTCGCCGGTGCCGGTGGAGGCGTTGATGCCGTCGTCGCTGGCGGTCAGGTCGACCGTCCCGCCGGCGATCACCACGGTGGCCGCCTCCAGCGCCTCGACCGAGGCGGTGACGGTCACCGAGCCGTTCTCGATGATGAGGACGGCGCCGGCGTCGACACCCTTCGAGGTGGCCTCGCCGGTGTCGACAGCGCTGGTGGTGACGGTCAGCTCACCGCCGGTGATCACCACGTCGGTCTCGGCGTCCACCCCGTCGTCGCCCGCGGTGACGCCGATCGTTCCGCCGGCGAGTTCCAGGTAGCCGCGGGTGTCCTCGTCCTCGTTGTCGGCTTTCAGCCCGTCCCCGCCGGCGGTCACGGTGATCGTGCCGCCCTCGACGGTGAGCGAGTCCTTGCCGCGGAGGCCGTCGTCCACCGCGGTCACCGTGATGGTGCCGGAGAGGATCACCAGGTCGTCCTCGCTGGTGATGCCGTCGTTGCCGTTGCCGGTGACGGTCAGCGAGCCGGTGCCGCTGATGGTCAGGTCCTGCTCACTGAACAGCGCGGCGTTGACGTCGGAGTCCTCGGGGTAGTTGCCGGTGTCGGTCAGGGTGCTGGTGGTGCCGTCCACCAGGTAAACGCCGACGTCGTCGGCGTTCAGCACGCCGATCGCGGCGGTGCTGCTGCTGGCGATCTCGACCCCGTCCAGCACCAGGACGACGAGGGCGTCGTCCGGCGCGTCCACCACCACCTGGCCGGCCAGCGAGCCGGAGAGCCGGTAGACCCCGGCGGCGGTGATCGTGACCGGGTTGCCGTCCACCGTCACGCCTTCGGCGGTCGTGGTGGCCGACGACCCGGTCAGGGCGATGTCGACCGCGTCGGCCATCGACCACTCGTCGTCGTTCACCGTGGTCGCGTCCTCGTTCGCGGCCAGGACTTCGGCCGCGGTCACGGTGGCTGCGGTGGCCGGCGTGGTGGGGTTCTCCGGCGCGGCGGTCCGGCTGGGCAGGCTGCAGCCCGCCAGCGCGGCGGTGGCGGCCAGCCCGGCCAGGGTGAGGTTCAGGCGGCGCACGGGAGCTCCTCGGTGGTGCGGAAGTGGTGGCGCAGGATCCGTGCCCACTTGTTGGCCGGCAGGTCGCGGCGCAGGGCGGCCAGGCCGGTGCCGTACTTGCTGATCGAGAGCGGACGGTGGCCGCTCCGCCACAGCAGCCGGTCGATGTCGGACGGGCGAGCGGCCGACTTGGTCTCGACGATCACCAGGTCGGGCCGGCCGAGGCCCTCCGGGCCGCCGTCATGGTCAGCTGCCGTGCAGGTTCTGCCAAATAGCCGCTCTGGCTGCCCTAGGTGTCGGCCAGCGGCGTTATGTGGCAGAAAGTGGTTTTCGTGGCTGACCTGGTCAGCCGTCGGAGGGCTCCAGAACAGGTCGGTGTCGATCGTCACCCGGACCCCGGGCTCCGGCAGCAGGGTGATCCGGCGATAGCGGGTGACCAGCGTCGGGGTGAGTAGGGCCGCCACCGAGCCGGCCGGCCCGCGCTCGAGAAGCGTGCGGTCGACGTAGTCACGCCCGGCTTCGTCGAGTCGCTCCGGGCTGGCCGGGTCGTGGTCGATCCGGTCCTTGACGGTGACCTCCCGATCGCCGCGCACCTTCACCTCCAGGAAGGCCAGGCCCGAATCGAGGTAGCTGCGGGTACGCACCTTGAACCGGTGCCGCCGGGCGTGGGCGGCCTGGTGGTAGCTCAGCAGGTCGGGGGTGTCGAAGTAGACCGACTCGTAGCGGAAGCTGCGGCCACCCTCGATGGCGAGCACCCGGGTGTCCGGATCGCAGTGCCGGAGGAAGTCGCCGGCCTGGCAGCGGTCGAGCAGGTACTTACGGTCGACCCGGGTGAGCAGTTCGGCCTCGGCCACCAGGTCCGGCAGCGCGATCGGGGAGAAGTGGTCGATCGGCAGCGCGGCCATCACCGGCTCGCTTCCTGGAGTTCGTGGCTGCGGCTGGCGGCGGAGAGTTCGGCCGGGGCGGGCGACATCGAGCGGGGCCGGCGGTAGCGGACGTCGACCACGGTCAGATCGCGGACCAGGTCGAGCTGGGTGACGGTGACCTGGTCGATCGCGCCGCCGAGCAGCGAGGTGAGTTCGCTGCGCAGCTCGGCCTCGTCGGTGATCGCCCGGTCGAGGGTGATCAGCTGCTGGCGGGTGCGGCTCAGCAGCCGGGGGTGATCGCCCAGCCAGAGCGCGCCGACGATCATCGCCATCAGGCCGCCGGAGACCAGCAGGTCGGTGCCGATCCCGGCGATCAGGCCCAGGGCCAGGGCGGCGAAGTAGTAGGCCACCTCACGCTGGCTGATCTCGGTGGAGCGCAGCCGGATGATCGACAGCACGCCGAACAGTCCCAGGCCCAGCCCCAGGCTGGTCGAGGTGGCCGCCCCGAGCACCAGGGCCACCGCCATCACCCCGATGTTCACCCCGAGGAAGGCGACCACCAGGTCGCGCCGGCGGTGCCGACGGAAGTAGAGCGCGAAGGTCAGCAGGGTGATCGCGATCAGGTTGGCCGCGATGAGGGCGATCGTCGTCATGTCGTTTTCTCCTTCAGGACCAGCCGTGATGTGGTCTGCTCCCCATCCAGCCAGTCGCCCCTTTGAGCTTCCTGTGAACCCGTTGTGCTGCGCCAACGGATCCCGGAGGATCCCGAGCCCGAGTCGCCCGACCACCCTGAGGTGGAGCGCGGGTCACCGCCGCCGGCACCGGGTGCGCCACCCTGGACGCCGAACGCCACCTTGCCGCGAGAGCGAGCCCGCCTCCACCGCGGCTTCGGCCCGGCGGGCCACCCCTGACCATCACAGTGTGGGTTTTGTTGCGTCTACACACCAAAACCCACACCATGGCCGGAAGCCTGTGGGCGATGACCCGCGCGGGCTTGAGCGCCAGGCGACTGGGCGACGCTTCGGGACTCGCCCGGGGCGACCTCAGGGGTTCGTATTGCGGGCGGGATCGTCCCGGGGCGCCCAGGGGGTCAGCGCACGCCGGCGAGGTCGGGTGCGGCCGGCGCCTTCGCGGGGGTCGAGGGCCGGGGGCGGGCGAAGATCAGCCGGCGCTGCACCTGGTAGCTGATCGCGAACAGGGCGGTCTCGGTGAGGATCTTGGCCACCAGCGCGGGCAGGCCGAGGGCGGCCAGCGCGGTGGTGCCGGCGATGGACGCGCCGAGCAGGAGCGCGGCGAGCAGCAGGTAGCCGGCGAGCCGGCGTCCCAGTCGTCCGCGACTGCGGAACACGACCGCGCCGTTCAGGATGAAGTTCACCCCGGCGCTCAGCAGCCGGCCGCCGACGATGGAGGCGGAGATCCAGCCGGTCAGGTCGTGGAGCACGGCGAAGACCACGGTGTCGACGGCGAACGAGATCAGCGACGAGCCGGCGAACAGCAGCACCGGCAGCAGGACGCGGACGGAGTCGGCGACCGGACGGAAGTGGGTGCCGGAGTTGTGGTCGAAGTAGACGGTCTCGATCGGCACCTCCCGGACCGACACCCCGTCGCCGCTGCACCGCAGCAGCATGTTCTGCTCGTACTCGAACCGCTCGCCGGGGATGCCCGACGCCCAGCCGACCAGCCCGGCGGGGATGCCGCGCAGCCCGGTCTGGGTGTCCGAGACGGCGAACCCGGCGGCCTGCCGGAACAACCACCGGGAGACCGCGTTGCCGAACCGGCTGGCCGCCGGGACGTCGCCGGTGAACCCGCGGCAGCCCAGCACGAGCGAGTCCTGCCCGGCGGGGGCGGCCGCAACCGCGTGGATGTCGGCCGGGGTGTGCTGGCCGTCGCTGTCGGCGGTCACCACGTCCTCCCCCGGACGGGTGGCCAGCAGGTGGTACAGCCCCGTCTTCAGGGCGGCGCCCTTGCCCCGGTTGCGCGGCAGCTGGACGACCTCCGCCCCGGCGGCGCGCCCCCCCCCCGACGGGGGGGCGGAGGAGCGCCCCCCGCCCG
>JAEXCA010000080.1 GCA_023393755.1 Actinomycetes bacterium | reverse complement strand
GGGCAGGGCCGCGCCCGCGCTGCCGGCGGCGATCAGCAGGGCCGCCGCCAGCAGGCCGTCCAGCACCCGGCCGGAGCGCCGGTCGAGCTGTCGCAGCCACTGCCACCTCTCCATACTCGGTAACGTAGTGACGGTGGATCGGGGTCACAACGGCTGCCGGGCGGATCCCGGCGGTCCGTCTGGAGAATGACGCGAGCCGGGCCGGGCGCTCCGGGTTGCCGGCGGGCCATCGACCGCTCCGCCCCTCGTCCACCACCGACTCCCAGGAGCGACCATGCTGGAACTGGCCGGAATCACCAAGAGCTACGGGGATCACCGGGTGCTCGATCAGGTGAGCTTCGGCGTCGTCCCCGGCCGGCTCACCGGCTTCGTCGGTGGCAACGGCGCCGGCAAGACCACCACGATGCGGATCGTCCTGGGGGTCCTCTCCCGGGACGAGGGTGAGGTCACCCTGCACGGCGCGCCGGTGACCGCGGCCGACCGTCGTCATTTCGGGTACATGCCGGAGGAACGCGGCCTGTACCCCAAGATGCGGGTGCTGGATCACATCGTCTACCTCGCCCGGCTGCACGGCTTCGGCAGGACGGAGGCCGAGCGGCGGGCGCGGGCCCTGCTGGCCGAACTCGGACTGGGCGAGCGGCTGAACGACAATGTCGAGACCCTCTCGCTGGGCAACCAGCAGCGCGCCCAGATCGCCGCCGCGCTGGTGCACGATCCGCAGGTGCTGATCCTGGACGAGCCGTTCTCCGGCCTCGACCCGATCGCGCTCGACGTGGTCGCCGGGGTGCTCCAGGCCAGGGCGGCCCGGGGCGCCGCGGTCCTCTTCTCCTCCCACCAGCTCGACGTGGTGGAACGGCTCTGCGACGACCTGGTGATCATCTCCGGCGGCACGATCCGGGCCGCCGGGAGCACCGACCGCCTGCGCGACCGCCACGCGCAACGGCGGTTCGAGCTGGTTGCCACCACGGACACCGGCTGGGTGCGGAGCCGGCCGGGCGTCCGGGTGATCGAGGCGGACGGTGGCCGCGTCCGGTTCGACGCCGACGACGAACCGGCGGCCCAGGGGGTGCTGCGCCGGGCGGTCGAGCTCGGCGGGGTGACCAGCTTCGCGCCCGTTCGACCGGCTCTGGCGGAGATCTTCCGGGAGGTGGTCCAGTGAGTGCCGCCACGCGGGCCGCCGGCTCCACAGCACCGTCCTTCTCGCAGAGCGTCCGGCTGGTCGCCGGCCGGGAGGTCGGCTCCAAGCTGCGCAGCAAGGCCTTCCTGATCTCCACCGGCATCCTGTTCCTGCTCGCCCTCGGCGGCATCCTGTGGGCCGGGTTCGCCGGGCAGGGAGCCGACCGGATCCCGGTCGCGGTCACCGCCGAGACCGCGGAGGCCCTGCGGGTGGCGGGCGACGCCGTCGAACCCACCCTGGCGGCGACGCCCGATCGGGCGCGGGAACTGGTCCGCAGCGGCGAGGTGGAGGCCGCGCTGATCCCCGGCGGCCCGGAGCCCTTCGGCTACACCGTGGTGGCCGACCGGCAGGTCCCGGCGATGCTGGTCAGCCTGCTGAGTGCGTCGCCACCGGTGGAGCTGCTCTCCGCCGACATCGCCAGCCTCGGCCTCCGCTACCTGGTGGCGGTGGGCTTCGGGCTGATCTTCTTCATGGCCGCGCTGACCTTCGGCATGACCATCGCGCAGAGCGTGGTGGAGGAGAAGCAGACCCGGGTGGTCGAGTTGCTGATCTCGGCGATCCCGACCCGGGCGCTGCTGGCCGGCAAGGTGCTCGGCAACACCGTCCTGGCGATGGGGCAGGTGCTCGGCCTGGCGCTGATCACCGTCGTGGGCCTCAGCGTGACCGGCCAGGCCGCGCTGCTGTCCGGGCTGAGCGCGCCGATCGGCTGGTTCGCGATCTTCTTCCTGTTCGGGTTCATCCTGCTGGCCGCGCTGTTCGCCGCCGCGGCGGCGATGGTCTCCAGGCAGGAGGATGTCGGCTCGACCACCACACCGCTCACCATCCTGGTGATGGCGCCCTACTTCCTGGTGGTCCTGTTCAACGACAACCCGCTGGTGCTGACCATCATGTCCTACGTGCCGTTCTCGGCACCGGTGGGAATGCCGGTGCGGCTCTTTCTCGGCGAGGCGCAGTGGTGGGAACCCCTGCTGTCGCTGGTCGTCCTGTTGGCGACCTGCGTGGCGGCGATCCTGGCCGGCGCCACGATCTACCAGAACTCGCTGCTCCGGATGGGCGCGCGGGTGAGGCTCGCCGAGGCGATCAAGGGGTAGGGCTCCCGCCGCGGCGGAACTCCCGTCGCCCCTCCGCAACCCGGCGGATCCGCGCCGTCCGTCCGCAGGCTGACCCGGCCGTCATCGCCGCCCCGGGGTGGCGGACGAAGACCATCCCGTCGTCCGACGCTCGGCCGGTCGTCCCGGAGCAGGCTGGGGGCCATGCAGCAGACAGCCGTAACCCCGCATCCCTCGTTCACCGCCGACTGCCCCGGCCCGATCGCGGCCACCCTGATCAGCGTCGGCGCCGGGTGGCTTTCCGGGGCCTTCCTCCCGCTCGGGCCGGCGACCGCCGGCCAGGCGATCGTCACCATGGTCGGCGGCGGCATCACCGGAGCGCTGGCCGGCCTCGGAATGCGTTCCCGCTGGGCGATGCTGCTGGCTCCGGCGGCGTACCTCGCCGCGCTGGAGACCACCCGGGACGCCGGCCTGGCCCGCAGCGTGGGCGAGGTGACGCTCGACTCGTCCTACGGCCTGCTCGCCTTCCTGCTCGGCCGGGTGATCCCGGCCGGGCTGGCGGTGCTGCCGATGATCCTGGGTGCCGACTGGGGAGCCGACCACGCCCGCCGCGGCTGCTGGGGACGTCCGCCGATCCGGGTGCTGATCGCCGCGACCGTCCTGGCCGTGGTGGCCGGCATGCTGGTCAAGCCGGCCGGCTCGCCACCCCTGACGGGTCCGGACGGGCGCGAACTCCCCGGTTCCATCACCGAGTTGGTGCGAGTCGAGCTCGGCGGGCATCCGCAGTGGATCCAGGTGCGCGGTGCCCGCCGCGACCTGCCGATCCTGCTCTACCTCAGCGGGGGTCCCGGCCAGAGCGACCTGGCCTACTCCCGGGTGCTGCTGGACGGCCTGACCGACGACTTCCTGGTGGTGGGCTGGGACCAGCGGGGAGCCGGCAAGTCGTATCCGGCCCTCGACCCGGCAACGCTCACCCTCGACCGGGCGGTGGCCGACGCCGTCCAGTTGGCGCGGCACCTCTGCCAGCGGTACGGACAGCGGCAGGTGGTGCTCCTGGGGGAGTCCTGGGGTTCGCTGCTCGGCGTGCTGGCGGTGCAGCGGGCGCCGGAGCTGTTCCGGCTCTTTGTCGGCAGCGGGCAGATGGTCAGCGTGCTGGAGACCGACCGCCGGATCTACCACGACCTGCTGGCACTCGCGGAGCGGGACGGCAACGCCGGCCTCGCCGAGCGGCTGTGGCGTGCCGGCCCGCCGCCGTACGCCGATCCGCTGGACTACGCCTTCGTGATGTCCCAGTACCCGCTGCTCGAGGGCGCCTACGCACCGCCGCGGGCGTACCAGGACCGGGGTGCCCGCTCGGGCATCGGGCCGATGGGGCTGCTGGGCGAGGAGTACGCCGGGCTGGAAAAGGTGAACGTGCTGCGCGGCCTGCTGGACATGTTCTCAGTGCTGTACCCCCGGTTGCAGCTGGTCGATCTGCGGCGGGAGGTGCCGCGTCTGGAGGTGCCGGTGATCGTGCTGGAGGGCAGCCACGAACTGGCGGCCCGGACCGCTCCGGCGCGGGAGTGGCTCGACGCGCTGCGGGCGCCACGCAAGCACCTGCACGTGCTGCCGGACGCCGGCCATTCGGTGGCCTTCGAACAGGCCGACGAACTTCACCGCATCCTGCTCGCCGAGCTCGCCGTCGCGTCCCCGTGAGCCGGGCCCCCGGCTACCGGTCGGTGTCGGGCGGCGCCAGCGGCAACCAGCGCCGCCCGGCGCGGCGATGGACCCGCAGCCCGACGGTCTCGGCCACCGGCCGCACCCCCGCCGCCATCGCCGCCGCCACCTCCCAGGCCCGGCCGTCCTCCTCGGTGTCGTTGCCGGTCGGTTCCAGGAAGCGCACCACCACCCGCGGGATGCCGTCCCCGCGGAGCAGCGGCTCGACGTCCACGAACGCGTCCTCGACCACCCGCAGGGCGGCCACGGTGTCGCGGGCGGTCTCCAGCACCGACTCGGGCGGCACCCCGGGACGGGCGTCGAGGATTCCCAGGCTGGCGCGGAACGACGGCATCGCTTCCTCCTTCGGTCGTCAGCGACTCTAGGAGGTCCCGCCGACATCGCCCGGCCCGGCAGGCCCGCCTCCCTGGTCGCGGCCCGAATCCGGAGGGCCCCGTTGTGGGAGGTGCGGGACGGAGGGCGCCGCGCCGATAGGCTTGGCGATCATGAACGCGGTACTGGACGAACTCAGCTGGCGGGGCTTCATCGCCCATTCCACCGACCCGGAGGCGCTGCGCGCCCGGCTCGACGCGGGACCGCTCACCTTCTACGTCGGTTTCGACCCGACCGCGCCCAGCATCCACATGGGGAACCTGGTTCAGCTGATGCTGGCCCGGCTGATGCAGGAGGCCGGGCACCGGCCGCTGTTGCTGGTCGGGGGATCGACCGGCCTGATCGGCGACCCGAGGCAGACCTCGGAACGCAACCTCAACCCGGTCGAGGTGGTGCACGAATGGGTGGAACGGATCCGGGCGCAGGTCGCCAGGTTCGTCAGCTTCGAGGGTGCCGGCGCCGCCCGGGTGGTCAACAACTACGACTGGACGGCCGGGCTCTCCACCCTGGACTTCCTGCGGGACATCGGCAAGCACTTCAGTGTCAACCGGATGCTCGATCGGGAAGTGGTGAAGAAGCGGCTCGAATCCGGCATCTCCTACACCGAGTTCTCCTACGTCCTGCTGCAGTCGCTGGACTACCTGGAACTGCACCGGCAGTACGGCTGTGAACTCCAGACCGGCGGCTCCGACCAGTGGGGCAACATCACCGCGGGGGTCGAGCTGATCCGCCGGGCCGAGGGTGCCCGGGTGCACGCCCTGGCGACGCCCCTGCTCACCAAGGCCGATGGGACGAAGTACGGCAAGACCGAGACCGGGACGGTCTGGCTCGACCCGGCGATGACCTCGCCCTACGCCTTCCACCAGTTCTTCCTGAACGCCGAGGACGCCATGGTGGGCGACTACCTGAAGATCTTCACCCGGCGCAGCGCCGAGGAGATCGCCGAACTGGAGCGTCAGACCCGCGAGGCGCCGCACCTGCGAGCCGCCCAGCGGACGCTGGCCGATGACATCACCGACCTGGTGCACTCGGTCGCCGAGCGCGAGGCCGCCACCGCGGCCGCCGGCGCGATCTTCGGACGGGGCGACCTCGGCAGCCTGGACGCCGGCACGCTCGCCGCGGTGGCGAAGGAGCTCGGCGCGTCGACGGTGCCGACCGGTGCCGACCTGCCCAGCGTGGTTGAGGTGTTCGTCGCGAGCGGGGTGGTGGAGAGCAAGGGTGCGGCCCGTCGTGCCATCGCCGAGGGTGGCGCCTACCTCAACAACCAGCGGGTGACCGACCCCGATGCGGCGGTGACCGCCGAGGATCTGCTGGCCGGGGGATACCTCATCGTGCGTCGTGGGAAGCGGACCGTGGGCGCCGTCAACCTGGTCCGCTGAGGGCGACACGCCCGGGCGTCAGGCCGATTTGACCCCGCCCGGGCAACCCCGTAATGTTCTTCGAGCGCTGCCGGTGACACGGACGGAGCCGGGAGAGATCCCGACGAGGACGGACCGGGGCGCCGAACCCACCTTTATCAGCACGGATACGGTGTGCCTCCATGCCAGGAGCCATCAAGATCCGGGTCTCGACGCGGGCGGGGGAGGAGCGAGGAGCTCAGTTTGACACTGAGAACCGAGCGAACTAAAGTAAGACGAGTTGCCCCAAGCGGCGGCGAAAGCCAAAGCGAGGTGCGCACCCGAAACTTGAGAACTCAACAGCGTGCTTAAAGTCAATGCACAATAAAGGCACTCATGAAGTGCCAAATCAACCCCGTCACAGGGGGTGCGAGACGCAAGTCGAACACTCACTGGACGGATTCCTTTGATTATTGAGCAGATTCAGCAATGAGTCTGCGTCAGTATCGAACCGATGTTGACGGTAAATGGGCCTTAAAGCCCGCAACCGAACATTTTCAACGGAGAGTTTGATCCTGGCTCAGGACGAACGCTGGCGGCGTGCTTAACACATGCAAGTCGAACGGTGAAGCGGAGCTTGCTCTGCGGATCAGTGGCGAACGGGTGAGTAACACGTGAGCA